>NZ_CP133018.1:321670-643341 GCF_030866785.1 Agromyces protaetiae | reverse complement strand
TGCGCTCTTCGGCCGTGAGCCGGAACACCTCGTCGGCGGCCTCGTCGGCGACGAAGCCGACGAGCGTGCCGCGCGGATCGTCATGGTTGGTGTTGTCGTAGGCCTCGTGCACGAGCTCGTACGGGCTGAACGCGGTGCCCGAGAGTCCCTGCTCGCGCCAGAACGCGCGGTCGTAGACCGCGTGCACCTTGATGACGAAGCCCATGGAGAGGTGCTGGTGCATCTGCTGCTGCCGGCGCGGCAGCGGGGGCTCGTACGAGATGCGGCTGAGCAGGATCGGGGGCATCGCGAGCACGGCGTGCGCGGCGTGCACCTCGAGGTCGTCGGTCACGGCGACGACGCGTCCGCGACCCGTGCCGTCCGAGGCATCCGCTCGCCCTTCGGCGCGCTCCGCCCAGCGCAGCGTCCTGACCGGCTGACCGAGCCGCACCGCGTCGCCGAGCCGCTCGGCGAGCCGGATCGGCACCTGCTGCAGGCCGCCGACGACCCGGCGGTCGAGGATGAAGTCGGCGTCGACGAGGTGTGAGAACGAGCCGGCGGATGCCGCCATGAGCAGCGCCTGCAGCGCCGAGAACGCGTGCGCGGGCTTGGTGAGCATCGCACCCGCGATGAACATGCCGATGTTCTCGCGCGCCTCCTCGTCGGCCGTCTGCGTCTCGAGCCAGTGCGCGAACGAGATCTCGTCGAGCTCTTTGGCGCGGGGGTGGTCCCACGGCCGGTCGGGGTCGATCTCGGCGACGAGCGCATCGAGGCGGTCGATGAGCGAGACGATCTGCTGCTCGGTCGCCTCGGGCACGGGGAAGATGTCGCCCTCGAAGCGGCGCAGCTCGCCGTCGGGGCCGCGATACAGGTTTACGCCCTCGCGGTAGCGGGGGTATGTGTCGAGGCCGAGGTCGTCGAGGGTCTCGATGAGCGCGTCCTGGTCGGGCGACACCCATTGCCCGCCGATCTCGAGGGTCGCCCCGTCGACGTCGCCGGTCCAGAGGCGGCCGCCGACCCGGTCTCGCGCTTCGAGCACCACGACGGCCTTGCCCGCAGCGCGAAGCCTCGTCGCGGCGGTGAGGCCGGCTGCGCCGGCCCCCACGACCACGACGTCCGTGTCGATGCGTTCCATACCTGGTCCATTCATATCGCCGAGTGATGACGAAATTTCGCCCGAGACCCGCGATTTCGTCAACACTCGGCGCAGATCGACATCACTCGGCGAAGGGGTTACGCCAGCGGGATGAGGGTGTACTTGGTGTCGAGGTACTCGTGGATGCCCTCGAAGCCGCCCTCGCGGCCGATGCCCGATTGCTTGATGCCGCCGAACGGCGCCGCCGCGTTCGACACGAGCCCGGTGTTCAGGCCCATCATGCCCGTCGCGAGGCGGTCGATCATGCGGTGTCCGCGCTCGAGGTCCCGCGTGAAGACGTACGAGATGAGCCCGTACTCGGTGTTGTTCGCGAGCCGCACGGCCTCGTCCTCATCGGTGAAGGTCGTGATGCCGAGCACCGGCCCGAAGATCTCCTCCTTCAGCAGGCGCGCCGACGACGACACGTCGCCGAGCACCGTCGGCGCGTAGAACGAGCCGGTGCCGTCGATGGGCGAGCCGCCGACGAGCACGGTCGCGCCCTTCGAGACCGCGTCCTGCACGAGCTCGTCGGTCGAGGCCACGGCCTTGTCGTCGATGAGCGGGCCGATCGCGACGCCGTCTTCGGTGCCGCGGCCGACGCGCATGTCGCGCACGCGCTCGGCGACCCGGCGCGCGAACTCCTCGGCGACGGCCTCGTGCACGATGAACCGGTTCGCCGCGGTGCACGCCTGCCCGACATTGCGGAACTTCGCCACGAGCGCGCCGTTGACCGCCGCGTCGAGGTCGGCGTCGTCGAAGATCACGAACGGCGCGTTGCCGCCGAGCTCCATCGACGTACGGAGGATGCCCTGCGCGGCCTGCTGCATGAGGGTGCGGCCGACCTCGGTCGAGCCGGTGAACGACAGCTTGCGCAGCCGCGGGTCGGCAATGATCGGGGCCGAGAGCTTCGACGAGCTCGACGTCGTGACGACGTTCACCACACCGGCCGGCAGGCCGACCTCCTCGAGCAGTTGGACGAACGCGATGGTCGTGAGCGGCGTGAGCGCGGCGGGCTTGATGACCACCGTGCAGCCGGCGGCGAGCGCGGGCGCGATCTTGCGGGTCGCCATCGCGAGCGGGAAGTTCCACGGCGTGATGAAGAACGACGGGCCGACGGGGCGCTGCGAGACGACCATGCGGCCCGTGCCCTCGGGGTTCAGGCCGTAACGGCCCGTGATGCGCACGGCCTCCTCGCTGAACCAGCGCAGGAACTCGCCGCCGTACCCGACCTCGCCGCGCGCCTCGGCGAGCGGCTTGCCCATCTCCATGGTCATGAGGAGCGCGAACTCCTCTTTGCGCGCCTGCAGCGCGTCGAACGCGCGGCGCAGCAGTTCACCGCGTTCGCGCGGGGCCGTCGCGGCCCACGACTCCTGGGCGGCGACCGCGGCGTCGAGTGCGCGGATCCCGTCGGCCGGCGAGGCATCCGCGATCTCCTTGATGACCTCACCGGTCGCCGGGTCGGAGACGGTCAAGGTGCGGCCGCCTTCGGCGTCCACCCATTCGCCGCCGATGAAGAGGCCGGTGGCGACCTTCTCGAGGACGGCGGATTCCTGCGTTGCGGTGGTCATTTCGCTCCTTCTCGGGGACGGTACGTGTGAAGTCTGGCGATGTTCGAGGGTGACACGGTCGGATGCCCCGGGCGGGGCGCTTGCGGGAGGGTCGGACTCAGGGGTACAGGCCGCGGAGCCGGTGCGCTTCGGCGACGCGTTCGACGGCGAGCGCCGTCGCGGCCGTGCGCAGCGACAGGTCACGGGCGGCGGCGTAACCGAGCACGTGCTCCCACGCGTTCAGCATGCGTTCCTCCAGTCTGCTCTCGACCTCGTCGGCCCGCCACCAGTAGGCCTGATTGGCCTGCACCCACTCGAAGTAGGACACGATGACGCCGCCGGCGTTCGCGAGGATGTCGGGCACGACGAGCACACCCCGCTCACGCAGCACCCGGTCGGCCGCGGGCGTGGTCGGGCCGTTCGCGCCCTCAACGATCACGCCGGCCTGGATCGCGCCGGCGTTGCCCTCGTGGATGACGCCCTCGACCGCGGCCGGCACGAGCAGATCGACGTCGTGGGTGAGCACCGCGTCGCGGTCGAGCGCATCGCCGCCGGTGAAGCCCGTGACCGATCCGGTGGCGCGCACGTGGTCGATGAGCGCTTCGACGTCGAGGCCGCGGTCGTTCGCGACCGCGCCGAACTGGTCGCTGACCGCGGTCACCTGCACCCCGGCCTCGGCGAGGAACCGCGCCGTATCGGCGCCGACCTTGCCGAAGCCCTGCACCGCGGCGGTCGACCGCGCCGGGTCGAGTCCGGCATGCCGCAGCGCGGCGAGCGCGATGTGCGTGACACCGCGGCTCGTGGCGCTCGCGCGCCCGAGCGACCCGCCGAGCGAGATCGGCTTGCCCGTGACGATGCCGGGCACGGTGTACCCGGAGTTCACCGAGTAGGTGTCCATGATCCAGGCCATGGTCTGCTCGTCGGTACCGATGTCGGGGGCCGGGATGTCGCGCTCGGGCCCGATGATGGGCAGGATCTCGCTCGTGTAGCGGCGGGTCACACGCTCGAGCTCGGCGGTCGAGTGCGCGCGCGGGTCGATGGCGAGCCCGCCCTTCGCGCCGCCGTACGGCACGTCGATCAGGGCGCACTTCCAGGTCATCCACATGGCGAGCGCGCGCACCTCGTCGAGGTGCACGTTCGGCGCGTAGCGGAGGCCGCCCTTCGCGGGGCCGCGCGAGAAGTTGTGCTGCACGCGGTAGCCGAGATACAGCCGGCTCTCCCCCGAGTCGAGGCGCAGCGGCACCGCGACGCTCAGCTCGCGACGCGGGGTCGCGAGCATCGCGTGCAGGCCGTCGGAGTATCCGAGCAGCTGCACCGCCTCGGTCAGCTGCGCGCGGGCGTCGACCAGCGGGGTCGCCTCGGGCGCGACGGCAGGCGCAGCGGTGACGGATGCCTCGGACGGCACAGATGCCTCGGGCGCCGCCGTTGCCCGGGACGCCGCGGATGCCTCGGACGCCGCCGTTGCCCGGTGCTGCGCGCCGACCACGTCGTCGACGAGCGGGTTCATGCGCGCGTGAGTCCCTCGGCGATGACCGAGAGCCCGTCGATGAGGAGCTCGTCGCTGATCGTCAGGGGCGGCAGGAACCGGATCACATTGCCGTACGTGCCGCAGGTGAGCAGCACCACGCCGTTGGCGTGGGCGTACGCCGCGACCTCCGACGTGAGCTTCGCGTCGGGCGCACCGGTCGCCGGGTCGACGAGCTCGATCGCGACCATCGCTCCGCGGCCGCGGACGTCGCCGATGCGGGGGTCGGCCGTGCGCAGGGCGTTGAGGCGGCCGAGCAGCACGGCGCCGATCTGCTGGGCGCGCTCGATGAGCCCGTCCTCCTCGTAGGCCTCGATCGCCGCGAGGGCCGCGGCCGAGGCGATCGGGCTGCCGGCGTAGGTGCCGCCGAGCCCGCCCGACATGGCGGAGTCCATGATGTCGGCGCGACCCGTGACCGCCGAGAGCGGCAGGCCGCCCGCGATGCCCTTGGCCGTGACGACGAGGTCGGGCACGACGCCCTCGTGGTCGACCGCGAACCAGGCGCCCGTGCGGGCGAAGCCCGTCTGCACCTCGTCGGCGATGAACACGACGCCGTTCGCCTTCGCCCAGTCGGCGAGCGCCGACAGGTAGCCCGGCGCGGGCACGATGAAGCCGCCCTCACCCTGGATCGGCTCGATGATGAGCGCGGCGAGGTTCTCGACGCCCACCTGCTTCTCGATCTGCAGGATGGCCTTGGCCGCGGCATCCGCCCCACTCAGCCCGCCGTCGCGGAACGGATACGACAGCGGCGCGCGGTAGATCTCGGGCGCGAACGGACCGAAGCCGCTCTTGTACGGGATGTTCTTGGCCGTGAGGCCCATCGTGAGGTTCGTGCGCCCGTGGTAGGCGTGGTCGAAGGCGACGACGGCCTGCTTCTTGGTGAAGTGCCGGGCGATCTTGACGGCGTTCTCGACGGCCTCGGCGCCCGAGTTGAAGAGCGCCGTGCGCTTCACGTGGTCGCCGGGCGTGAGCTCGTTGAGCTTCTCGGCGACGGCGACGTACGACTCGTAGGGCGCGACCGTGAAGCACGTGTGCGTGAAGGCGTTGAGCTGCGCCGTGACCGCCTCGACGACGCGCGGGTTGGCGTTGCCGACGCCCGTGACGGCGATGCCCGAGCTGAGGTCGATGAGCGAGTTGCCGTCGGCGTCGACGATGACGCCGCCACCCGCGGCGACGACCGAGATCGGCAGCGCGGCGCCGACGCCGGCCGCGACGGCCTCGGCCTTGCGGCGCATGAGCTCCTGCGAGCGCGGCCCGGGGATCGCGGTGACGAGCCGGCGCTCCTGCGGGAGGCCGGGTCCGCCGGTCACCGTGGCCTTGGTGTCGGTGGCCTCGGTGTGGCTGGCCTGGGTGTCGCTGGCCTGGGTGTCGACGAGGGTCATGGCTGCTCCTGCTCGTGAGTGGGCGTCTGGCGGCCATGCTAGGCAGCGCATGGTCGGTCGTGCGCCTCCCGTGTGTACACTCGGAAGCATCCCGCTGGACACGCTGTACATAGGGGTCCCTCGATGCCACCCACCGTTCGCACACTGCTCGCTCGCGAGGAGCTCGGACTCCGCCTCCTCGTCGAGGAGTCGGTCCTGCCGTCCGGCGCGCTCGACGCCCCCGTGCCCTGGGCGCACTCGTCAGACCTCGTCGACCCCGCGCCCTTCCTCGACCCCGGGCACGTGCTGCTCACCACCGGCACCCAGTTCGGCGCCGACTCCGGCAACGACGACCCCGAGCGGTTCGGCGACTACGTCGCTCGACTCCGCGACGCGGGCATCGCCGCGCTGGGGTTCGGCACCGAGGTGGTCCGCGACGGCACACCGGCGGTCCTCATCGAGGCCTGCACGCGGCACGGGCTGCCACTCTTCGAGGTGCCCTACCGCGTCCCGTTCATCCGCGTCGCCCGCACGGTCGCCGACCTCAACACCGCCGACGCGAACGCCCGCCAGGCCTGGGCGCTGCAGGCGCAGCGTGCCATCTCACTCGCCGCGCTGCGGCCCGACGGACTCGGGGCGACACTCGCCGAGCTGTCGCACCGGCTCGGCGCATGGGTCGGACTCGTCGACGCCGCGGGCGGGCTCGACCGCGAGGCGCCCGCCGGCGGCCTCGCCCAGCCCGCGCTCGGCGAGGTCGTCGGCGAGGCGCGCACGATGCTCAGGCGTGGCCAGCGCGCGAGCCGCACGGTCGAGGCCGGCGCCGCCGTCGGCACCCCGCACCGCGTCACGCTGCAGACCCTCGGCGCGGGCGGCGCGCTCCGCGGCGTGCTCGCCATCGGCGACTCCCCCGAGCTCGACCAGGCGGGCCGCGAGGTGGTGACCGCCGTGATCGCCCTCGCCGGGCTCGCGCTCGAGCAGAACCGTGATCTCGACCGCGCGCGCGGGCACCTGCGATCGGGCCTGCTCAGATCGATCCTCGCGGGCGACCTCGACCTCGCCGCGGGCGTCGCCGCCGAGATGTGGGGCGCGCTTCCCGAGCCGCCCATGCGGGTCGCGGTCGCCGACGTGCCCTCCGAGCACGCCGACCGGCTCGTCGAGCTGCTCGAGCTGCGCGTCGACGAGCGCGCCGGGCGACTGTTCTTCGGGCGCGACGACGACACCGTCGTGCTGCTCGCCGAGCCCGCCGACGCGGGGCTCGCGGACGAGCTGGCGCGCGAGTTCGGTGTCGCAGTGGGCGTCTCCGACGAGGTCGCCGAGCTCGGCGGCGGCGCGGCCCGCGGCGCGCACGAGCAGGCGCTGCGCGCCCTCGAACGGGCTCGTGAGCAAGGTGCATCCGTCATCGCATTCGAGGAGATCAGCCGACAGGGCGTGCTCGCCTTCCTCGCCCGCACCGACGCGCGCGCCGTGGCGCGCGCAACCCTCGCGCCGCTCGCCGACCACGACACCGCGAACGGCACGACGCTGATCGCGACCACGCGCACCTGGCTCGAACACGGCGGCCAGTTCGACGCGACCGCCCAGGCGCTCGGCGTGCACCGCCACACCGTGCGCAGCCGCATCGGGCTCGCCGAGCGCCTGCTCGGCCGCGACCTCTCGGGCTTCCACGCCCGCGCCGACCTCTGGGCCGCGCTGCTCGCCGTCGACTGACCCGCCGGCCCGCTGCCCGCCCCCCGCCCGACCGGTGCCCGACCCCCGGCCCCGCCGGTGCCCGGCCCCGATCTCGCCCGACCTCGCCCCGCTGCTCGCCCGCTGCCCGCCCGCTGCCCGCCCCCGCTGCCCTATCCCCGGCCCCGCCGCTGCCCGGCCCCGATCTCGCCCGACCTCGCCCCGCTGCTCGCCCCGCTGCCCGCCCCCACTGCCCCACCCACCCCGATCGCTTGCTCAGGAATCCCCTGCATACCCGCGGCGTGTCGCACGCCGACACACCGCACACACACCCGAAATTCCTGAACAAGGACTCCGAACCACGCTGACCTCGGGGCGTGCCCCGCGGGGCATCCGGTCGGCCCCGCCCCACCCCAGTACGCCCCGCCGCCCGGCCCCGCCCGCCCGCGCACCCGGCCGCGCCCCGCCCGCGCCCCCACCCACCCCGATTCCTTGCTCAGGAATCCCCTGCGCACCCGCGGCGTGTCGTGCGCCGACACGCCGCAGAAGCGCCCGCCGTTCCTGAATTGGGAACACCAGACGGGGTGACCGCGGGGCGGGCGCGGCGTACCCTGGTCGCGAGCGAAGGGGCTTCCATGCGCGCAACGGTCGGGGATCGTCTGGTCATCCACAGCAAGCAGGTCGGGCAGGCCGACCGGCACGGGGAGGTGCTCGAGGTGCGCGGCTCCGACGGCGGCCCGCCCTACTTCGTACGGTTCGACGACGGGCACGAGACACTGCTCTACCCCGGCGGCGACTGCGAGCTCGAGCACGCCAGCGGTTCATGATCCGCTGCCGCTAGCGTGGAGCCCATGTTCCACACGTACGCCGCGATCGGCGACAGCTTCACCGAGGGGGTCGGCGACGAGCTGCCCGACGGCTCGGCGCGTGGCTGGGCCGACTTCGTCGCCCTCGCGCTCGCGCGCGCCGCGCGGGAGCCGATCGGGTACGCGAACCTCGCGATCCGCGGCCGGAAGCTCAGCCCGATCGTCGAGGAGCAGCTCGAGGTCGCGATCGC
This sequence comes from Agromyces protaetiae, assembly GCF_030866785.1. Classification (NCBI taxonomy): domain Bacteria; kingdom Bacillati; phylum Actinomycetota; class Actinomycetes; order Micrococcales; family Microbacteriaceae; genus Agromyces; species Agromyces silvae. The sequence goes on along the minus strand of NZ_CP133018.1, from coordinate 635,072 downwards.
CCTGCGGCCGGACGTGATCAGCTTCAACGGGGGCGGCAACGACATGCTTCGCCCGCGCATGCCCGAGGAGCGTGTGGCCGGGCTGTTCCGCACCGCGGTGCACCGCATCCGCGACGAGGGCATCCACGTGCTCATGCTGAGCGGCGCGAACCCGACCGACCATCTGCCGCTCGGGCGCGTGTTCGACGCCCGCGGCGCCCGGCTCACTGCCGCCCTGCTCGACCTCGCGGAGCTCGACGGCGTGACCTTCGTCGACAACTTCAACGACCGCGGCCTCCGAGACATCCGCTATTGGTCGCCCGACAAGCTGCACCTGAACTCGCTCGGGCACACCCGCGTCGCGAGCAACGTGCTCACCGCGATCGGGGTGCCCGTGCCGCCGGAGTGGGGTGTCGAAGAGGTCGCGGCCGCGCCCGCGGGACCACGCAGCCGCAACACGGCCGCGTACTACCGCGAGTTCGTGCTGCCCTGGATCGGCCGCCGATTGACCGGCCGCTCGTCGGGCGACGGCCGCACCGCGAAGCGTGCGACCCTCCTCCCGGTCGACCCCTGACCCATCCGCCGAGTGATGACGAAATGGGTCGAACGCCCCCTCGTTTCGTCATCACTCGAGCCATTTCGTCATCACTCGAGGGCCGGGCCAGGCCGGGCCGGGCCAGGCCGGGCGGGCCGGGCGGCCGGGCCGGGCGCCGGGCCGGGCCAGGCGGGCCGGGCCAGGCGGGCCGGGCCGCCCGGCCTGGCCGGGCGGGTCAGGCGAGCTGGAGGACGCCCTCGACGAACGCGCGCGTGCGGCGGCGGAGGCCGTCGATGCGCCGCTCCGAGCTCGCACGCACCTCGGCGGGAGCCAGCGGCGCGTGCAGCCGCACGTTCTCTTGGCAGGACAGATCGCTGCAGAGATAGGTGCCGACCGAGTCGCCCCGCTCCCCGGCGAGGCCCGCCCGGCGGGCCGAGAACATGCTGACCTGGTTCGCGGGCTGCTGGGTGTGGCAGAGGTTGCACATCGCGGCGCGGTGACGCGATGCGGGCGGCTCGGTGGCGCGCAGCACGAGCCCGACGGGTTCGTCGTCGATCATGGTGACGAGATATCCGCGCTGCCGGAAACGCTGATCGCGCCAGGCGAGCGCATCGATCTCGTCCCACTCGACCAGCAGGTGCTCGAGCGGCAGCTCGAGTTGGCCGAGCTCGGCGTCCGTGCCGTTCACGAACGACGCACGGATCTCGTCTTCACTGAGCGGACGCATGACCCCTCCTCCTTCGACCCGTCCAGTGTAGACACGGGCCTCGGCGACCGGAGCGCTCAGGAGATCCCGGCGACGACCTGCTGCACGCGCTCGCGCAGCTGGGGCGAGATCGGCGCCGAGCCGGCGTCGCGGGCCGCCGCCTCCTGCCCCTCCGCGCTCGCGACCCACTCGAGGTACGCCCGCACGAGCTCGCCTTCCGCGGCGTCGGTGTATGTGCGGCACGCGATGAGGTAGCTCACGAGCACGAGCGGGTAGACCCCGGCCTCGGTGCTGTCGCGCGCGAGATCGACGACGAGGTCGTCGTCGGCTCGGCCCGCCTCGATGGGCGAGCCGTCGACCGCCGCCGCGGCGGCCTCGGCGGTCGGCGCCACGGGCTCGCCGCCGACGATGAGATCGGCGACGTCGAACTCGGCCGCGCGCGAGGCGTCCAGGTATCCGATGACGTTGCGCCCGTCGCGGATGACCGCGGCGATTCCCGAGTTGCCCTGCGCCGCTTCACCCTGGCCGGGGAAGGCGTCGTCGGCCGGCCACGGCCAGTCGGAGCCGGCCGCCTCGGCGAGGTAGTCGGTGAAGTTCTCAGTGGTGCCCGAGTCGTCGGAGCGGTGCACCGCGGTGATCGCCGCGTCGGGCAGGTCCGCGGCAGGGTTGAGTTCGGCGATCGCCGGGTCGTCCCAGCGGGTCAGCTCGCCGCTGAAGATCCGGGCGACGACGGATGCATCGAGCGCGAGGTCGTCGACCCCGTCGACGTTGAACGCGAGCACGATGGGCGAGAGGTACACGGGCAGATCGACCGCGCCCGCGCCGGGCTCGCAGCGCACGAGCTCACCGTCGAGCTCGTCGAGGCTGAGCGCGGCGTCGCTGCCCGCGAAGCCGACCGCGCCGACCAGGAACTGCTCGCGACCGGCTCCCGAGCCGGCGGGGTCGTAGTTCACGGTCACGCTCGCGTTCGCGCGTTGGAAGCCCGCGATCCACGCGTCCTGCGCGGCGCCCTGCGCCGAGGACCCTGCGCCGTCGAGCGTTCCGGCGAGATCGCTCTCGGCGTCGCCCTGCTCGTTCACGGCGCAGCCGGTGAGGGTGAGGGCGACGACGGCGGAGGCGGCGATGGCGACGGACGCGATGGGGCGAGAGCGCATGGTTCGACATCGTATCGAGGACGGCTGGACATCTCTCGTTCGCGCGTCGTTCACGCCTCGGCCGACGGGCCGCTCACCGGCGCTCGCTACTCGGCCGACGCGACGAGAACGTTGGCCGATCCGGTCCACGGCCCGAGGGCCCCTGGCATTCGCCGATGTGCCGTCGGGGTCGACTCCAGCCCTCCGCGCCCGGCGGGCGCGTGTGTCTCGCCACCGGTTCGCCTCGAGCGAGTCGTGCTCGCTCGCGCCTTAGCGGACCGAGCGGCGGCGCGCAGCGGCGCCGAGCACGAGCACGGCCCCCGCGGCGAGCAGTGCCGCCATCGCCCCGAGCGCCCCGACCGCGCCAGGCCCGGTATCGGGCAGTCGCGCGGGGTGCGCGTGCTCGTGCTCGTGCTCGTGCCCGTGCCGCGGCCCGATGTGGACGTCGGTCGAGGTCGTCCAGGCACCGACGCCCCTGGGGTTCGCGGCCGCCACGTCGGCGCGGTAGGTCGTACCGTCGTGCAGGCCTTCGAACGTCGTGGCGCGGGCGTCGGCCGGCACCGTCTGCTCGGCGACCGTCCGGCCCTCCGCGGTGCGCAGGCGCACGACGTACGACTCGACTGCGTGGTCGCCGGCCGAGGGCTGCCAGGCCACCGAGAGGCGGCGGTCGACGGCGGATGCCTCGACGCGCTCCGGGTGCACGGGCAGGCCGGTGACGGGCCCGACGAAGATCCGGCCGTCGGTGCGGTCGAAGCCGACCGAGCGGCCGATGAAGAAGAGGTTGCCGGTGTTGAACCCCTGCGCGCCGGTGGAGTCCTCGAAGAGACCCATGGCGCGATAGGCCGGGCCGACGGTTCGCGTCCAGAACGGTTCGCCGGCGTCGGGGGCGCCGAACGCCACCGCGGTGCCGGGCTGCAGCGGCCCGTAGTAGCTCACGGTGGGCACGCCCGGCCAGGGGGCCGGGTTCGGCTCGTGGCGCGCGAAGGGCTGGAACTGGCTGCCGAGGAGCACCGACGAGTACTCGCCCGAGTCGAGCACCGTGGCGTGGCAGCCCGGGACGCCCGCGATCGTCCAGCACATGCGCACCTCTTTGGCGTAGATCGCCTGCCCGTTCGGGTACTGCGCGCCGGTCGCCTCGGCGTGGAAGGTCGTGACGCCCTCGCCCGCGAGCGTGGGGGTGCCGAGCTCGAGCGTGCCGATGTGCTCGCCATCGGTCGTGCCGGGCGAGTCGAATCGCAGGGTGTATCCGAGCGAGGCGGGCTCGGGCAGCTGCGCGAGCGGCGAGTACCAGACGTACTCGGTGCCGTCGGAGGCGGTGTAGTCGTCGTAGCCCTGGCTCACGCCGATGATGCCGTAGACGCCTTCGCCGCCGAGGCAGCGTGCGGGGTCGCAGGTGTCGGCGAGCGCGAACGACACCGGCGCGGTCGAGGTGACCCCGCCGACGGTGACGTCGGCGAGGGCGATATACCCGTCGATGTTGGCACCGTCGTAGTGCAGGTCCGCGACGGCGTCGGTCGTGGTCAGGTCGCCCGGTGCGTCGTCGAGCGCGCCGGGATAGACGACGAGGCCCTGCGAGCCCGTGTCGAGCATCATGCGCAGTGTCTTGCCGGCGACCTCGACGTCGACGAGCGGCAGGAAGATGCTCGATCCGTCCTCGTGCTGGACGGCCCCGGCGTAGACGGGGACGGATGCCACGGCCGCGGCCGCCCCGGGCGCACCGCCCTCGTCGGCGAGCGCGGGCGCGCCGCCCCAGAGCAGTGCTGCGGCGGTCGCCGCCGCAGCCCCCGCCGACACCGCCGTCGTGATCCGCCGAACCCGTGCGCGCATGGCCCACCCTTCCCGATCGTGGACCGCGAAGCACGCGAACGAAATGGAGCGCTTCTGTCCGTCTCGAACCTTATCCATTCGGACCGCGTTCACAACAGTCCCAGAACGAGCGGACTCGCACCCCTCGCTACTCCACGAGCAGACGCGAGGCGCTGTGCACGTTCGCGGGCCGCTCGAGCCCGAGGTGGTCGCGCAGCGTGCTGCCCTCGTACTCACGCGGGAAGACGCCGAGCCGCTGCAGCTCGGGGACGACTCCGGTCGCGAACGCCGCGAACTGGTCCGGCTGGGTCGCCGACAGCACGTTGAACCCGTCGACGGCCCCGGCGTCGGCCCAGGCCGCGAACTCGGCCGCGATCTCCTCGGACGTCCCGACGATCATGGAGGCGTGCACGGTCGCGGTCACGACGAGATGCCGGAAGGTCGGGGGTGCGTCGCTGCCGACGACGCGTCCGGTGCGCTCGGCGACGAGCGCCGCGAGCTCGACGCCGAGCGGCGAGCATGCCGCCAGCAGGCCGGGCGAGACCGGGTCGTCGGGCCGGAATCCCTCGAGGCCGATGCCGACGAGCCCGGCGAGATGTGCGAGCGAGCGTTCCGAGGGGAACCCCGGCGGCGGGGCATCCGGCCAGTCCTCGGCGACCGTGACCAGCTCGGTGAGCCGATCCGCGATCGACTGCGCGTGCTCGCGGGTCTCGCCGACGACCGGCAGCACCGGCGCGACGACCTTGAGCGTGCGGTCGTCGCGCCCGGACTCGAACGCGAGCGCTCGGAGCTCCTCGCGCAGCTCGGCCGCGCGGCCGATGCCCGGCACGGCGACCAGCGCGACGTCCGCGCTGCGGGCCGCGAACAGGCGGGCCCGGGGCGACGTGCCCGAGTGCACGATCGGCAGGTGGCCCTGCACCGGGCGGGCGACGTTCAGCGGGCCGGCGACGCGCACGTGCGCGCCCTGGAACCGGGTCGGGTGCAGCTTGCGCGGGTCGAGGTAGCGCCCGGTCTCGGCGTCGGCCACGATCGCGTCGTCCTCGAAGGAGTCCCAGAGTCGGCGCAGGACGGTCTCGAACTCGGCGGCGCGGTCGTATCGCGTGTCGGCCGGCTCGCGAACGTCGCGCCCGTGGTTGGCGTCGGACTCGGGGTCGGCGCCCGCGACGAGGTTCAGCCCGGCACGGCCGCCCGAGAGCAGGTCGATCGAGGCGGTGGCCCTGGCGAGGGCGTACGGGTCGGCGTAGGTCGTGTTCGCGGTCGCGATGAGGCCGATGCGGCTCGTGAGCGCGGAGAGGTAGGTGATCGCCGAGAGCGGGTCGATGCGCGCGACGAGATGCGGCTCGCGGTGCTCGAGCTCGGGGCCGGTCGCGAGCCAGTCGCCGAAGAAGAGGTAGTCGAGGCGTGCCGCCTCGGCGATCTCTGCCGTGCGTCGGAGCGCGGCGGCGTCATCGCGCGGATCGCGGTGCGCGCCGTCGACCCGCCATCCCGACGGGTAGGCGCCCACGGTGCGCACCATGGCGCCGATGATGAGTCGAGACATGCGCGGAACCTCCCTCAGGCGACGTTACGAATGCGTCGCTCGGGGCGCGACCGGCGCCGTCACACGGGTTGATGCGCGGTCATACGGCGAGATTCGAGGTCATCTGGCGTCATCCAACGAGGCACGGATGCCCCGGCCGCCGTGTCGCGCAAACGCCCGCATCACCCGGAGCACGAGGTGCACCCGCGCGACCCCGCGACGCCATGTCGCGCTGCGGGCCGGGGCCTCCGGCGGACGGGGTCGACATGGGCGACACGAGCGGGCGGATGCCTCGTCGGTGGTGCGGCGTAGGGTGCCGCTGTGGGTGAGGGGTGTGTCGGCGCGGGCCCGGCAGGCGGACCGTGCGGGCGGCCGGCGGAGCCGGGCGCACCGGTGCCGCTGTGCGGGCTGCACCTCGCGGCGGCGCACGACTGGGTCGAACGGGCGGTCGGTGTCACCGATCTGCTGCCGGCGGCGTGCGTCGCGTGCGGGCATCGGGTCGGCGTGCGCTACCCCTCCGGCTGGATCTGTGCGCGCTGCGAGTGGCGCGCAGGCGACGTGCCCGACGCCGAGCTGCTCGCACTCGGCGACCTCCGTGTCGACGTCGTCTACTACGTGCGCTGGCGCGATCAGGTGAAGATCGGCACGACGGGCAACGCGCGGCGCCGGCTCTCCGCTCTCCCGGTCGAGGAGGTGCTGGCGTTCGAGCGCGGCGACCGGCTCGTCGAGCGACGCCGGCATGCGCAGTTCGCGGCGCACCGGTTCCCGCGCACCGAGTGGTTCCGGCTGCACGACGAGCTGCTCGCGCTGACCGCCGAGCTCAGCGCGGGCGTCGACGACCCGTGGGTGCTCGTCGACCGATGGACCTCGCGCCGGCTCGCGGCCCGGGCGTAGGGTGGGCGCGTGAGCGCGGCGCGGGAGTCCGAAACGCTGGAGGTCGGCGGCCGCGAGGTGCGCGTGAGCCACCCCGACAAGGTGGTGTTCCCCGAGCCGGGGCTGACGAAGCTCGATCTCATCCGCTACTACCTCGCGGTGGCCGACGGCGCGCTGCGCGGCGCGGGCGGCCGGCCGATGGTGCTCAAGCGCTTCGTGAAGGGCATCGACAAGGAGGCGTTCTTCCAGAAGCGCGCCCCCGACAAGCGTCCCGACTGGATCGACACCGCCACGCTGCACTACGCGCGGGGCACGTCGGCCGAAGAGGTCGTCGTGCGGGACGCGGCGGCGCTCGCGTGGGTCGTGAACCTCGGATGCATCGACCTGAACCCGCACCCGGTTCAAGCATCCGACCTCGACCACCCCGACGAGCTGCGCGTCGACCTCGACCCCATGCCGGGCGTCGAGTGGGCGCAGCTCGTCGACGTGGCGTTCGTGGTGCGCGAGGTCCTCGCCGACCACGGGCTCGTGGGCTGGCCGAAGACGTCGGGCTCACGGGGCATCCATCTGCTCGTCAGGCTCGAGCCGCGCTGGGAGTTCCCCGACGTGCGGCTCGCGGCGGAGACGATCGCGCGCGAGGTCGCGACCCGGGCACCCGACCTCGCGACGGCACGCTGGTGGAAGGAGCAGCGTGGCGAACGCGTCTTCGTCGACTTCAACCAGAACGCGAAGGACCGCACCGTGGCCTCGGCCTACTCGGTGCGTCCGCGGCCCGACGCGCGCGTGTCGACCCCGCTCGGCTGGGACGAACTGCGGCTCCGCCGCCCCGAGGAGTTCACGGTCGCGACCGTGCTCGACCGCTTCGCCGAGCTCGGCGACCCCATGACGGGCATCGACGACGCGGCCGGCGGGCTCGACTCGCTGCTCGCACTCGCGGCCGACCTCGGACCGGTCGAGCGCGACGAGCGCGAGCTGCCCGTCATCGAGATCGCGCGTGCCGAGACGAAGGACGAGGCGCTCGCGGGGTTCGAACGCTGGAAGGCTCGGCACGGCGGCGTCGTGGAGCATCTACGACCGGCCGACGTGCTCGTCGACGGTATGCGCGGCTCGAGCTCGCTCTGGTATCGGGTTCGCGTGAACCTCGAACACGTACCCGAGGCCGATCGCCCCGAGCAGGCGCCGCTCGAGATCGACTACGACCCGTGGAAGGGGCGTGCGCCGGGAGCGTGAGGCGCAGTCACCAGTACTTCTTGTGCTGCAAGGAGCACGCTCCCTTGTAATAGTATTTCTTGTCGCCCGCCCAGTGGGAGAGCATTTGAACGCGTGGCCATACGTGGTCGGTCAGGTACAGACGATCGGCGTACTGGCCTTCGCTCGTACTTGCGGCACGGTAGACCAGGAAATGGATGCGCGTGGTCGCGAGGTTCCCCCTGGCAGTTCGCAGCATCATCGCTTTGTCCAGTCGTACGACGGTCACGACGTGGTGCTCGAGGAGCGGGATCTGGTAGCCGATCCATTTTCGAGCACACCACTGAGCGAAGACCATGGCGTCCCGCACCCAATCGAGCATCCTGCCCGAGAACCACATGTGGAATTCGAGCTCGAACTTCCGCGTCTGGTACGACTCGAGCCCGGTCAGGTCTTTCGAGAACCCGTGCCCCTGCTGCCGCAACCTCTCGACGAACTCCGGCGGTTCCTCCCGTACTGGTTTCGGCGGGACGACGATGGTCCGAACGGGTTGCTGCCGCGAGATGGGCTGGGACGACGAGATGGGCTGGGACGACGTCACGAGGGAGTTCCCACCCTCGGGCTCGAGGAGCCGCGTGCCCGAGCTCGCTTCGCCGCTCCCGGCACCCGTCGCTGCTGTGGCAACCGGTTTCGCGCTCCTCACCTTGCTCAGGAAGCCGAGGGCCAGGCCTCCGGCGCCGAGCACGCCCCCGACGATGCCGAGGGTGAGCGCGAGGTCGTCGTCGACGATGTCGGTGGCGAGTTCGTCGACCGCGAGCACGGTGGTGAGCGTCGTGTCGGCCGCGGCGAGTGCGAAGGTCGCCCCCAGCGCGAGCTTGGTTCCGAGCGCGACGGTTCCCCAGTTGCCTGCCGCCATGATCGCCGCCGCAGTGGCGGCACCGGCGGCGTACGCAGCCGCACCCACACCGATGAGCGACAGCGCGAGCCCGATGCCCGCGAGCGTCGGCGCCAGCCAGTCCAGCTTCGCGGTCTGCCCGCTGGGGTCGATGTGGGTGATGGGGTTGGCATTGCCGTACCAGTACGGGTTGTGCTGATCGGCGAGGTCGAGCTGCTGGAATCGGCGGGTGCCGGGGTCGTAACTGCGGACCTGCAGGTGCTGGGTGCCGGTCGGGTTGGTGTACTCGCCCGCGTAGCCGAAGGGTTGGTGAGCGGCATCGCCGACCAGCGCTGCCGCGGACGCCTGAGCTCCGGCGTCACCGGGCTGCGGCAGGCTCGCGCCGTAATCGTCGTAGCCGTATCTCGCGCTCACGGCGCCGCGGGAGTCGGTGAGTTCGGTGACATTGCCGTGCCGGTCGTGCCCGTAATACGCGGTGGCCGCCTCGGCGGCTTTCGTGGTGGTGCGCGCGTGCCGCATCAGTCCGGACAGGTAGGAGGCGGCGGTCCTGCTCGTCTCGCCCGCGCCCGCGCCCGCGCCCGTGGCGTCGGTGGTATGCGTCTCCATGAGCAGCGCAGTCCCGTCCCAGGTGAACCGGGTCTCTCGCTCGGCCCCGGTGGCGGGGTCGAGCGCGGTGAGCTGCCGACGCTGCCCGGTCGCCCAGTACCCGCTGCTGATGGTTTCCCCGGTCGCGGTCGTCTCGGCCACGAGCCGGTTCTGCGCGTCGTACGCATAGCTCGTGCCGTCGTGGCCGCGCACCCGCGACCCGCCCTCCACGTTCCAGTGCGTGAACACGGCGCGCCCGGGCCGGTCCGAGTGGGCCGGCAGCCCGCCGCCATCGTCGTTCGGATACTCGAACGACTGCTCCTGCAGCACGCGCTCGCCCGAGGCATCCGATGCCACGACCTTCCGCCCCCTCAGGGTCTGCCGATCGGAGTACTCCGACACGATCCGGGTCACCCCGTCGGAGACGACCGTCGAGAACACCGCTTCGCCCGCGGCTGCCGCCGCGCCGGCCTGCGCGTCGTGCACGGCCGGCCACCCCGACGCCGACCCGGCCGCAGGCTCCCAGACCCGCTCGCTGAACACCTCACCCGTGCGCGGGTCGACGATCCGCACCCGGTCCGCCGCGACCGAGCCGTCGGCGAGCGGCTGCCACGAGACCTCCGTCACCGCACCCGTGGCCACGCTCAGGCGCGACACCAGTCCGGCCGCCGTGTAGCCCACCAGGGTGCGAGCGCCCGCCGCATCCACGACGCCAGCGACCCGGCCGCCGTCCAGCTCGACGACCGAGACCGTTGCCGGCCCGGACCCGGCGCGCGTGGACACCTCGACCCTGGCCGGATCCGACCAGTCCAATGCGGTCACCACGCCCACGTCGGTGACGACGGTGGTCAGCTGGTGCGAACCACCGGGCGCCCACTGCCAATCGGCGCGATTGCCGAACGCATCGATCCGGGCGACCGGATCGCCCGCGGCGTCGAAGTACGACACGGTGCCGCCCAGCTCGATCAGCCGGAACGCGTACGCCCGCTCGCCGGCCAACCCGTCCGCGCGGGCCGGCAGCACGCCCGGCACGTGCTCGAACCGCAGATCCTTCAGCGCATAGCCTGACAGCCCTGATGGCACGCTCGCGTCGACCGGGTAGACCCCGCCGCTCGCCGGGAACACGCGCACGCCACCCACGACGTCGACGAACCCGATGCCCGCGACCGACCATCCCCTACCGAACCCGTGCCGGTCCACGCCCGCCAGGCGGGCATCCCACCCCAGCGACATGCCACCGGCCGCCAACGCGAACGAGACCGCACCCGAACGCTCGTCGACGAGCGCCTCGACCCCGTCGCCCACCGCGAACCCGCCCATGGGCCACGACGAGCCGTCACCGACGCCCGGCTCCGCCGCCCACGCGGGCGATACCACGCCGCCCAGCAGGGCGGCGCAGACGAGCGCGCCGAGTACCGCAGAGACCGCGCTGCGCCGTGGGGTTGAACGACCGCTCATCGCATCGACGTCAATCCTCGTACTTGTTCGGGGCACGGACGTTCTTCGGGACACGGTCGGAGACCGCTGCAACGCTCGACGGGGGGTCCCGGTACCACACCTCTGGGCGGCTGAAACCTTCGTCCATGGTGAACACCCTCTGGTCGAGAGAGAGACGGAAGACGTGCACGTTGTGCTTGTCCATGAGCGTCTGCAGCGTCGTCCAGTCAATGCCCTGGTCGAGGTACTGCGGCTCGTGCGCATCGACGCCGTATCGCGGGTTCATGATGTTGAATTTCCGCTCTTGGAGCGGTGCATCGCTCATGGAGATGACGTCGAACGCCCGGCCGTTGAACGGCATGAGCTGCTCCCCCGGGGTGCCGACCTTGAGGTCTCCATTCCCGTTCTTGACGATCGTGAACCGCGCGAACTCAATTCCGCCCTCCCTGGTCCTTCCCGTCCCCACCCAGTGCAGCTCGCGGCCCGAGTTGCCGTGGGCCAGCGACCACCCGGTGAGCTTGGAGTCGCTCCAGTCCTTCTGCAGCGCCTCCGTCCAGTTCCTGGCGGGCGCGAGTCTGTTGCCGATCGCGACTGCCCCGGCAGCAACGCCCAGCGCGGCGGTCGTGATGCCGAGGATCAGTGCGACCTCGTCGTTGAAGATGTTCATCGCGAACTCGTCGACCGCGAGCGCTCCGGCGAGCCCGACGTCGACGACGGCGGCCGCGGCCGTGGCCGCGAGTGTGACCTTGGTGCCGGTGAGCACGGCCGCCCAGCTTCCGGCGCCGGCCATCGCCGCGCCGGCCGCGCCGGCCGCGGCGAAGAGGCCGAAGACGGACAGCGCGAGGCCGACGCCGGTCAGCACGTACAGGCCCCAGTCGGGCATGCCCGATCGGCCGGTGGGGTCGACGAAGGTGACCGGGTTGGCGTTGCCGAACCAGTACGGGTTGTGCTCGTCGGCGAGGTCGAACTGCTGGAACCGGCGGGTCTCGGGGTCGTAGCTGCGCACCTGCAGGTGCTGGGTGCCGGTCGGGTTGGTGTATTCGCCGGCGTACCCGAACGGCTGGTGGGTGACGTCGCCGACCAGCGCCACGGCGGATGCCTCGGCGACGCCGGGTTGACGCACCGGCCGCCCGAGCTCGTCGTACCCGGTCGTCGTCGTGTTGCCCACCACGTCGGTGACGGCGACCGGCTGCCCGAGCCGGAGGTCCGTCACGGTGGTCGTGGTCGCGGCGAGCTCCGTGCCGGCGGCGACGGTCTTCGCGAGCGTCAGCTCACCCGTCGCGGGGTCGACGGACTTCTCGTGCAGCGTCACCGTCGGCTCGCCGGCCCCGCCCTGCGGGAACACGCGTTCGGCCGTGACGAACCCATCGCCGGCCACGTCGAACTCGGTCCTGGCGACCCGCACCAGCTCCGGCTCATCGGTCGAACCCGTCCAGGTCTCTGCGGCGACGACCGCAGTCCCGGCATCGTTCAGGGTGTACCGGGACTCCGACACCAGCCCGTCGGAGGTGGTCACGCGCTCGGTCAGCGGCAGCCCGACCGGAATGCCGTGCTCGCCCGGCTCGAGGTCGTAGTGCGTCTCGGTGACCGTGCCGTCGGCCGCGGTCTGCTCCACGACCCGGCCGAGCTCGTCGACCACGAACCCCTCCTCGGCCGTGCGCGCCGCGCCGGCCTCGTTCCAGTGCGTGACGGCCACGCGCGACGGCCGGTCGGCCTGCGGCGGCAGCCCGTCGCCCTCGTCGCCCGGGTACTCGAACGCCTGCTCCTGCAGCACGCGCTCGCCCGACGCGCCGCCCGCGATGACCTTGCGACCGGTCAGCACCTGCCGCTCCGAGTACTCCGACACGATGCGCGTCACACCGTCGGACACCGACGTCGAATACGCGCCGGCGCGTGCGGCGGCACCGGCTGCCGACGCGCCCATCGAGGCATCCTGAACCGCCGGCCACCCCGACGCCAGCCCGACCGCCGGCTCCCATGCCCGCTCGCTCAGCACCGCGCCGGTGCCCGGATCGACCACCCGGACCCGATCCACCGCGACCGAGGCATCCGGAAGCTGCTGCCATGCCACCTCGGTCGACGCCCCCGACACGCCCTCCAGTCGCCGCACGAGACCCGCGACCGTGTATGCGACGCGCGTGCGGCCACCGCCCGCATCCACCACCGCGGTCACCCGGCCGCCGTCGAGCTCGACCGTCGTCACCGACGCAGGCCCGGCGCCGGCGCGGGTCGAGACCTCCACCCGGGCCGGGTCTGACCAGTCCAGCGACGTCACCACTCCGACGTCCGAGACCACCCCGGTCAGCTGGTGCGAGCCGTCGCCGGTCCAGCTCCAGTCCGTTCGGTTGCCGAACGGGTCCATCCGCATGACCGGGTCGCCCGCGGCATCGAAGTACGACACCGTGCCGCCCAGCTCGATCAGCCGGAACGCGTACGCGCGCTCGCCAGCCAGCCCGTCCGCGCGGGCCGGCACCACCCCCGGCACCTGCTCGAACCGCAAATCCTCGAGCGCATACCCCGACAACCCCGACGGCACGCTCGACACGGCGGGGAACACACCACCGCTCGCGGGAAAGACCCGCACGCCGCCCTCGGTGTCGACGAAGCCGGCCCCGGCCACCGTCCAGCCGTGACCGAACCCGTGCCGGTCCACCGCCGCCGCCCGCGCATCCCACGACAACCCGAGCGAGCCGGCCGGCAGCACGAACGAGAGCGCGCCCGATCGTTCGTCGATCAGCCCCTCGACCTCGTCGCCCAGGGCGAAGCCGCCCACGGGCCACGACGAGCCGCCGCCGTCGCCCGGCTCCGCCGCCCACGCGGGCGACACGACGCCGCCCAGCAGGGCGGCGCACACCAGCCCGCCGAGCGCCACCGTGACCAGCCGACCGCGACGTGAAATCTGCGCATCCATTCTTGCAGTATACCACTATGCATGGATTGGTCCCGGCCCGTGCACAACCCCGCATCGCGGCATCCGCCCCGCGCGCCGTCAACCCCTCGACGCCCTCGCGCCGACCGGCGAGGCTCGCACCATGGAAGCTCAAGGTCTCACCGCCGTCGCGCTCGTCTGCTCGTTGAAGCCGAGCCCAGCCCCGTCCAGCAGCGAGCGGCTCGCCCGCGAGGTGCTCGCCGAACTCGGCCGGCACGGCGTCACCGAGGCCGACGTCGTGCGCGTCGTCGACCACGACGTCGCACCCGGCGTCGAGAAGGACATGGGCGACGGCGACGCGTGGCCGGCGATCCGCGATCGCGTGCTCGCCGCCGACGTCATCGTGTTCTCGACGCCCACCTGGATGGGACACATGTCGAGCGTCGCGCAGCGCGTGCTCGAGCGGCTGGACGCCGAGCTCGCCGAGACGGATGCCTCCGGCAGGCCGACGATGTTCGGCAAGGTCGCCGTGATCGCGGTCGTCGGCAACGAGGACGGCGCGCACGCGATCGTCGCCGACGTCGCGCAGGGCCTGAACGACGTGGGCGTCACGATCCCCGCGCAGGGCGCGACCTACTGGAACGGCGCCGCCATGGAGAAGACCGATTACAACGATCTGCCGTCGACGCCCGAGACGACCGCCGCGGCCACCGCGACCGCCGCGCGCAACGCCGCACACATCGCCGCGCTGCTCAAGAGCGAGCCGTACCCGGTGCCGCCGAGCTGAGACGCGCTCCACGAGCGGATGACGCGCCGCGCGGTCGAGCAGGGTCTCGCATCGGCGGCCGATGTGCAAGGGGTGGCGACCCGAACCAGAACACGGCATCGTGGCGGGTTCATGTGCCGCCCGGCGCATGTGCCGCGAACGGAAGGAAGCATTCGTGCTCACGCTCACCGACACCGCAAGCACCGTCGTCAAAGAGATCGTGTCAGGCGCCGAGCAGGTCGGCACCGGCGGCCTGCGTATCGATGCGGCCGGGCCGGGCTCGACCGAGTTCGCCGTCGCGATCGCGGAGCATCCCGAGTCCGGCGACGCCGTCGTGGAACAGAACGGCGCCCGCGTGTTCCTGGGCACCGACGCGAGCGTCGCACTCGCCGACAAGACCCTCGACGCACGCGTCGACCAGGAAGGCCGCGTCGCGTTCGACATCCGGCAGCAGGCGGCCGCCTGACGCCGACCTCACGCCCCGAAGCGCCGCCGGGATCCGTCCCGGCGGCGCTTCGCGCTCACGCCGAGAGGGTCAGAGCGAGTACGAGGCCAGAGCGGGTACGAGGTCAGACGAGGCCCTGCTCGTCGGTGCCGGCGGGGATCGCGGTCATGCGGGTGACGACGACCGGCGAGGCGATGAGGCCGTCGATGAGCTGGTTCAGCCGGGTCACGGGCGCACCGACCGCGTGCGCGTCGAGCTCGGCCGCCGATGACCACTTCTCGAGCATGGTGATCGTGTCGTCCTCGGCGTCGTGGATGGCATAGAGCACGCAGCCCGGCTCCTCATGCACCGCGGGGATGGCCTCGCGAAGCGCGGCGACGAGCTCGTCGCGCTTCCCTTCGGCGGGAACGAACACGGCGGTGACGACGACCTCGGACATGCACACCTTTCGACGGAGAGACGGCGCGTGCGATCGCCCGCACCGACACGAATGGCCCGGAATTTCCGCAGAAACCCGGGCCTTCGGTAGCGAGGGCGGGACTCGAACCCGCGACACCACGATTATGAGCCGTGTGCTCTAACCACCTGAGCTACCCCGCCGCAAGGCCACCCGGCACCGCCGGGAGAACCAGAGCCCCGAGTCAGGATTGAACTGACGACCCCTTCCTTACCATGGAAGTGCTCTACCACTGAGCTATCGGGGCGCGCTGCCCGACTCAGCACCCGCCGAATCAGCAACCGTACGAGGATATCACCTCGAACGGGGTCCTCCGAACCGACCGCGGGCACCGACGGGCACGCGCTCTGCGGCGCAACCCGCGCCCTGGATCGGCGGGGTGTCCTAGGGTTTTCGGCATGGCTTCGGAATGGTGGCGTACGGCTGTGATCTATCAGATCTATCCTCGTTCGTTCGCGGATGCGAACGGGGATGGTATGGGTGATCTGGCGGGGGTCACGTCGCGGCTGGCTGAGCTTGAGGTGTTGGGGGTCGATGCGATCTGGTTGTCGCCGTTCTTCACGTCGCCGCAGCGGGACGCGGGCTATGACGTGGCTGACTACTGCGATGTGGACCCGCGGTTCGGGAGCCTGGCCGATTTCGATGTCATGCTGCGGGCGGCGCATGCCCGGGGCATCCGGGTGATCATCGATCTGGTGCCGAATCATTCGTCGGATCGGCATGTCTGGTTCCAGGCCGCGCTCGCGGCGGGGCGGGGCAGTGCTGAGCGGGCCAGGTATCTGTTCCGTGATGGCCGGGGTGTGGCTGGTGAGCTGCCGCCGAACGATTGGCAGTCCGTGTTCGGCGGTCCCGCGTGGACCCGCGTCGTCGAGGCCGACGGTGAGCCGGGTCAGTGGTATCTGCACCTGTTCGACAGCTCGCAGCCTGATTTCGACTGGTCGAACGAGCAGGTGCGTGCGGAGTTCCGCCGGGTGCTGCGGTTCTGGCTCGATCGGGGTGTCGACGGCTTCCGGGTCGACGTCGCGCACGGGCTCGTGAAGGCTGAGGGGCTGCCGGACTGGACCCCGCCGGAGGCGGGCGGCAGCATGGGCGGCGCATCGCACTCCACGATCGGCAACTCCACGGTCGGCGACTCGACGGTCGGCGACTCGACGGTCGGTGACTCGACGGTCGGCGACTCGACGGTCGGTGTCGCGCTCGAGCCGGGCATCAGCGACGACGCCGGTGATGGTGCGCCGTACTGGGCGCAGGAGGGTGTGCACGAGATCTACCGCGACTGGCGGCGTCTGCTCGAGGAGTACCCGGGCGAGCGGATCCTCGCCGCCGAGGCCTGGGTGGACCCGTTGTCGAAGGTCGCCGCGTGGGTGCGGCCCGACGAGATGCACCAGGCGTTCAACTTCGCCTACCTCGAGACACCCTGGGACGCGGGCGCGCTGCGGCGCGTGATCGACGACTCGATCGCCGCGTTCGCCGCGGTCGGCGCCCCGTCGACCTGGGTGCTGTCCAACCACGACGTGGTGCGCCACGCGACCCGCCTCGCGCTCACCGAGGAGAACCCGCAAGGCCACGGTGTGGGACCGGCGACGCCCGGCATCGGCGACCCCGCCGTGGGCCTGCGCCGCGCCCGCGCCGCGACCACGCTCATGCTCGCCCTGCCCGGCTCGGCCTACCTCTACCAGGGCGAAGAGCTCGGGCTGCCCGAAGTCATCGACCTGCCCGACGACGCCCGCGAAGACCCCACCTGGTTCCGCACCGGCGGCGAACGCTACGGCCGCGACGGCTGCCGCGTCCCGATCCCCTGGGAAGCGGGCGCCCCCTCCTACGGGTTCGGCACGACGGATGCCTCGTGGCTGCCACAACCGGCAACCTGGGCGCACCTCGCACGCGACCGGCAGCACGGCGACCCCGACTCCACACTCACGCTCTACCAGAACGCACTGCGCCTCCGGCGCGAGCACACCCTCCCCGACGGCCACCTCGAATGGTCGCCCGGCTTCCCCGACGAGATCATCGCGTTCACCAACCACGACGTGACCATCCTCGCGAACCTCAGCACCTCCCCCATCCCCCTGCCCACCGGCGAACTGCTCCTCGCATCAGGACCCGTCGACCACGGCGAACTCCCACCCGACACGACCGTCTGGCTACGCACCGGGTCGACCCAGAGCTGAACGACCGGGGCCGAACGGCACGCCCGGTCACCGTGACGGCACGTACGGTTCACCTCGATGTCAGACGGTCTTGATATACCAATGTCATGCACACGAGACCGTCGGCCAGACGAACGCGATGAGCCCGAATTCGGATTCACCGGCGCGGTCACGTGTGCTCCTGTGTGCGGCCGCCCTCATCCTGACGATCGCCTTCGTCGCCGAGGCGATCTCGCCGTCCTGGGCGGCGACCGACGCCCCCACCGCGATCGCGTCGGCGCTCGTCGACGACGTCTCACTCGGCGGCGAGGTCACCGGCCGCATCGACGAGCGGTCCGGTGCGCTCACCGTCGAGGTGCCGCTCGGCGGCCTGACCCTGCGCTGGGACTCGCGAATGGCGTCGACCGACCGCGCCGAGCTCGGGCCGGGCTGGGACTGGGCCGGGCTCGGGCACGTCGACGTGCGCGGCGGCGTGCGTGCCTTCCCGCCGGCGGGCGGCGTCTATGAGGCGGCCGCCTCGTCGCCGACCGGGCTGCTCGACTACACGATCGCCGACGTGCACTTCAGTCAGGCCGCCGGCACGTTGCCCGCGCGCGACGACGCGCTGGTCGGGCCGCGCCCGTACGGGTTCACGCTGAGCGAGCTGGGCGGCACGACGACCTCCTTCGACGACTCGGGCAACCCGCTCGCCCGGGCCGACCCCTTCGGCAACCGCACCGACTGGGCGTGGACACCCGGCACGCATCTCCTGGAGCGCAGCATCGATCCGGTCGGCGTGGTGTCGCGCGTCGACCGCTCGGACCCAGGCGTGCTCACGGTGACGACGTCGGTGGGCGGCGCCGTCGGCGCGACGTCCGAGATCGAACTCGACGGCGGCCGCGTCTCGGCGGTGCGCGACGCCGTCGGCGCGCGCACCACGTTCGGCTACGCGCGCGACGGCCGGCTCACCCGCGTCCTCGCACCCTCGGGCGCGGTGACCGACGTCAGCTGGCAGCGCGCGCCCGATGGCACGGTCGCGGTCGACCTGGTGCGGGTGGCGGATGCCTCGTCGGGCGAGGTCGTGACGTCGAGGCAGTGGCGCGCGATCGCGGGGTCGGCGAGCGGCTGGCCGATCGCACAGGACACCCGCGAGGCATCCGGGCCGGTGGGCGCGTCCTTGCCCCGGTACACGACGCACCTCGGCGACGGCACGACCGGCGTGGAGTCCTCCTACTCGCCGACGCACCTGCTCGTCGAACGTGAGGTCGGCACTGGGGGGCCATCGGGCCGCACGCGGCTGAGCCGGCACACCTTCGGCTACCCGATCGACCCCGACATCGGCGACGTCCCCGGTCGGTTCAGCCGCCCGACCGAGGCGACCACGACCTGGTTCTCCGAGTCGGGAGCCGAGCGATCCGTCGCCGAGCGGCATGAGTACGACGAGCAGGGCCGGGTCACCGGCACGACCGACGTCGCCGAGGCGACGACGTCGTTCGCGTATGACGACGCGGGCCGCGTCACCGAGGTCGTGCAACGCGGCGCCGACGGGGCCGAGCTCGCGCGGGCACGCTCCGCGTACGACCCGTTCGGCCGGGTGACCACGCTGACACGCGGCAACGGGGTCGTCACGACGTTCGCGTACACGAGCGCGGGTCAGGCGTCGCGCGAGCACACGACGGATGCCTCGGGCACGACGCTGGCCGATCGCAGCTACGTGTACGACCCGCGCGGCAACCTGGTGGTCGCCGCCGACGGCACGCGGTACACGTACAACGCCGCCAACCGGGTGGTGCACGAGGCCTCGCCCGAGGGTCGCGCGATCGCGACCGCATACTGGGCCGACGGTCGGCGTGCCGAGCTGTCGACCCCCGAGCAGTCGGTGCCCGAGCTCTCGGTCCGCGAGCCGGAGAGGGGCGCATCCGCCGTCACCCGGTTCTACTGGGACGGCGCGACGCTGCTGAACGACGTGCACACGCGAGGGGGCGACGGCGCTGCTGCGGACGAGCAGGCGGTGAGCTATCTGATGGGCGCGGGTCGTCTCGCGCGTACGGTGACCGGCGGCGTCGGCGCAGGCCCCGGCACCTCGTACACGATCCACGACCGACACGGCAACATCACGGCGCTCACCGACGCCGGCGGGGCGGTCGTCGAGCGCTACGAGTACGACGACTACGGCGTGACGTCGGTCGTACGCCCCGAGACGCCGACGCCGGCACCGTTCGCCTGGCAGGTCGGCGATGCGACGGCGAACCCGTTCGCGTACGCCGGCGAGTACACCGACCCCACCGGCACCCAGTACCTGCAGGCGCGCACGTACGACCCGGCGATCAAGGCGTTCACCACCGCTGACACCGAGCCCCTGCACAACCGGTACGCCTTCGCCGATCTGAACCCCATCATGCGCGTCGACCCGACCGGTCGCTCGTCGGATCTCGATTGGGGTGACATCATGCAGGATTCGAGGGTCAAGATCGTGAACACGGTCCTCGCGGTCCTGCTCACGATCATGGGATTCGTGGGGATGAACGGGCTGTTCAACGGGGCAACGCTGAGCTACATCGTGGGCTTCTGGGGCGGGCTCGCGAGCTCTCTGGTGCAGGCGGCCGGCACGGCGATGCTCACCATCGACACCATCAACTCGCTGGTCGACCGTCCGTTCTTCGACCCCGAGACCGCTGGCAAGGTGCAGTTCTCGGGCAACGTCGTGAGCACCATCGGCGCGATCGGCTCGAGCATCTTCAAACTCGTGCGGAAACGCGGTACGAACCAGAATCGGGCGAAAGAGAAGAAGCTGCAGGAGGAGAATGCTCAGCTCATCGAGGAGAAGGCGAACCTGACGAAGTCGAACGCGAAACTGAGCGCCGACCATGAGACCATGACGCAGGAACGCGACAAACTCACTGCGGCGCTCCGAGCAATCGATCCGAACCATCCGCTGCTGCCGAAGCCGCCCGGAGCGCCAGGACCGGGCGCGCCGGACGCGATGGTCCCGCCGCAACCAGTGGTTCCGCCCACGTATGCCGCCACGTCACGCATCGTGCGGACACCGAACGATCCCTTACCGACGATGAGTCGTCACGAGCTGGATGGCATCCCCGTCGGAGCGTGGGAAGCAGGGATTCCCGGGTCGTGACCCGACCCGGGCGGTCCTCAGTCCACGCGGACGGTCGTCAGTTGGTATTCGCGTACAGCCACTCGAGCGGGTCGGTCTTCGTGCCGTTGATACCGCCGAGCCGGATCTCGAAGTGCAGGTGGGGGCCCGTCGACATGCCCGTCGAACCGGTCGTGCCGAGCACGTCGCCGACCTTCACCGCATCGCCCACCTCGAAGCGGCGCGAGTCGTACTGCATGTGCGCGTAGACGCTCGTGATGGTCTCGCCGTCGATGACGTGATCGATCATGGTGACCACGCCGAGCGAGCCGCCCGCGTCGGTCGAGTTCGACACGACGCCGTCGGCGATCGCCTGGATCTCAGCACCGAGGCCCGGGTTGAAGTCCTGCCCGCCGTGATTGCTGGAGCAGCCCGCGCAGCTGCGATAGCCGAACCGGTCGCCGATGTGCACGCCCACCGCGAACGGCCACTGGATGGTGCCCGACGGGTTGTTGGTGAAGGTCGCCTCGGCGCGGATGCCCGCCGCGCGTGCGTACTCCTCGATGGTCTGGTGCTGGTACCCCTCGCGTTCGACCGTCGGCGAGGCGATGACGTCACCGTCGACCTCGACCCGCTGACCCGGATCGTTCAATGTGACCGCCTCGGACGCGAGCGACATCGCCTGCACATCGGAGGGCGTCAGCAGCGACAGCGCGGGCACCGAGGTCGCGAGCGCCATGCCCGCAGCGAAGCCCATGGCCACGATCGCGCGCATCGCGCGGCGGCCGCCGCGGCGCGGCGAGACCGCACCCGGGTCGCCGGCCGGTGCGGCGGAGGTGTGCGCATCGACCGCCCCCCTGGCGCGGCGACCGGATGTCTCGGCGCGCACGTCGTCGGTGTCGCGGGCGCGTCGCCCGGGGGCCTCGCCCGCGCGGCGTTCGCGACGCGACGACACGACCGCGGGCTCGAGCATGACGATTTGCTCCGGGGCGACGGGGACCTCGGGAACCGGCGTCGCCGAGGCCGGCTCGGTCGAGACCGGCGCGGATTCGACGATCGCCATCACGGGGGTCGTCGAGATGGCCGGCTCCGCAATGCCCGTGCTCCCGGTCTCCGGCCGGCCGTCGAACGCAGCTGATGCAGCAGCGGCCGCCTCGGCAGCCTCACGCTCACGGCGCTCGCGGCGCGTCAGGGGTTGCTCGGACCGCAGGGGAGCAGTCGTGCCTGGCGTTGAACCGTCGGGCACGAGGGGGGACTCGGGCACGTAGGGGAGCCTTCGCGTTGGGGGTGGATCGGACGGGGAGGTGATCATCGCGCCAGAACGCCTCGAAAGACGTAACGCCGAGATAACGGATTGGTAAAGCGTACCCTGCGACCTCCATCATCGCCATCGAAGCTGGGGATCTGCGCCGCCACCAGGTGATGTGGCGACGGAATCCGTCGCTCAGGCCGGCACACCGGCGTCGCGGAGCGCCGCCGCGACGTCCTCGTGCACGCTCGGCACGGCCGCGAGCAGGAACTCGTGACTCTCGTGCCCGCCGCCCGGTCCGGTGATCACGGCGCCCGCCTCGCGCGCGATGAGCGCTCCCGCCGCATGGTCCCACGCGTTCAGGCCGATCTCGTAGAACGCGTCGAGTCGCCCCGCAGCGACCGAGCACAGGTCGAGCGACGCCGCACCGATTCGGCGGATGTCGCGCACGCGGGGCAGCAGGCTGGTGAGCACCTCGGCCTGGGCCCGCCGTCGCTCAGCGGCGTACGAGAAGCCCGTGCCGACGAGCGCCTGGTCGAGCGAGACATGCTCGACGACCTCGAGCGCGCGCCCGCCCAGCCTGGCGCCACCGCCGGCGCTGGCCTCGAAAAGTTCCCCGGTGACCGGGTTCACCACGACGCCCGCCAGGGCGGTCCACGAGCCCGGCGTGGGAGGCCCGGCGACCACGGCGATGCTCACGGCCCAGGCCGGGATGCCGTAGAGGAAGTTGACCGTGCCGTCGATCGGATCCACGATCCAGTCGAGCCCGCTCGTCCCGATGTGCGTCGCCTCCTCCTCGCCGAGGATGCCGTCGTCGGGCCGGGCCTCGAGGATCAGCCGGCGGATCAGCGCCTCGGTGTCGCGATCGACGGCGGTCACGATGTCGGTCGGCGTGGACTTCGTCGCCGCGATCTCGACGCCGGCGCGCCGGGCCTCGAGCGCGAAGCTTCCTGCGCTGACCGCGATGTCGCGGGCGATGACGAGGAGTTCGGCGGGCGAGGGCGCGGATGCGTCGGGGATGGTCATGCCCTCAACGCTACGCGCCGCGCCGACGTCACCTGAACTGGGGGCGGGTCAATCCATCGCGATGAGACGAGAGTAGGGTAACGGCCCGAACCCGAATCGGGCCGCCGGAGCCGGTCCTCGCGACCGGTGGTGGCCCCGACCACCATCAGCTCCGTGTCGCTCGTGGTCAACCCCTCCACGCGCGGACGCCCCGCCCCGGTTCCCCGACGGGAGGCGGGGCGTCACCCTCGGGACCGGCCACCCGGGCCACGCCCCCGTGCGCCCGCAACACGAAACGCCCCGGCCGATGGCGGAGGCGTTCAGTGGCGAGTGAGGGATTCGAACCCCCGAATGCAATGCAGTCTGATTTACAGTCAGATCCCTTTGGCCGCTTGGGTAACTCGCCGTGTGCGCCCGACCACGTTCTGCACACAACCGGGAGCGACACAAGGATACCGGCCCGCTCCCGAACGGCGAAATCCGCGATGGCACCCTCCCGGGCCCGCCCGAACCCGCGAAGAATGGGGCAATGACCGAGCACGAGGCATCCGTCGACGCATCCGTCATCTCCGACGATCCCGACTGGTGGCGCCAGGCCGCCGTCTACCAGATCTACCCACGCAGCTTCGCCGACAGTGACGGCGACGGCATCGGCGATCTGCGCGGCATCACGAGCCGCGTACCGTACCTGCGTGAGCTCGGCGTCGACGCCGTCTGGCTCTCGCCGTTCTATCCGTCGGCGCTCGCCGACGGCGGGTACGACGTCGACGACTACCGCGACGTCGATCCCCGGCTGGGGACGCTCGACGACTTCGACGAGATGGTGGCCGCGCTGCACCGCGCGGGGATCCGGATCATCACCGACATCGTGCCGAACCACTCGTCGAACCGGCACGAGTGGTTCCGCGAGGCGCTCGCGGCCGGCCCGGGCAGCCCCGAGCGTGACCGGTACGTGTTCCGCGACGGCCACGGCCCGCACCTCGACCAGCCACCGAGCGACTGGGAGTCCATGTTCGGCGGCTCGGCGTGGGAGCCGACCGACGACGGCCAGTTCTACCTGCACCTGTTCGCGCCCGAGCAGCCCGACTTCAACTGGCATCACCCCGACGTTCGGGCCGACTTCCTGAAGACGCTCCGGTTCTGGAGCGACCGCGGCGTCGACGGCTTCCGCGTCGACGTCGCGCACGCGCTCGCGAAAGACCTCAGCCATCCGCTGCCCACCCATGCCGAGCTCGAGGCCACCCGCCTCGTGACCGACGGCTCGCACCCGCTCTGGGATCGCGAAGAGCTGGACGAGATCTACGCCGAGTGGCGCGCCGTCTTCAACGAGTACGACCCGCCGCGCATCGCGGTCGCCGAGGCCTGGGTGGCGCCCAGCCGCCGCCACCGGTACGCCGCGGAGACGAGCCTCGGGCAGGCGTTCAACTTCGACCTGCTGCGCGACGACTTCGACGCCGGCGACTTCCGTCGGACGATCGCCGACAATCTCGTCTTCGCCCGCGAGAGCGGCTCATCGAACACCTGGGTGTTCTCGAACCACGACGTCGTGCGCCATGCGACACGCTACGGCCTGCCCGACGATCAGGGGCAGGACGGCGCGGTCGGCCGCGCCTGGGTGCTCTCAGGGGGCCAGACGCCGCCGCTCGACCGGGATCGCGGGGTCCGGCGAGCGCGGGCCGCGACCCTCCTCATGCTCGCGCTGCCCGGCTGCGCCTACCTCTACCAGGGCGAGGAGCTCGGGCTGCACGAGGTCGCGGAGATCCCCGACGATGCGCGGCAGGATCCGACCTTCTTCCGCAGCCCGGGCGTCGATCGCGGCCGCGACGGATGCCGCGTGCCATTGCCGTGGGTCGCGGATGCGCCGGCGTTCGGCTTCGGTCCGGCGGATGCCTCGTACCTCCCCCAGCCCGAATGGTTCCGGGAGCACGCGGTCGACGTCGAGGCATCCGACCCCGACTCGACCCTCTCGCTCTACCGGCGCGCGCTCGCGCTGCGGCGCGAGCTGCAGGCTGCCGAGACGCTGACCTGGGCCGAGCACGGCGACGACCCCGAGGTGCTCGCCTTCGACCGCCCGGGTGGATGGCGCGTGGTGACGAACTTCCGGCCGCGCCCGGTGCCGATGCCGGCGGGCGACGTGCTCGTCGCGAGCGGCCCGCTCGACGAGGCATCCGACTCGCCCGGCGCACGAGAGCTGCCCGGCGAGACGACCGTCTGGCTGCGCGTGGCACCCTCGGTAGACTGACCCGCATGGCAGATTCGACGTTCGACATCGTCAGCAAGGTCGACAAGATGGAGGCCGACAACGCCGTCAACCAGGCCCGCAAAGAGATCGAGCAGCGCTACGACTTCAAGGGCGTCGGCGCATCGGTCGAGTGGAGCGGTGAGAAGATCCTGCTCAAGGCGAGCACCGAGGAGCGCGTCACCGCCGTGCTCGACGTCGTGCAGTCGAAGTTCATCAAGCGGGGCATCTCGCTGAAGAGCCTCGACGCGGGCGAGCCGTACGCCTCGGGCAAGGAGTTCCGCGTCGAGGTCGGTCTGAAGAACGGCATCGACCAGGAGCACGCGAAGAAGATCGGCAAGCTGATCCGCGACGAGGCGCCCAAGTCGGTCAAATCGCAGATCCAGGGCGACGAGCTGCGCGTCTCGTCCAAGAGTCGCGACGACCTGCAGGAGACGATGCGCCTCCTCAAGGGCGCCGACCTCGACGTCGACCTGCAGTTCGTCAACTTCCGCTGAGCGGTTCGGCTCGGCCATGACGGGGGCGGGCGCCGAAGGCGAGCGGATGCCTCCGGCGGGCGCCGGAGACGCCGCGCGCAGAGGGCAGCCGGGCGCCTCGGGTGAGCGGGCGCCTCAGGCGGGCGCCTGGGAACCGGCCGCCGATCTCGGGGTCGATACGCATGACGCGACGGGCGCAGCCGACGCGCGCGCCTCGGCCGGCGCAGCCGACCCACGCGGCACCACCGACGACACATCCGACCCACGCGGCACCACCGACGCATCCGACACACGGGTCACCGGTGGCGCAGCCGACTCACCCAACAGTGACGACGCAGCCGACCGACCCCACACCGGACAGCCGGGCGTCGACGTACCCGACCGGCGCGGGCGCACGGGCCTCGATCGCGTCGGTCGCGACCTCGACCGGAACCCGCGGGTCGTCGTGCGTGACGTGCGCGTGCTCACCTCGAACTGGTTCGTGACGCGTGCGACGACGTTCGACTTCCGGCACGCCGACGGCACGTGGTCGACGGAGGAGCGCGAAACCTACGACCGCGGCGACGGCGCGACGATCCTGCTCTACGACACCGCCGCGCGGACCGTGCTCCTCACCCGGCAGTTCCGGTATCCGGCGTATGTGAACGAGCACCCCGACGGCATGCTGATCGAGACCGCAGCCGGGCTGCTCGACGCCGACGATGCCGAGACGGCGATCCGCCGTGAGGCCGAGGAGGAGATCGGCGCGCCGGTCGGTGACGTCGAGCGCGTGTTCGACGTGTACATGAGCCCCGGGTCGATCACTGAGCGCCTGCACTTCTTCGCCGCGCCGTACCGCCACGGCGACATCGCGCACGGTTCGCGCGCGGGACTCGCCGAGGAGGGCGAGGACATCGAGGTGCTCGAGCTCGACTTCGACGACGCCCTCGCCCGTATCGGCGTCGACATCGTCGACGCCAAGACCATCATGCTGCTGCAGTGGGCCGCACTCCGCGGCCCCTTCGCCCCGCGCGCCTGACTTCGGACCGCGGGGCGGCCGACCGCGACATCCGTCCCAGTCCGCCCATCGGACACGATCCGTCCCCCCACGACCGCATCGCCGCAGGTGGACGAACCTCAACGCCGCGCAAAGTGGGATGGCGACGGAAGGATGTGTTGGAACGCCCGCAGGGGCGACTTCCATCCCACTTTCCGACTTCCGTGCGATTCATCGACGAGCGCACTCCGCTCCGCGGCTCAGAGCACGGAGACCGGGCGGACGCGAGGGATGCGCATGGCGTCGAGACGATGCAGCACCGGCTCGACGGCCCGGCGGTCGGTCCAATCCCAGCGGTCGAACGCTCGGACGCGTCGTCGGATCGCGTTTTCGCGATCCTTCTCGGCGATCACGGTGTCCGCGGACTCGCGCACGCTCGCACGTCGATACTTCCCCCGGCCGTCGGCCTCGGCCGCAGCATCCGCCTCGGACCAGTAGAAATCGAGCCGGGCGACCACTCCCATCTCGGGGAGCGCAATCGGATGTTGCAGCGCGGGTTGCGCGTACCCGTAGTGTTCGAACAGTAATCTGCTGTCAGTCTCGAGCGGGCTATCGGATTGGTCGGTCGCGCGTTCGAGCACGGCATCCATCCGTCGGCAGCCGCGGTAGGGCCGGCGCTGCTCGTGCACTGCTCGCAGACGCTCGATCGTGGTCATCGCGGGACGATCCCGGGAATACCTCGGCGCGCGCAGCGCCGCATCCGTCGCCGCGAGCACATCGCGAAGGGACGCCAGACGCGCGAGCTGGATCAGCGTGACCTCGATCGACGTCGTCAGCACGCCCTCGACGAACACCGGTCTCTCGTCGCCGAGGCGACCGACCTGCACCAATCCGGATCGACGCCCTCCGTGCGCGGTCGCCGACGCGACGTACACCGAGGTCGGCCACCGTGAGATGAGCGGCAGACCGAGCACCGCCGCGGCGGAATACGCCGTGAACACCGGTCTCTCAAGGGTCAGGGCCGCTGCTTTGACCAGATCAGCGTGACGTTGCGCTCCGAATTGCCGCGGGTCGCCCGTGTTCGCCGGCCGGTACACGCCTCGGCGAACGCGGACGAGTTCGCCGCGCCGCACCGATGTCCGCAGCGCCTCGACAAGCCCGACAGCGACGGCGTCGCGCCAGAGCACGAAGCCGTGGGGACCTGGATGAAGTCGAGAATCCATGTACGTCACCCTGGACCCGTCGGGTGGTCGCGCTGCGGCGACGAACCCAGTTTGTGCAGTGATGGCACTGCGCCCGCACTGTGAGGGAACGCTCACATCCGCCTGTCGGCGATCAGCCCCCTTGCGCGTTGGAACTCGAAAAGTGGGTTCGCGTTCGCCCCTGCAGGCCTTCGAACCCATGATCCGACCGCGGACACACTTTCCGCAGCGTTGATGCGGGCGGGGCCAGCGGCACCGACGGGGCCAGCGGAACGGGCGGGCTCAGCCGGGCGGGGCCAGGCGGGGTGGGCGGGGCGGGGCACGGGGGCGGGTCAGCGGCGCGGGGCGTAGCCGCCGAGCCACCTCGTGATCGCGGCGTAGGCCGCCGTGCGGGCGGGCTCGCGCGAGAGCACGACGTCGTGCAGGGCGCCGTCGACTCGCGCGACGGTGACGTCTGGGCCC
Organism: Agromyces protaetiae; assembly: GCF_030866785.1. Classification (NCBI taxonomy): domain Bacteria; kingdom Bacillati; phylum Actinomycetota; class Actinomycetes; order Micrococcales; family Microbacteriaceae; genus Agromyces; species Agromyces silvae. The sequence continues at coordinate 607,050 of NZ_CP133018.1, read as the reverse complement.
AGGTTCAGCGCGCGCTGGGCGATCTCGTCGACCACGAGCACGATGTCGCTCGAACGCATGGCCTCGCTCCACTGCGTCGCGATCGTCGACCGTGCCGACAGCACGGTCAGCACGGGCGCCCCCACGTCGATGCCCGCCGCGACGGTCGCGTGCCCCGCGAGGATGGCCGTCAGCCAGGCCGGATGCGCCGTGAATCCGCGATCCGGCCGCCAGGCGTGGTCGTAGTCCCATTCCCCGCCCTGTGCGCGGTCGATCGACCTCGCGTAGAACCCGAGGTCGACGTTCGGCAGCGGCCCCTGCGGATTCACCCGCGCACCCCATCCGATGACCGGCGCAAGCGCCTGTCGGCCGACCCGGCTGAGCTGGAACTCCAGCCACGGGCTGTTGAGCACGAGCGCGGCCGCGCGGCCCGGGTGTCGAGCCGCCCAGAGCGACAGCGTGAGTCCGCCGGTCGAGTGCCCCATGAGCACCAGGCGTCGGGCGGATGCTCCGCGCTCAGCCCCGTGCCCCATGGCCTGCAGGGCCGCGTGGAGGTCTTCGTCGTACGCGGCCAGGTCGGTCACGTATCCGGGCGTCTGCCAGGGCCGGATGCTCCGGCCGTACTTCCGCAGATCGAGCGCGAAGAACCGGGCGCCGAGTCCCGCCCAGTACGCCGCGAGCTCAGGGTTGAAGAAGTAGTCGCTCCAGCCGTGCACGTAGAGCACGTCGGCGCCCTCGAGCGGCGCCTCCTCGAACCACCGCCCCAGCCGCCACGGCGGCCGATGCCGGACGAGCGTCGCGACGACCGCGCCCTCGTCGTCGTCGCGGAGCGGCAAGGTGAGCTGCTCGAATCGCGGCCCCAGCACGTCGGGGCGCCACTCGTGCTGCTCGGCCACGGCCCGCGCCCTCCCTCGGTCGGTGTCGCCCAGCCTACCGACCACCCATGAACGGCCCTATGCGACGAGCAGGACCGACAGCAGGGCACCGGCGAGCATGGAGGGGCCGAACGGGATCGAGGTCCGTAACGTCACTCGTCGGAGGGCGAGGGCGATGATCGCCACGCTGCCGCCCAACACGAACGCGGCCAGGAGCCCGATCAGCCACGCGTCGAACCCGAACCAGCCGAGCACCAGGCCGATGAGTCCGGCGAGCTTCACATCACCCATGCCCATCGCGGCCGGCGACGCCAACGCGACGAGCAGGTAGGTCACGAACATCGCCGCCCCGCCGAGCACCGCCCACAGCAGCGCAGCCCACGCCCCCGATGCCATCGCCGCGGCCGTGAGCAGCACCGCGACGACGACGAACGCCGGACCCGTGACCCGGTTCGGCAGCCGCCGCTCCCGCAGATCGACCAATGCGAGCACCGTCGCCGCCGCCAGGAACACGAGAACCGCCGGCACCACCGGCGAGAGACCGAGGCGCCACACGGCCAGGCCCCAGACACAGGCCGTGACGGCCCCGGCGGTCGCCCGCACCGCAGGCCGCGTCACCGCGACCGCCCGCGCGCGCAGGCACACCTCGGCGACGGCTCCGGTCGCAGCCCGCCCGCCCGCCGCCGGTCCGGTCGCCGCCCGCCCACCCGCCTCGGCACCACCGGCGACCACCGCCGCCGCCCGCCCGCCCGTCGATCCGGCCGGTCCGGCCGGTCTGGCCGGTGCAGCCGGAGTCACCGCCACCCGCGGCCGGCCGACGACGTCCGCATCGGTCGATCCGTCACCGGGCGACGAGGCCACGCCCGGCACCGCGACGCCGGCCAGGGAGTGCTGCGCCCAGGCCGCGAGCGGCCACCACCCGAGCACGCCGCCGAGCATGGCCGCGACCACGACGGCGAGCAGATGCGTGAACCCGGGCTCGAGTGGCATCCACGGAGCGTAGCGCTCACGCGCCCCGAGGCATCCGTCTCAGCACATCTGTGGAAAACCCGCGCGGCCCTCAGACCTCGCCGCGCGAGATCTCGATCATGTCCTCGCGCGGGACGACCTTGATCCGGGTGCGCCCTTCGCCCTCGCCGAGCGCCATCTCGTGTTCGTCGAGGCGGTGCCATCCGTCGAGGTCGGTCCAGCGGATGCCTCGCGACTCGAGCAGTTCGACGACCGAGTCCTCCGAGGGCGACTCGGGGTTCCACCAGTTGCCGAGGTCGTTGATCAGGTGGCGGATCGTCTCCATCGCGTCGGACTTGGTGTGGCCGATGAGGCCGATCGGGCCGCGCTTGATCCAGCCGGTCGCATACACGCCGTACATCTGGCGGGTGTCGCCCGTCTCCTTGTCACGGACCATCACCTGGCCCTCGTGATTCGGGATCACCCCGAACTTCTTGTCGAACGGGATTCCCGGGAGCGGCGAACCGAAGTACCCGACGGCCCGGTACACGGCCTGCACGGGGATCTCGCGGATCTCCCCGGTGCCGGTCACCCCGCCTTCACCATCAGGTGCGGTGCGCTCATACCTGAACGCGCCGACGCGCCCCGAGCCGTCGTCGACGAGCTCGAGCGGCTTGGCGAAGAAGTGCAGGTGCAGCCGGCGCGACGCCTGGCCGGTCTCGCGCTGGCGCCACTGGTTCAGCACCTTGTCGATGACGAACACCTGCTTGTTGCCCGCGACCGCGGCCTTCGCCTGCTCGTCGTAGTCGAAGTCCTCATCGTGCAGGATCATGTCGACGTCGCGCAGCTCACCGAGCTCGCGCAGCTCGAGCGGCGTGAACTTCACCGAGGTCGGCCCCCGCCGGCCGAACACGTGGACGTCGGTCACGGGCGACGCCTTGAGCCCCTCGTACACGTTCGCAGGGATCTCGGTCGGCAGCAGGTCGTCGGCGTGCTTCGCGAGCATGCGCGCGGCGTCGAGGGCGACGTTGCCGTTGCCGATGACCGCGACCGACGACGCATCGAGCGGCCACTCGCGCGGGTAGTCGGGGTGGCCGTCGTACCAGCTGACGAAGTCCGCCGCGCCGTACGAGCCCTCGAGCTCGATGCCGGGCACGCGCAGGTCGGCGTCGTGCACGGCGCCGGTCGCGAAGATGACGGCGTTGTAGTGCTTCTTCAGGTCGTCGAGCGTGAGGTCCTCGCCGAAGCGGACGTTGCCGAAGATGCGGATGTCGCCGCGGTCGAGCACCTCGCGCAGCGCGGTGATGATGCCCTTGATGCGCGGGTGGTCGGGCGCGACGCCGTAGCGCACGAGTCCGTACGGCGCGGGCAGGTGGTCGAACAGGTCGATCGACACGTCGAAGTTCCGCTCGGCCTTCAGCAGGATGTCGGCGGCGTAGATGCCCGCCGGTCCGGCGCCGACGATGGCCAGGCGCAGTTTGTTCCTCGTCACTAGCTTGATCTCTCCACGATGGTGTCGGCGAAGCGCGTGAGCGCCTTCTTCACAGGTCCGTCGGGCACCGGCGACAGCGCGTCGACCGCGTCGCGGGCCCATCGGTGCGCCTCGGCGAGCGTCGCGCGGGTGGCGTCGTGCTCGCGCAGCTCCGCGACGAGCGCATCGACCATCGCCGGTGAGGGCACGATGCGGGATGCCTGGGTATTGGTGTCGTACGGGTCACCCAGCGAGTCGGGGTCCGCGGGCATCACGTCGCGCTCGATGCGCTCGAGCAGCTTCGCCGACGAGGCATCCGCCTCGGCCATCTCGCGCAACCGCAGCAGCGGCAGCGTGACGACGCCCGCACGCAGATCGGTGCCGGGAACCTTGCCGGTCTCGGCGGGCTTCGGCGACAGGTCGATGACGTCGTCGATGAGCTGGAACGCGACGCCGATCTTCTCGCCGAACGCGACGATCGGCGCCTGGAACGCCGGGTCGGCGTTCGAGAAGACGATGCCCGACTGCGCGGCCGCGGCGATGAGCGAACCGGTCTTGTCGGCGAGCACCTGGATGTAGTGCGGGATCGGGTCCTCGCCGTTCTGCGGCCCCACGGTCTCGTGCAGTTGGCCGAGCACGAGACGCTCGAAGGTGTCGGCCTGCAGCCGGATGGCGCGCTCGCCGAGCCGCGCCATGAGCTGGCTCGCACGCGCGAACAGCAGGTCGCCCGTGAGGATCGCGACCGAGTTGCCCCACACGGTCTGCGCGCTCGGCACCCCGCGGCGGCGCTCGGACTCGTCCATGACGTCGTCGTGGTACAGGCTCGCGAGGTGGGTGATCTCGATGGCCTCTGCGGCCGTGACGACCTCGTCGGTCACGCCGTCGCCGAGTTGCGCGGTGAGCAGCGTGAGCATCGGTCGCACGCGCTTGCCACCCGCGTCGAGCAGGTAGCGAGCGGATGTCCCGGCGATCGGATCGGCGAAACTGACCTCGCGCGCCAACCCCGCTTCGACCCGGTCGAGCCCGGCGTCGATCGCCTTCGCCATCGCACGGTCGGCCGCGGAGGCGAAGACCCGCTCGCTGAGCCCGAGATTGGCAGCGAGCGAGGAGCCGCGACGCGCGACCGGAAGGCTCGGATTCACACCGACCAGCCTACCGGGGCGCCCGGTGGCCGACCGCCCCGATGGCTCAGGGTTGAACTACCGGCGCGGGTCGGGTAGCGATCAGGCCGGCGGGAAGTGCCAGAAGTTGCCGTCGGCGATGGAGACGTTCTCGAGCACGTAGTCCAGGTCGAGGAAGTCGCGGTCGTTGTTGTGCCCCGCCAGCTTGATCGAGATGGTGCCGTCGGCGTTGTGGACGATGTCGGAGATGATCATCGAGTGGTCGCCGTCCTCAGCAAGGATCTGCCAGAGGTCATCAGGGACGTTCGCGGGCTGCACGGCCGTCGCCGCCGCGTCTTTCACCCATTCGAAGACCACGACGTCGCCCAGGCCGAGCTTCGAGCGGTCGACGTCCCAGAGGTCGAACTCCTCGGTTCCGAGCTCAGCCTGCATGGCCCGCATGTACCGCTCGAAGTTCGTGACGCTGATCCAGGCGGGCGTGGTCCATGACGTCCAGTTGTCGATCGAGTCGCCCGGACCGAACCGGTTGTGCCACTGATCGTCAGTGGGGATGCCTCGCGCGGCGAGCGTCTGCGAGACGAAGTTCATGCAGTCACCGCCGCCGTTCGGCGGGTTGAAACTGAAGTACTTCGTGTCGTTGTAGGTACTCCAGTACGTCAGCGCGTAGTTCAGCTGCCGGTCGATGCCGGACGAGACCTCGTAGGTGAACTCTCCGACCGAGAGCTCGACGCCCTGCGTGGTGATCAGCGTCACCGCGACGGACTGTGCCTGATACGGGAGCTTCGGGTTCACCTTCGCTGCGGTCGGCGCCTGCACGCGCAGCTCGCCATCGGGCGCACCGGGCAGGATCGTCCCGGACACCCCGCCGAACTTCACTTCGGCGATGTCGGCGACCTCGTCACCCCGCAGTGTCACGACGGTACTCGCGGCGACGCCACCCTGCTTCGGAGTCATCACGAACCCGGCATCGCTTGCGCCCTCGACCGGCTGGACGGTCACGGCCGGCCCGCCGGCGTGCCCGGCCACCTCGGCGAAGGCCGGGGCGCCAGCGCCCGCCAGACCGATCGTCAGTGCGGCGGCGCATGAAACCCGTACGATCGTGCGGGCGGAGCAGAAGGTGATCGACATGTCGGGAACGCCTCTCGCTGAGATTCAACCCGACGACCGAGTTGCGCGTTCTAATATACCATTCGGCGAGGAGGACCAGGTCGCCGCGGGCTGCCGGGGAACTCCTCGAGAACTCGTCTCACCGAGTCCCGAATCGACGCGGTCCATCGCACCGACCGGACCCCGGCCGCCGCCAGGCAGGGCCGAGGTCCGGTCGCAGTGCTCAGCTCGTCGGCGGCGCTTCGACGCCGATCCTGCTCCTGCGGAGGCGTGCCAACAGCAGGAACGCTCCCGCGAACAGCAGTGCGCCTCCGCCGAGCAGCCAGGGAGTGAGGTCGAATCCGGTGCTCGGCAGCTCGACCGGCACGATCACTGCGCCGCCGTCGCCGTCGCCGGTTCCGCCGCCCGGGACCTCGCCCGGGACCTCGCCCGGACCCTCGCCCGGACCCTCGCCGGGACCCTCGCCGTCTGCATGCACGACGAAGGCGATCGCCTCCGCGCCGGCCGGCACGGGGTCGGGGATCGTGATGACGCCCGCTGCGACACCCCACTCGTCCGCCGTGAGCTCCGCGAACTCCTCACCACCCGGCCGGAACTCGACGGTCACCCGCGCGCCCGGCTCGAACCCGCTCACCGCGGCCGTGATGATCTGGCCAGCCTCGGGCACGAACGGCCCGGGCTGCGATTCGGCCGTGAGGACGAGCGGATCCGTGACATTCCCCGCGAGATCGGTCGCACGCACGTGCATTCGGTCGACCGCATCGACGGCCACCCGTGCTTCCGGCGCAGCAGTACCCGAGATCGCTTCGGCCAGTGTGGACACCCAGGCCTCACCGTCGCGCGAGTACTCGACGGAGTCCACGCCCGATCCGTCGTCACTGACGAGCACCGTCACTCGGCCCGCGCTCGTCAGCGATCCCCAGACGTCCGGCGCCTTCGAGTCGACCCGGACCTGCGTCGATCCGACCGGGCTGACGTTCCCCGAGGCATCCGTCGCGCGATACTGCACCGCGTACTCGCCGTCGGAAAGCGGGACCGGGCCGCTGTACGCGGTCCACGACCCATCCTGCACTCGGTACTCGACCGATTCGACGCCCGAGAGGTCGTCGCTCGCCTCAAGCGTGAGCGCGGCCCCCTCGACGAGCCAGCCGTTCGCCCCGACCGGGCCGGTCTCCGCGGTGACGGTCGGCGGCGTGGTGTCGACGATCGGGCCGGGGTAGCCGTCCACGCAGGCCGCGAGGAGGGTCTCGTTGTCCGTCACCTCGAGATCCGGCGACGTCGAGGCGATGTGGCAGCCCGACTCGACGCCCGTCACGGTCAGGTACCCCGCGTCGAGGGTCGCCTCGCGCGGCCAGCCGTCGATGTAGAGCACGGACTCGGCGTCGTCGTCCGCGGGGAGGCTGATGTTCGCGGTGGTGCCGCGGGGCACATTGACCCCGAGGTCGACCCGCTCATCGACGGTGTCGAAGGCCGCGTCGATCGAACCGCGCGCGGTGGGAACACTCACCTGCGCGGTCTGCAGCCCGCCCGGCTGCGGCTTGACCGAGAACTCGGCGTAGCCGGCCTCGACCGATTGGATGCCGAACATGCCACGGGGGATCATGAACGCCGGGGAGGACGCCCACGGGTGCGAGAAGCTCGTGTTCGCCTTGAGCGACGTGTCCCACGCCTCCATGGTCGCGCCGGCGCCCTGCTCGATCATGTTGAGCCAGCTCCGGATGCCGGTCGAGGTCATCAGCTCGTACGCCGCGTCGCCCTGGTTGCCGTCGTAGAGCGCCTGCAGCAGGAACGGTGCACAGTAGACGCTGCACGCCATGCCCCGCGTCGCGAGGTACTCGCCGACCCGCTCCCGCTCCGCCTCAGGGGTGACGCCGAACGCCTGCGTGAACACGCTCGCGTGCAGCGCCCAGTGTTCGGTCGGCACCTGGTTCGCGTCCATCCCGTCGCGGTATGCGCCCGCCTCGGGGTCGTAGAGGTGCTCGTTGATCGCCGCGCGCATCCGCTCCGCGATCGCCGTGAACTCGGCCGCATCCTCGTCGTGGCCCGTGGCCGTCGCCATGTCCGCCATGTCCACGTAGCTCTTGTACGCGAGCGCGTTGATGACGGTGTTGTACTCGCGGAACTGGTATCCGTCGCGTTCGCCGGCAGGCCAGTCGACGATGTCGTCGTCGGTCTTGCTGTTGCCGCCGTTCGAGCCGCTCGTCTTGCGGATCAGGCCGGTCGACTCCTCGAGGTACCTGGTCGGCAGCTTCGCCTTGATCTGGTCGTAGGTGCGCTCCATGAGGGATGCATCGCCCGTGGACTGCCAGAGCTCATGCATGCCGAGGACGACGTACATCGGCCACTCCGTCGGCCAGGTGCGCCGCGTGAGCAGATACTCCATCGAGTACTGCGCCAGCGTCGGGTCCGCATCGAGGTAGATGTGGGACTGCAGCTGGATGAACGAGTCCGCCTCGTAGTTGATGCGTTCCCGGCTCCAGGTGTCGACGTAGAGGTTGAGGTTCAACGCCTCGATGGTGTTGCGAGAGAGCTCCCACACCGAGTCGAGCGAGGCGTCGCTCGAGGCGAACGCGGCCGCCTCCGCCTCGAACGGATAGATGAGCGCGGTGGCATGCACGTTCTCTTCGGTGATGGGCACCGGCGAGTTGAGGATCTCCGCATACCGGAACACCCGGAGTCCCCAGTTCTGCAGCGGCTCGGAGCCTGCGCCCAGGGTGTAGAAGTCCCGGTAGTTGTTGCCCGTGCGCATCTGCCAGCGGACGGTGTTGTTCGTCGTCGCCCGGTCCGTCAGCTCTTCGCCGTACCGGAGCTCGACCCGGTGCCCCTCGGCGTCCGGCAGCTCCAGCTTGAGTCCGCCGACCCAGGTGCGCCCGAAGTCGAGGAAGTAGTGGCCCTCGCCCTTCTGCACGATCTTCACGGGCGACTTGAGCTCCTCGGTGACCTTCGCGAACGGGGTGCCGACGAGTCGGTCCATCTGCGGGGTGACGTCGGCCGCCGTCCATTCGCGGTCGTCGAAGCCCGGCGTCGAGAATCCGTGCGGATACGTCGTACCGTCGAGGTTCTCCACCGGCGCGGTGTAGAAGCCGGTGCCGATGCTGCCACCCGCCGGGTACACCCGGCTGCCGTCGAGCGAGGTCCAGCCGTCGCCGGACCCGAAGGTCTCCCTGGTGCCGTCCGTGTACTCGACGACGAGGTGGGACATGAACTGGTGCTCGTGCCTCGTCGTGTACGCGAGCGCGCCGATGGCGTTGGTCTCGCCGCTCGTGAGGAGGTCCGTCACGTCGAACCCGTCGTAGCGGTTCTCACCGGCCATCGGCTGTGTCGGGCCGAGGCCGACGTATTCGCCGTTGACCCAGATCCGGTAGACGTACTGGTTGGTGGCGTCGGTCGACGATCCCGTCGCGTAGAGCGAGGCCCACGCGATGTCCTTGTCCTGCGTCTCGAACTCGCCGCGCAGGAACGCCCAGTCGGTGATGGCGCCCGGTAGCGAGGCCAGCACGCAGTCGGCGGACCTCGGGACGTTCAGGGTTCCGTTCGACTTCTGTGCGCAGGCGAAGTCGTTCGGGCTGCTCGCTGCGAAGTCGTTCGAGTAGACGGTGTCGCCACGGGGCGACGTCACGACGAGGTTGCGCACCTGGGCGTCCTCGGAGTTGCCGGTGCGGAATCCGATGCCGCCCGTGCGGAAGCCCGGGACGGTGCGGGAGTCCACCCCGGCGTCGTTCACGAACGTCGTGATCACGTCGCCGCGCGTGCTGATGCGGTAGCTGTTCCACGTGTTGACGCCGATCGCGGGCGTGATCCGCGCCGAGCGAGGCAGTGCGACGAAGCTCCCGTTCGCGCGGGTGTGCGGGGCGATCTGCGAATCCCCACCGCGCAGCTGCCACATGAGGTTGTTCGCGCCGTCGCGGGCCCGGAGCAGGACCCCGAGCGCGGTCGAGGTGATGTTGGCGTCGAACTCGACGTCGTAGTCGCCCCACGGACCGTAGTAGAGGCATCCGCCGCGCATCGCGTTGGGGATGCGGAGCGCGCCGTCGCGGAGCTCGCCGCAGCCGAAGTCGTTGTAGGCGGTGTCGGAGAAGTCGTTCTCGTAGCTGACGTCGCCGTCACGCTCGGTCATCCGGACGTCGTCGATGGCGAAGGACTCCGTCGCGCCGGTCCGGAATCCGAATCCTCCGCTCGCGAACGCGTCGTTGGTGCTCGTGTCGACGAGTCGTCCGTCGAAGTAGGTCGTGATCGTGTTGCCGACCACCTCGAGCTTGATGTCGTAGTACGGAGCCGATGCGCCGTTCTCGATCTCGACACCGAGCGGCACCGTCTTCAGCACCGGGGGCGCGCTCGCGTTGGCCGTCGTCACGGTGTGCGTGGCGAGCTCGTTCGCACCCGCCCCGCGGAACTGCCAGAGCAGGTAGTTGCTCGTGTCCTGTGCCCGGAACGCGAGCGTCACATGCCGCTGGATGAACTGGGCGCGGAACTCGAGCGTGAAGTCACTCCCCCACGGCTTCTCCTGCCCGACCCAGACCGTGCTGGTGTCCTCCCAGGTCGCGCCGGGGCCGGTGCCGAAGTGCACCGGCGTCGCCCACGCGGACTCGACGCCCGCGGCGTCCCAGGTCTTCACCGACCACCAGTACCGCTCGGACGGAGCGAGCTCCGGGCCCGCATAGGCGACGTTCGCCGAGCTCGTTCCCTCGATACGCCCGGAATCCCACACGTCAGGCGAGTCAGGAGCGAGTTCGGGGGTGCTCGCCACGACCACCTGGTAGGCCACCTGATCGGAATCGGTTCCGATGAGCCAGGAGAACTTCGGATCGACCAGATTCTCGACCTCCACGGGTGCAGGCTGGAACTCGATCTTGAGATCGGTCGGCGCCTCGCCCGCCGCGGCCGCGGCCGCGGCAACCGGCTGAGCCGCCAACAGGGTGGCGGTGAGCCCGCCGATGGCGAGGAAGCTGAGCAGTCGCCGGAGCGCGACGACGCCCACGGCTCGCGGGCGAGGATTCTGGAGGTCTGTCATGGAGTCGAGGACCTTTCGGGGGATTCGAATCTGAGACTCGTGCGGGAGGTCGGGGCGATCGGCCCCAGGGCGAGACCCGGGCTGGGTCGAGGCGCCCGGGAGCTGCGGGGGCGTGCGGACCGAGGAATCGAGATGGGATCGTGCGGGGCGCATCGGTGTGCCCCGGTGTTGATCGACATCAAGGTGGCGTCTCCGGTCTCGTCGTTGAGAGGCTGGCTGGCGTCCGGTCCCATCGGGTGGAGGGATGAAACGATTCAAGTCTGTCCGCTTCGGCAAACCTATCACAGCGGTGCCGTCGACCGCAGAGTTCGAAGGTCGTCGGCACGGGACATGTCAGGTCCGGAGAGGCCGCACGAGCCCGTCGACGGCTGCGACGCTCGAGCGCACGTAGTCGAGGTCGAGCAGGTTCTCATCCGTCACGACATGACGGGCGCGTTCGCCTCGAGACCGGCACGGCCGACAGGCCGGCCCGCAGGTCCGGGCGTCAGGGCTTGCGCGCGCGGTGCAGCGCGACGACGCCGAGCGTCAGGTTGCGCCACTGCACCCCGGCCCAGCCCGCCTCGCGGATCCAGCCGGCGAGCGTGCGCTGATCGGGCCAGGCGTTGATCGACTCGTTCAGGTACTCGTAGGCCGTGTCGTTCGAGCTCGACAGCTTCACCAGCGGCGGCATGACGACCCGCTGATAGAAGTCGTACCCGGCGCGCACGACCCCGGCCGGCGGGTGCGAGAACTCGCAGATGACGAGTCGGCCGCCGGGCTTCGTCACGCGCAGGAACTCGGCGAGCGCGCGCTTGGGCTCGTTGACGTTGCGCAGCCCGAACGAGATCGTGACCGCGTCGAACGACTCGTCGTCGAACGGCAGCGCGGTCGCGTCGGCCTCGACGAACACGAGGTTCGGCACGTGCGCCTGGCGCACCCGGCCGACCTCGATCATGCCGGGCGAGAAGTCGGCGGCCACGACCGACGCTCCCGACTTCGCAAGGCTCGCACTCGAGGTGCCCGTGCCCGCCGCGACGTCGAGGATGCGCTCCCCCGGCTTCGGGTCGACGGCCTTCGTCGTCGCCACCCGCCAGAGTGGCGCGTTGCCGACGGACAGCACCGTGTTGGTGCGGTCGTAGCCGGCCGCGACGCGATCGAACATCGCGGACACCTGCGAGGGGTCCTTGCCGAGGTCAGCACGGGTCATCCTCCGAGTCTACGTCCCGGGGAATGTGCCGCCGCCGGCATCGGTTAACCCCCGTGAAGCGTTTCGACCACCCGGGCCGGGACGCACTTCTGGCGGAAGGACGCACATGAAGGCCATCTGGAACGGTGCGGTGCTCGCTGAGTCCGGCGACACGGTCGTGGTCGAGGGCAACCACTATTTCCCGCGCGAGGCGCTCGACCCGCAGTACTTCGCCCCGAGCGAGAACCACACGGTGTGCTCATGGAAGGGCACGGCCGACTACTTCCACGTCGAGGTCGACGGCCAGCGGAACCCGAACGCCGCGTGGACCTACCCGACCCCGTCGCCGGCCGCGGCCGAGATCACCGACCACGTCGCCTTCTGGCACGGCGTCGAGGTCGTCGACTGACGACCTCGCAAGCCCGCCCGAGCCTCGCCTCGCGGACGTAGGCTGATGCGGTGATCCCCATGTCCGCGGGCCGCGCCTCCGCCGCGACCGCCGCCCGGCTCGTCGTACGCACGGTGGCCGTCGACGAGAACGAGCCGCTCATCCCGCGCACCGACCCGCGCAATCCGCTCGTCTGGATGCGTCGCGGCGAAGGCATCGTCGGCCTGGGCGAGGTCCTGCGCATCGAGTCGAGCGGCCGCACGCGCATCGAGGATGCCGCGGCCGCGTGGACCGAGCTCGCGTCCCGAGCAGACGTCGACGACCGCGTCGGTCTGCCTGGCACGGGCCTGATCGCGTTCGGGACCTTCGCGTTCGCCGCGAGCTCGGCCGCGACGAGCGTGCTCATCGTGCCCGAGCTGGTGCTCGGGCGCCGTGACGGGCGCGCCTGGGTCACCAGGATCACGCTGGTCACCGGCGACGACGAGTCGGCGGATGCCTCGGACGACACCGCCGACCCGACCATTCCCGAGCCCGCCCCGAAGCGCAAGGTGCCGCGGGTCGCGTTCGCACCCGGCAGCCTGCCGCCCGGCGCCTACGAGTCGGCGGTCGCCGAGGCGATCCGCCGCATCGACGCAGGCGAGCTGCAGAAGGTCGTGCTCGCCCGTCAGCTGGTGGGCCAGCTCGCCGACGAGGCGGGCCTCCGTGCGACGATCCGTCAACTCGCAGAGGACTATCCGGACACCTGGGTGTTCGCGGTCGACGGCCTCATCGGCGCGAGCCCCGAGACGCTCGTCCGGGTCGACCACGGTCAGGTGTCCGCCCGCGTGCTGGCGGGCACTGCAGCACGCGGTGCCGGCGAGGCATCCGACCGCGACCGCGCCGCCGCCCTGCAACGGTCGCCGAAGGACCTCGCCGAGCACGCGCTCGCGGTCGCGAGCGCCGTGAAGCGGCTCGCGCCGCACACCGCGCGCCTCGACACGAGCCCCGAGCCGTTCACGCTGCAGCTGCCGAACCTCTGGCATCTCGCGACCGACCTCAAGGGCGTGCTGGGCGATGGGTCGAGTGCGCTCGACCTCGTACGCGCCGTGCACCCGACGGCGGCGGTGGCCGGAACCCCGCGGCGCACCGCGATCGCGACCCTCGCCGAGCTCGAGGGCTTCGACCGGCGCCGCTATGCCGGGCCCGTGGGCTGGGTCGACGGCGACGGCGACGGCGAGTGGGCGATCGCGCTGCGCTGCGCGCAGGTCGACGGCGACGGCACGGTCACGGCGTATGCCGGATGCGGCATCGTGCATGACTCGGTTCCGGCCGACGAGCTCGCCGAGACCGAGATGAAGTTCCGTCCGATCGTCGAGGCGTTCGGCGGCTGACGCCCGTCGAGACCGCGGTCAGCTCGCCACGAGGCGCGCGCGCTCGGCCGCGACGTCGAAGTCCGCGGGCGGCCAGTCGAGTCGCATGCCCTCCAGGGCCGCGATGAGCAACCGCGCGACCGCGAGGCGTGCGTACCATTTGCGGTCGGCCGGCACGACGTACCACGGCGCCGACGCGGTCGAGGTGCGCTCGATCGCCGCCTGATACGCCTCCTGATATGCAGGCCAGTGCTCGCGCTCGTCGATGTCGCCGGGGTTGAACTTCCAGTGCTTGTCGGGCCGGTCGAGGCGCTTCAGCAGCCGTGCCTTCTGCTCGTCGTACGACACATGCAGCATGACCTTCACGATCGAGACACCGTCTGCCGCGAGCTCGTCCTCGAACTCCGTGATCGCGGCATACCGCCGCTCGAGCTCTTCGGGCGGCGCGAGCTGCCGCACCCGGCCGATGAGCACGTCTTCATAGTGCGAACGATCGAAGACGCCGATCATGCCGGCCCCGGGCACCCGTTTCCGGATGCGCCAGAGGAAGTCGTGCGCGAGCTCCTCGTCGGTGGGCTTCTTGAAGGCGGCGAGCTGGACGCCCTGCGGGTCGACCGACCCGACGACGTGCTTGACGACGCCGCCCTTGCCCGCGGTGTCCATGCCCTGCAGCACGAGCAGCACCCGCCGGCGATCGCCGGCCGCACGGCTGTTCGCGAAGAGCAGCTCTTGCAGGTCGGCCAGCGTTCCGGCGGTGTCGGCGAGGGCCGCTTCGCCCTCGGCTTTGCCGCCGTCGAACCCCGGATGGAGGTCGGTGCGCGTCGCGGCGAGCCGGAAACCGGGGTACGCCCGCAACAGCTCGGCGGGGTCGTCGGTCCAGTACGCGCCGTCGCTCATGGGCCCAGGCTACCTGCCTGTCCGCCCCGCTCCCCAGCTCCCCCGCTTCCAAGCTCCCCCGCTTCCAAGCTCCCCCGCTTCGAAGTTCCTTGCTCAGGAATCTCGGGCGGGCGTGCGGCGTGTCGCCTGGCGACGCGCCGCGAGTGGGCCAGATGTTCCTGAGCAGGGATCCGGCGCGGGGGTGCGGGGTGTTCCTGAGCAGGGATCCGGCGGGGGTGCGGGGCCGGCCGCGCCGAGCGGATGCCTCGGCGAGGCGTCGTGTTCGGCGCGCGGCCCTGCCCGGGGAGAGCAGGGGCTCAGCGCGGCAGCGGCACCTCGAGCAGCGTCGGGCCCGCGACCGCGGTGCCGAGCGCCTCGTCGAGCTCGCCGCGCGTCGCGGCCCGCGAGTAGCTCCAGCCGTAGGCGCGGGCGAGCGCCTCGAGGTCGACCCGCTGCGGCGTGAACTGCACGCGGTCGAAGGCTTCGGCGGGCGCGGTGCCGGCCACCTCGAGCGCGTCGAAGATGCTGCCGCCGCCGTCATTGCCGACGATCAACTGCACCCGCGGGCGCAGCTCGCCATCGCCGAGGAGCAGCGAGCCCGCGTCGTGCAGCAGTGCCAGGTCGCCGACCAGTGCGCGCGTGACGCCCGGCTTCGCAGCGGGTGCCTGCTGGCTCGCGATCGCGACCCCGAGCGTCGTGGCCACCGTGCCGTCGATGCCCGCGAGCCCCCGGTTCGCGTGCACCCGGATGCGCCGGCCGGGCACGACCTTGTCGGCGTCGCGGATGAGTCGCGACGAGGCGAACACGAGCCGGTCGTGCGGCCAGGTCGCCGCCCAGAGCGACTCGACCAGCATGCGGCGTGAGACCGGCTCGCGCACGCGTGCGAGCTGTGCCTTCAGGTACGCGCGCTGCGCGGCGAAGTCGGAGACATGGCCGGTCTCGTCGATCCCGTCGCGCACGGCGTCGGCCGACGGGTCGGACTCGTCGAGGAGCATCCGGCTCGCGCGCACCCAGCGACCGGTCCACGCGCGTTCCTCGGCCGTGGGCTCGTGCGGCTCGGCGCGCACCGCGCGCTCGAACCGGCGGACCCGGTGCCCCGGATTGAACCACTCGATCCCCGAGGGGGCCACGACGATCGTCTCGACGCCATCCCGCTGCACCAGCGCGGGCACCTCGCGCGAGAGCGTCGGATGCCCGAAGACCACGACCCGCTGCACCTCGTCGCCGAACCCGGTCTCGCGCAGCAGCTCGCGATACGCGACGACGAGGTTCGGCCCGAAGCGCGCTCCGCTCGAGACCTCCGCCGCGAGCGGCCAGCCGCCGGCCCGCGCGAACGCCTCGGCGCCAGCACCCGCACCCGCACCCGCCACCACGAGCGTCCGCGGGCCGGGCGCGATCGCCGCGCCCGTGGGCGAACCCTCGCCGGCCGCGGCTCCGTCGAAGCTGGCCGTGCGACCCCGGCGATCCGTCCCGTCCGCGCGATCCGCGCCGGCCTGGCGCGCCCTGCCGTGCTGGGCCGGCCCGCCCGCGGCGAGCGCCGCCAATGCATCGGTGACGCTCGGCGCATCCGCAGCACCCGGCGCATCCGCAGCCCCCAGCGCATCCGCAGCACCCGGCACATCCGTCGCTCCCCTCGCGCCCAACGGTCGCGCGTCGTCTGGTCCGGCGCTTGCGCGAGGCTCGTCGGCCGCGGCCTGCGCACGCCCACTCGGCGCAACGAGCTGCGCACCCGCAGCCGAGTCCGTATCGCCGGCACTCCCGGACCCGCGGTCGCCGCGTTCCTCGGAGAGGGCCGCGCGGCGCGCTTCGACGGCGGCACGGTCGACCGTGACCGGTGCGGAGAGCGGCTCTCGCAGCTGCACGTTCAGGTGCACGGGTCCCGGCCCCGGGTGGGCGATCGCCCCGCCCACGTCGTCGACGCCCAGGGCCGCGTCGACCGCTCGCCGCGCGAGGCGCGAGGCCGCATCGACCGCACCCTCCGCCGGCGCGGCGACGTCGCACTCGTACCGCACGGCGCCCGCGAACATGCCGGGTTGCATGGTGGTCTGGTTCGAGCGGATGCCTCGGAGATCCGCCGGCCGATCGGCGCTGACGACGATGAGCGGCACTCCGGAGTGATGGGCTTCGAGGACCGCCGGGTGCAGGTTCGCGACCGCCGTCCCCGAGGTCGTGATCACGGCCGCCGGGCGTCCGGACTCCAGACCGAGGCCGAGCGCGAGGAAGGCCGCACCTCGCTCGTCGATGCGCACGTGCAAGCGCACGAGACCGGCACGCTCGAGCTCGGCGGCCGCGAGCGCGAGGGCCTGCGAGCGCGAGCCCGGTGAGACGACGAGGTCGGTGACGCCGAGCGCGACGAACTCGCCCAGCAGCGCGAGCGCGTACGCGCTCGCCGGTGAGTGCGGCCTCGCGGATGACTCGGGGTGCCGGTGGTCCGGCTCAACCATTCGGCCGGCCGGTCGTGCCGCTGTCGCCCGCGTCGGGCCGGTCGGGACGGTGCGGCGTTCCGCCGGACGGCCCTGA
This sequence comes from Agromyces protaetiae, assembly GCF_030866785.1. Classification (NCBI taxonomy): domain Bacteria; kingdom Bacillati; phylum Actinomycetota; class Actinomycetes; order Micrococcales; family Microbacteriaceae; genus Agromyces; species Agromyces silvae. The sequence continues at coordinate 590,240 of NZ_CP133018.1, read as the reverse complement.
TTCCGGATGCCCCGGGCCGGGCATCGCACCGCCGGGCGGCTGCTCGCCGGGAGTGTCGGGGTGGTCGATCGTCTCGTCGAGTTCGACGTCGAGGTCCGCGAGCTCCTGTTCGAGCCGGCGGATGCGCTCCTCCTGCTCGGCGTCGCGGTCGAGCCGGCGCAGGAAGTCGCTGTCGTCGTCGGGTGCGACCGGTGCGCTGCGGCCGCCGGCGCGTGCGGTACGCCCGGCGCGGCCACGGCCGATCACGAACCACAGCACGGCGCCGATCACGGGCACGAGCAGGATCACCACGATCCACCACGCGCGCGACAGACCGCGGATGCGCAGCCTGTCGAACAGTGCGCAGTCCACCACGGCGTAGATCATGAAGACCACGGCCGCGACCACCAGGGGGATGGCGAGCCTGACCATGTCCCGAGTATAGGCACGCCAGGATCACGGTCGGCTGGGAGCGCCCCGGGCTTGACGTGGGCGAGGCGAGCTGAGAGGGACCGTCCAGGCGGTCTGCCTACACTGGCAGGGTGAAGTCCGTCCCGGTCTGGCTCAAGTACACCGTGCTGCGCGTGCTGCTGTTCGCGGTGCCGTTCACCGTGCTCATGCTCGCCGGGGTGACCTGGTGGATCTCGGCGCTCGTGGCCGCCCTGTTCGGCCTCGCCGCCTCAGCGGTGTTCCTGCGGGCATCTCGCGACCAGATGTCACGCAACCTCTACGCGGCGCGGAACCGCGAACAGCCCGCGACCGAGCCTGACGCGGACGCGGAAGACGCCGCCGTCGACGCCCGCGAGCGCCCCGCCGACTGACCCGCCGAGCCTCGAGCCACGCCACTCGAGCCGCACACCTCGAGCGGCACCACCCCTCGAACCGCTCAGAGCGCGAAGACCAACCCCAGCCCGACGCCGTACACGAGCGCCGTCAGGCTCGCGAGCTGCAGCGCCGTGATGAGCTCGCGCGGGGTACGGCCCCAGATCACGATGATGCATGCCGGCACGGCAGCGAGCAGCGCGAAGAGCAGCAGCGTCGCCGTCGGGTAGAGCAGCGCCCAGAAGCCGACGAACACGAACGGCACGAGCATGAAGACGGCGAACAGGATGCGGCCGACGACCGGGCCGACGAGCACCGCGAGCGTGCGCTTGCCCGCCACCTTGTCTTGCGCGACGTCCCGAAGATTGTTGGCCATGAGCACCGCGCACGCGAGCAGGCCGACCCCGACGCCACCGAGCCAGGCCTCGAGGTTCACCCACCGGGACTGCACGAACGCCGAGCCCGCCGTCGCGACGAGCCCGAAGAACACGAACACGAAGAGCTCACCGAACCCGGCATAGCCGTATGGCCGCTTGCCACCCGTGTAGAACCACGCGGCGACGATGGCGGCGGCGCCCACGGCCAGGAACCACCACTCCCGCATCATGATCGTGAGCACGAGCCCGGCGACCGCCGCGAGCGCGAAGAACGCCATCGCGACGATGAGGACGTGTCTGGGCTTCACCGCACCCGAGCCCGTGAGCCGCGCCGGCCCCACCCGGTGCGCATCGGTGCCGCGCACCCCGTCGGAGTAGTCGTTGGCGAAGTTCACGCCGATCTGCAGCGCGAGCGCGACGACGAGCGCGAGCAGCGCGCGCTCGGGGTACCAGTTGCCGTCGGGGATCGCGACGGCCCCGGCGCCGGTGCCGAGCGCGACCGGCGCGATCGCGAGCGGCAGGGTCCGCAGCCGTGCCCCGGCGATCCAGTCGGCCGCGGTCGCCGGGCCGCGTGCCACCGTCGGTGCCGCGCCGGCCTTCGCCGGGTTGCCGGAACGCCCGCGCGCGCGTGCGCCGGATCGAGGCGTGCGATCGGAGTCGTGCTTCGTCTGCTTCGGGCGTGCCACCTCGCTATGGTAACGATCCGGCTCGCCGCTCGCCGCGCACGCGGTGATCCCGCCGCCGCGCAGATCGTGCATCGACCCCGTATGCACCGTTCGTGAGCTCATCTCAATATATTACCCGACGCGGATCGCCTCCGCGACCGCGCGGCGGTCCGGCTTGCCCGAGGCGAGCATCGGCAGCCGGTCGAGCCGCACGAATCGCACAGGGCGTCCGGCGGGCGGCAGGCTCGCGGCGTCGGTCGCGCGTGCCAGCTCCGCGAGCGAGACGGATGCCTCGGCGGCGACCACGACCGCGCGCTGACCCCACTCGGGGTCGTCGGCGGCGACCACGACCGCATCGTGCAGGCCGGGCAGCGCGCGCACGGCCCGCTCGATCTCGCCGAGCGCGACCTTCACCCCGCCCGAGATGATCACGTCGTCGGCGCGGCCCCTGATCCGCAACGCGCCGTCGGCCGCGAGCTCGCCGAGGTCGTCCGTGCGGTACCAGCGCCGGCCGTCGGCGTCGTGCCGGAACGCGCGCGCGGTGCGCGCGGGGTCGCCGAGGTACCCGTCGGCGAGGGTCGGGCCGCCGAGCTCGACGATGCCGTCTTCGCCGATGCGGGCCTCGACCCCCGGGAGCACGCGGGCGTCGTAGACGCATCCGCCCGCCGTCTCGCTCGAACCATAGGTGCGCACGATGCGCGCGCCGACGGTCTCGGCGGCGACGCGGAGCGGCTCGGGCAGCGCCTGCCCGCCGATGAGCACGGCCGCGTAGGCGCGGAGCGCCTGTGCGGCCGGGTGGTCGCGGTCGCCGTCGGCGGCCTCGACGAGCCGGGCGAGCTGCGCCGGGACGAGCGACGTGTAGCGCGGCAGCGCGTCGTGCGTACGCATGAGCCGCGCCGTCGACGTCACGAACGCGTCGGCGCCGAAGGGCCCGCGCGCCTGCGCGGTCGAGGGGCCCGGCGCGCCTCCGGCGGCATGTTCGCCGAGCACGACCGGCGCGGTACCCGCGAGGATCGACCGCACGAGCACCTGCGCGCCGGCGATGTAGTGGGCGGGCAGCGCGAGCAGCCAGCGGCCGTGCCCGCCGAGACGCTCGGCGGTCGCCTCCGCGCTCGCCCGGAGCGCGTCGGCCGAGAGCAGCACGCGCTTCGGTGCGTCCGTCGAGCCGCTGGTCTCGACCACGAGCGCGATGTGGTCGTCGACGGCGTCCGGGACCGCGCCGACGCCGGGGCCGGCGGCACGCGTGGCGCCCGGGTCCGCGGTGCCCGCTTCTGCGGCGGCCGCTTCTGCGGCGGCCGCGCGGACGTGGTGGACGTCGGTGGGCCAGACCGCCGGTCCCCCGTCGAGCGCCGTGCGAAGCGCGTCGGTGACGGCGGCCACGTCAGCGGCTGGAACCCGGTGCAACGGCTTCATCGAGGCATCCGTGTCAGTAGTGCCAGGGGTGCGGCCCCCAGTCCGGTGCGCGCTTCTCGAGGAAGGCATCGCGGCCCTCGACCGCCTCGTCGGTGCCGTACGCGAGGCGCGTCGCCTCGCCGGCAAACACTTGCTGGCCGACGAGTCCGTCGTCGACGGCGTTGAAGGCGAACTTCAGCATGCGGATCGCCGTGGGCGACTTCGTCAGGATCGTCCGCGCCATCGAGATCGCCTCGCGCTCGAGGTCGGCGTGCGGCACGACGCGGCTCACCGCGCCCATCTCGTAGGCGCGCTCGGCGCTGTACTCCTCAGCGAGGAAGAACACCTCGCGCGCGAGCTTCTGCCCGATCTGCCGGGCGAAGTACGCCGAGCCGTACCCCGCATCGAAGCTGCCGACGTCGGCGTCAGTCTGCTTGAAGCGGCCGTGCTCGCGGCTCGCGATCGTCAGGTCGGCGACGACGTGCAGCGAGTGCCCGCCGCCGGCCGCCCAGCCCGGCACGACCGCGATGACGACCTTGGGCATGAACCGGATGAGGCGCTGCACCTCGAGGATGTGCAGCCGGCCGAGTGCGGCGTGCGAGGCCCCGGCGGCGCCGTCGTCGACGAGCCCGGTCTCGGCGTCGGAGTACTTGTAGCCGTCCCGCCCGCGGATGCGCTGGTCGCCGCCCGAGCAGAACGCCCATCCGCCGTCCTTCGGGCTCGGCCCGTTGCCGGTGATCAGCACGACCCCGATGCGCGGGTTCGTGCGGGCGTCCTCGAGGGCGCGGTACAGCTCGTCGACGGTGTGCGGGCGGAAGGCGTTGCGCACCTCGGGCCGGTCGAACGCGATGCGCGCGATGCGGCCGTCGCGCGAGTGGTGATAGGTGACGTCGGTGAAGCCGCCGGCGGGAGCGGCGTCCTCCCACTCGCTCGGGTCGAACAGTTCGGACACCTCGGCTGCCATGCCCTCAGCCTATTTCCCCGCGCGCCTGCACCCGCCGTCGTCTCGCCGGGCACGCGTCACCTCCTGCGCTCCGCGCCACTTCGCGCGCCTCCGCGCCAGTTCGGCTGGCGCGGAGGCGCGTGAACTGGCGCGACAGACATAATGCGAAGGCAGGCGGCAGGCGGCAGGCGGCAGGCGGCAGGCGGATGCGGCGGGCGGATGCCACGATGGGGGGATGGATCAGATGGCGCTGCCGGCACTGCGAGAGCTGACCGAGTCGGCACGGGTGGTGGCGCTGCCGCTCGTGACGAGGTTCCGGGGCATCGACGTGCGCGAGGCGGTGCTGTTCGAGGGACCCGAGGGCTGGACCGAGTTCTCGCCGTTCGCCGAGTACGACGACGAGGAAGCCGCGACGTGGCTCGAGGCATCCGTCGATTTCGGGTGGCGGCCGACGCCGCCCGCGCTGCGCGACCGCATCCCGGTGAACGCGACCGTGCCCGCGGTCGACGCCGACAGCGTGCCCGCGGTGCTCGCACGCTTCCCGGGCTGCCGAACGGCGAAGGTCAAGGTCGCCATGGGTGACCAGACCCTCGCGCAGGACGTCGCGCGCGTGCGCGCCGTGCGCGAGGTGCTCGGCCCGGAGGGGCGCGTGCGGCTCGACGCGAACGGCGGCTGGAACGTCGACGAGGCCGAGCACGCGATCCACGCGCTCGCGGAGTTCGATCTCGAGTACGTCGAGCAGCCCTGCGCAACTGTGCCGGAGCTCGCCGAGATCGGCATCCGCACGAAGTACATGGGCATCCCGATCGCGGCGGATGAGAGCGTGCGCCGCGCGTCCGACCCGCTCACGGTCGCCGAGGCCGGCGCGGCCGACCTGCTCGTGATCAAGGTGCAGCCGCTCGGCGGCATCCGCCGCGCGCTCCAGATCGTCGAGGCGGCCGGGCTGCCGGTGAACGTGTCGAGCGCGCTCGAGACGAGCGTCGGCCTCGCCATGGGCGCCGCGCTCGCGGCCGCCCTGCCGTCGCTCGAGTACGACTGCGGGCTCGGCACCGCGTCACTGCTGGCGGCGGATGTCTCGCGCGATCCGCTGCTCCCCGAAGGCGGCGCGGTCGCCGTGCGACGCGTGCTCCCCGACCCGGCCCTGCTCGACCGCTACGCCGCCGACGCCGACCGCACGGCCTGGTGGCTCGCCCGCCTCGAGCGCTGCCACGCGCTCCTCGCCGAGCGCGCCTGACCGACCGCAACCTCCCCCACTGCACGTCTGTTGCGCCAGTTCTGCACGCTCGCGCCACCAGTGCTGGCGCGGAACCCCAGAAGTGGCGCAGACACGCGAGCCGGCCGACCGCGGTCGGCGCGACGGCGGCCTACAGACCCGAGTAGGCGTGCAGGCCCTTGAAGAAGAGGTTGACGACGGTGAAGTTGAACAGCACCGTCGAGAAGCCGATGATCGCGAGCCACGCCGACCGCGAGCCGCGCCAGCCGCGCGTCGCGCGCGCGTGGATGTACCCGGCGTAGACGACCCAGATGATGAACGTCCACACCTCTTTGGTGTCCCAGCCCCAGTAGCGGCCCCACGCCTTCTCGGCCCAGATCGCGCCGGCAATGAGCGTGAAGGTCCACATGATGAAACCGATGATGTTCAGCCGGTACGCGAGGTTCTCGAGCGAGTTCGCGCTTGGCAGCGTCGCGAGGAACGAGCGCTTCACGGCCTCGGCCGACGCGGCCAGCGACTCGCGCCGCGCCTGCATGAGCTGCACGACCGACAGCGCGAAGCCGAGCGCGAAGAACCCGACCGACGCGGTCGCCACGAACACGTGGATGATCAGCCACGCCGACTGCAGGGCCGGCGGCAGCGGGATCACGCTCACGTAGAAGTTCACGGTCGCGACGCCGAGCAGCACGAGCACGAGGCCCGAGACGAACGTGCCCAGGAAGCGCAGGTCCTGCTTCGACGCCACGAGCACGACGAGGTACACCGTCGTCACCAGCAGCGTGCCGGTGAGCGCGAACTCGTACATGTTCGCCCACGGCACCCGCTCGGCCGCGATGCCGCGGAGGATGGTGCCGGCGAGGTGCAGCAACCACGCCACGACCGTCATCGCGACGGCCACGCGCAGCACCGGCGAACGACCGTAGTCCACGGTCGCGCCGTGGTCGGTCGCGCGCTGCCAGCGTGAGGGGCGTCGTGCGCCGGTCGTGGCGTCATCGGCAGCGCCGGCTCCAGTGCCGGTCGCGTCGCGCGCGCCCCGCGCAGCCGTCGCGGCCTGCAGCGCTCCCACGCGCTCAGGCTCGGCGTCGGTCGCGAGCGCGGCCTCCGCCGAGGCATCCGCCGCCCTCGCCGCCGCGCCGCCTCGCTTCGCGAGGTCGATCGCGTACGCGATGAACGCGATCGCGTACACGGCCATCGCCGAGTACACGCAGAGGATCGAGATCTCGTCGAGCGTGAACGTCACGTGTCAACCTTACGTCGCGGGTTTCGAGGTGGAGCCGGAATCATCGACGGATGCCCCGGAGGCGGTCTCACCGTCGGACGTGTCGCCTGCAGGCGCCGTCGCCCCGGCCGCAACCGCATGCGCGTCGGCGAACGAACGGACCGCATCGTCGAGATTCGGATCCTCGCCGCGCGCGAGCCCGGCGTACTCGAGCACGATCCGGCCGTCGCGCCGCGTCACGGCCTTCACCCAGATGCGGCGGCGCGGGACGAAGAGCGAGGTCATGAGCCCCGCGAGGATGAGGATCGCGAAGACGAGCACCCAGCCCTGCGTGGGGTCGTGGTGCACATCGAACGACGCGAAGCGCTTCACACTCGTCGAGTAATCGCCCTCCGCGGCGTCGGCGTCGGCGTTCTCGAACGTGACCGTGCCACGCCCGCCGGGCAGGTCGACGGTCTCGCCCGGCATGAGCTCGAGCGAGTCGACGCCGGTGTCGCCGCCGGTGAGCTGCTCCATGTCGCTCGGGTCGAGCGTGTACACCGAGGTCGGGGTGCCGTCGTCGATGCCGAGGTCGCCCTCGTAGACGTTGAGCGTGAGCACCGGGTACACGAGGTCGGGATACGTCGAGGTATACGCCCCGGTCGTCATCACGTCCTGCGTCGGGTACAGGAACCCGATCATGCCGAGCTGGTCGTCGAGCCCATCGGTGACCTTGACCACGCCGATCGAGGTCAGGTTCGCGTCCTCGGGCAGGAACGGCACCGAATCGGTGAACACGACATCGCCGTCGGCATTCCGCACGGTGATGGTCGGCGCATACCCGTTGCCGAGCAGGAAGACGTCGGTGCCGAACACGCGCAGCGGCTCGTTCACCTTCACCGTGCCGTCGGTCGGTCCGCCGTCCTCCCCCTCGACCGTGACGTGTGCCGTGAAGTCGGTCGGCTGGCCGATCGCGTCGCTGTTCTCGGTCTCGTACACGACGTCGAGCCTCTCGAGCGAGAGTCGGTACGGGGTGAGCTCTGCGTCGTTGAAGAAGCGCCCCGGGTTGAACGAGTCGAACGCCCCGAGCGTGTTCACGAACGACTGGCCCTCGACGATGACGCGCTGCCCGGCGAAGCCGAAGCCGCCGCCAATGCCGACCGTGACGAGCACGCCGAGCAGGGCGGTGTGGAACACCAGGTTGCCGGTCTCGCGCAGATAGCCGCGCTCCGCGGAGACGGATGCCTCGCCCCGCAGCTCGTACCGCTCGACCCGGTAGCCGGACTGCTTCAGCCGCTTCGCGGCGTCCGCCACCGCGGCCTCGGCGGCGGACGCATCGGAACCCGCCGGCAGCTCCCGCTCGGTGTACGCCGCGAGCCGGGAGAGCCGGACGGGTGTGCGCGGCGGGCGAGCCCTGAGCGCCTCGAGGTGGTGCTTCGTGCGCGGGATGATGCAGCCGATGAGCGAGACGAACAGCAGCAGGTAGACCGCGGAGAACCAGGGCGACGAGTACACGTCGAACATCGAGAACGAGTCGAGCACCGGCGCCAGGTCGGGGTTGTCCTGGAAGTACTGGGTGACGCCGTTGGGGTCGCTCGAACGCTGCGGCACGAGCGACCCGGGCACCGCGGCGATCGCGAGCAGCAGTAGGAGCAGCAGCGCCGTGCGCATGCTCGTGAGCTGACGCCACGCGAAGCGCAGCCAGCCGACGAACCCGAGCTTGGGCTGGGTGACGCCGCCACCCGCGCCGCCCGCGGCGCCCGCGGCGGGCTCGGCGGGCTCGGGGGCGTCGATGTGATCCGCCGGACGCAGCGGGTCGTTCGTGCGCTCGGCCCTGTCGGCCCGGCCGGCCCGTTCGGCCCGGTCGGCCCGGTCAGAGGATGAGGTCGATGCCACTCATCACCACCTGGAGTTCGCTCATCCACGCGGTCCAGAGCCCGCTGACCATCACGATGCCCGTGACGATCAGCAGTCCCCCGCCGATGAGGTTGATCGTGCGGATGTGCCGGCGCAGGAACGCCAGCGAGCCCGTCACCCAGCCGAAGCCGAGCGCGACGAGCAGGAACGGGATGCCGAGCCCGATGCAGTACGCGAGACCGAGCAGCGCGCCACGGCCCGCGGACTCGGCGTTCAGGCTGAGGCTCAGCACCGCGGCGAGCGCGGGGCCGATGCACGGCGTCCAGCCGAGGCCGAACACGATGCCGAGCAGGGGCGCGCCTGCGAGCCCGGTGGCCGGTCGCCACGTCGGCTTCAGCTGCCGCTGGAGGAAGGTGAACTGCCCGACGAACACGAGGCCCATGACGATCAGCACGACGCCGAGCACCCGGGTGATCGGATCCTGCCACATGCGCAGCCAGGCTCCGGCGAACCCGGCGAGCGACGTGTACACGAGGAACACGGCGGTGAAGCCCGCGACGAAGAGCCCCACGCCCAGCAACAACCGGCGCCGGTTGCGGCGTTCGGCGGATGCCTCGGCCGAGGCGTCCGTGAAGCCGCCGATGTATCCCAGGTACCCCGGCACGAGCGGCAGCACGCACGGCGACAGGAACGAGATGACGCCCGCGGCGAGCGCGATCGGGATCGCGACGAGAAGCTGCCCGCTGAAGACCAGTTCGCCGGGTCCCACGTCAGGCGCCCTCGGCGGCGACGTCGCGCACGATCGTGTCGAGGATCGACTCGTCCTCGATCTGCCCGAGGATGCGGGCCGCGACCCGGCCCTCCCGGTCGAGCACGAGCGTCGTCGGCACGGCCGCAGCCGGCACCTTGCCCGCGAACGCGAACTGCACGCGCCCTTCGTCGACGTCGAGGATCGACGGATACGTGATGCCGTAGTCCTCCTCGAACGGGCGGGCGGTGCCCGCTTGGTCGCGCACGTTCACGCCCACGAACACGGCCTCATCTGGGTAGGCCTCGTGCACCGCCTGGAGGATCGGCGCCTCGACGCGGCACGGCGCGCAGCCGGCGTACCAGAAGTTCACAACCGCGACCTTGCCGAGCGCGTCGGCCGAGTCGAACTCGTCACCATCGACGGTGGCGCCGCCGAAGGTCACCGGCTCGCCGCGCTGGTCGGGCGCGAACTCGGCGACCGTGCCGTCGCCGGCGATGTAGTTCTTGCCGCTGCCCTCGCGGTACTGCTCGGCGAGCGGATCGGAGCTGCAGCCGGCGAGCAGCAGCGCCCCGGCCGCGACGAGGCCGGCGAGCGCGGCGGCCGCACGAGGCATCCGTCGCATCAGACCGCCCCCACATCGGTGGCCTCTGCGGAAAGCCCGGCGGCGGGATCGCGGTACCCGACCTCGACGAACCGGTCGCCACGACGCTCGAACGTGGTGATGCTGGACAGTGCGCAGCGGCGGCGGCGCGGGTCGTGCGAGAGCTGGCGGCCGGCGACGCGGCGGTGCACCATCCAGATCGGCAGCTGGTGGCTCACGACCACGACGTCGCCGCCGTCGGCGTCCTGCCAGGCGTCGTCCATCGCGTGCAGCATGCGCGCGGCGATGTCCCGGAACGGCTCGCCCCAGCTCGGCTCCCACGGATTGACGAGGAACGGCCAGTTGCGCACATCGCGGAGGGCCGAATCGCGTCCGTGCATCTTGAGCCCCTCGAACCGGTTCTCGGGTTCGATGACACGACCGTCGATGGTGGGTTCGAGGCCGAACGCCGCGGAGATCGGCTCGGCCGACTGCCGCGTGCGCTGCAAGGGCGAGGCCACGAGGGCGGTGACCGGCCGGCCGCGCGAGACGAGATCGTCGGCCGCCGCCTGGGCCATCTCGCGACCGAGGTCGGAGAGCCCGAAGCCGTCGAGCCGCCCGTAGAGCACACGCTGCGGGTTGAACACCTCACCGTGGCGCACGAGATGGATCTGGTCGGCCGGCACGGGTTCCAGTCTAGAGAGCGCCATCCTTTGAATCCGCCGAGCGTCGGCTCGTCGCGCTCGCCTCCGCCCCACCATGCTCCGCGCCACTTCTGCAGCGCTGCGCCAGCTCTGCTGGCGCGGAGCCGCAGAATTGGCGCGCCGGAGGCGGCGCGCCGGCGCCGGTAGGATGGTTCGCTGTGACTTCACGCACCCTGATCAAGGACCTTGCCGCGCTGCCCGACGGCCCCGTCACCGTCGCCGGATGGGTCGAGACCGTCCGCGATCAGAAGAAGGTGCAGTTCATCATCCTCCGCGATGAGACGGGCGCCGCGCAGCTCGTGAACCCCGCGGTGCGCGAGCTCGACCCCGAGGGCGTCTCCGTCGGTGCGGCCGAGGCGCTCGCGACGACCGAGGCGATCTCGGCGCTCTCGCACGGCTCGTTCATCCGCGTCACGGGTGAGCTGAAGCACGACGAGCGCGTGAAGCTCGGCGGACTCGAGGTCAAGCTCGCCTCGCTCGAGGTCGTGGCCGAGGCGCTCGAGACGCCGATCGCGGCTGACTCCTCGCTCGACAAGCGCATGGACTGGCGGTTCCTCGACCTTCGCCAGCCGAAGCAGAACCTGATCTTCCGCGTCCAGACGACCTTCCTGCACGCGCTGCGCACGTACTGGGTCGAGCACGACTTCATCGAGGTGCACACGCCGAAGCTCATGGCCTCCCCGTCGGAGTCGCGGGCCGAGCTGTTCCAACTCGACTACTTCGAGACCACCGCGTACCTCGCGCAGAGCCCGCAGCACTTCAAGCAGATGGCCCAGTCCGCCGGGTTCGGCAAGATCTTCGAGGTCGGGCCCGCGTTCCGCGCCGACCCGTCGTTCACGTCGCGGCACGCGACCGAGTTCACCTCGGTCGACACCGAGATCAGCTGGATCGACTCCCACGAAGACGTCATGCAGCTGCACGAGGAGCTCATCGTCGCGGGGCTCACGGCGGTCGTCGAGAAGCACGGCGCCGAGGTGGCCGAGCTGTTCGGCATCGAGCTGACCGTGCCGAGCACGCCGTTCCCGCGGATCCCGCTCGCCGAGGCGAAGCAGATCGTGGCCGACCACGGCTACGTCGTGCCCCGGGCCGACGCGGACATGGACCCCGAGGGCGAGCGGCGCATCTCGCAGTACGTCAAAGAGACGTACGGGCACGACTTCGTGTTCCTGACCGACTACGCGTCGAGCATCCGGCCGTTCTACCACATGCGTCACGAGGGCGACCCGTCGCTGACGAAGTCGTACGACCTCATCTACAACGGCACCGAGATCTCGACGGGCGCGCAGCGCGAGCACCGCGTCGACGTGCTGGTGTCGCAGGCCGAGGCCATGGGCCTCGACCCCGAAGAGCTCGGCACCTACCTCGAGTTCTTCAAGTACGGCGTCCCGCCGCACGGCGGCTTCGGCATGGGTCTCGCGCGCGTGCTCATGCTCATGCTCGGCGAGAGCTCGATCCGCGAGACCACGTACCTCTTCCGCGGCCCGACGCGCCTGCTGCCGTAAGGGCTTCGCTACTCGACCAACGAGCGCGTCGCCGCTTCGGCGGCGACCGACGCGTCGGCGGGCGCGAGGTCGTGCACGGCCGGGCCCTCGATGCGGCGGCCCTGGGCGTCGAAGCGCGAGGCGTGCAGCGGGCAGTCCCAGGTCTGCTCGGCCGGGTTCCAGTTCACGATGCCGCCGAGGTGCGGGCAGACCGCGCTCACCGCGCAGGTCGTGCCGTCGACGGTCGAGACGGCGGTCGGGCGGATGCCTCGGCGCTCGACGACGCCGTGCCCCTCCGCCGGCCGCTCCCCCGCCGACGGGCTCGTCATGGCGCGTGCCCAGCCTGTGACCGCGCGGATCCCGACGTCGAGTCCGGCCTTGGCGCCCTGCGCGAGGTCGGCGGGCACGGTGATCCGGGTGCCGATGACGGTGGCCCAGCCGGGTCGGCGCACGCCGCGGTCTGCGAGCAGCTCGGTGCTCAGCCTGATGGCGGCACCGGCCGCGTTCGTGAGTCCCCATTTGGCGTACCCGGTCGCCACGTACACCCGGCCGCGGCCGCGCGGCATCCGTCCCACGAACGGCACCTGGTTGAGCGAGACATAGTCTTGCGCGGCCCACGCGACCGCGTCAGAGGCATCCGGATACCAGGCGCCCGTCCAGTCGATGAGCCGCTGCCGCTCGACGGCGAGCTGCTCACCGTCGCCGACCATGGCCGAGCCTCCGCCGACCCAGAGCCGCTCCTCTCCCGCGACGGTCGCACGACGGATGCTCCGGATCGGGGCGTCGACCGAGATGAACAGCCCGTCGGGCAGCTGGTCCTGCGGCAGCCGAAACGACGCGATCTGGGAACGCATTGGCTTCACCTTGGCGAAGTAGAGGCCGCGGTCGAGGATGGGCGCGCCGGTCGCGATGACGACGCGGTCGCCCGTGAACTCGCCGGCGCTCGTCCGGATCACCGCCGGCTCGCTCGCGCGTACCCCGAGCGCACGCACGCCCGTCACGATCCGCGCACCGAGCGCCCGCGTCTCGGCCGCGAGCCCGGTCACCAACAGCATCGGATCGACCGCGAGCTGACCGGGCAGTGCCGCGGCGCCGAGCAGGGGGAACGGCACGTCGAGCCGGTCGACCCGCTCGAGCATGAGCCCGGCCTCGCGCCCCGCCGCGATCTCGGCGTCGACCGTTTCCAACCCCTCGGGCGACTGCGCGTAGCTGTACGCGGTCGACTCCTGCACGGGGATGCCGACCCGCTCGGCGACGGCCCCGAGGAACCGGAGCCCCGCGCGGTTCGCATCGACGTACGCGCGGACCAGCCGCGCCGGGTGATGGCGCCGGATCGTCGAGAGCCGGCTGCCCTGGAGCAACGTCGCCTTGCCGGTGTTGTGCCCGCTCGCGAGCGCGCCGGGCTCGCCCTGCTCGAGGACGATGACGCCGACCCCCGCCTCACGGAGCATGATCGCCGTGCACAGCCCCGTGAGCCCGGCGCCGACGATCACGACCTGAGCGTGCCGGGCGTCTCGGTCATCGGGAGCGATCTGCGAGGCATCCATCGCCTCAGTCAACGCGCGCGCCGCGCGCGCAGCCACCCCTTGACGCCCCGTCGGCATGGGCGTACGCGACGAGCGCTCGTTCTTGCTCAGGAAGCTGCGGCCGACGCGCCTTACCGCGCGCCGCCTCCGGCGGCGTGTCGGCTCGCCGTTCCTGAGCAAGCGAATGCGGCAGAGGGTCGCGCGGCGCGGCGGGCGACGGGGCGACGACGCGGCGGGCGAGGACTCCAGCCCCGGCAGCGATTCCTTGCTCAGGAAGCTGCGGCCGACACGCCGGACGGACGGCCGCATCCGGCGGCGTGTCGGCTCAGCGTTCCTGAGCAAGCGAACCGGCAGCGGCCGGACCGGCAGCGGCCGGACCGGCAGAGGCCGGACCGGCAGGGGCTGCCGGTCAGGCGAGCAGCGCCGCCTTGAGCTTCACCGGGTCGATGCGCCAGTAGTTGTGCACCTCGCCGTCGATGAGTACGACCGGGATCTCCTCGGCAAAGCGTTCCGCGAGCGCGGCGTCGTCGAGGATCGACCGCTCCTCGAAGCGGATCGCAGGAGCGCCGGGCGCGGCGGCGACCTCGTCGCGAACGGCGGCGACGACCTCGCGGGCGTCGTCGCACAGGTGGCATCCGGGCTTGCCGATCAGGGTGAGGTCGCGCGTGGTCACCCACCCAGCGTACGCACCCGGGGACAGCGAAAAGCGCCGAGCCGTGAGGGCCCGACGCTCAGCCGAAGTCGTGTTGGACGACTACTTCTTGTTGCGACGCTGGTGGCGCGTCTTGCGAAGCAGCTTGCGGTGCTTCTTCTTCGCCATGCGCTTGCGACGCTTCTTGATGACGGAACCCATCAGAACCTCACTGAAAGTCGAACCGGCGGCGCGTGCCGCTGCCGGGGGCTGAGAGCCTCGGGACAGTCTAGCCGATCCGGCCAGGCGCCCCGATTCCGCTCCGGCGGCGGCACGCATCCGCGGTTCACCCCACGAGCACCGAGCGGACGAAGTTGCGCGATCGCTCGCGCAGTCCCTCGATCCGAGAACGCCGTGCCGCCTCGGCGTCGAACCCGACGTACGCCACGGGCGGAAGCTTCCGCACGTTCGCAGAGCACCCGAACTCGGCGCACACGAGCGTGCCGATCGTGTCGCCCCTCCGCCCGGCTTCGCCGGCACGCTTGGCCGAGTAGAACACGACCTCGTTCGTGAGGTACACGTCCTGGCACCACGAGCACTGCGCGCGGGAGCGCGGGGGCGCGTCGGCCTTTCGGAGCATGACGCCCACGGAACGGTCGTCGAGCTCGACGACGATGAACGCCCGCCGCGGTGACCTGCGGTCCTGGCGGCCGAAGTAGTCGAGGCGTTCCCAGTCGGTTTCGGCGAAGTCGAGCGGGAGCGCGAGGTCGGATATCTCGCGCTTCGTGGCGTTGACGAAGGAGCTCCGGAGGGCGGAATCGGTCAAGGGTTGCATGGGTGTCACCTTTCGAACGCTCGTCGCGGCCGGCCCTGGTCAGCGCGGTGGCACCGCGCGGTCGCACAGCGCGTCGGCGCAGCGCGGCGGCGCAGCGCGGCGGCGCAGCGCGGCGGCGCAGCGCGACGCACCGCAGAGCAGACCAGACCAGATCAGATTGCGACGATGCCGTCGGCGACCGCGCGGGGATGCGCGTCGACGCCGGACGGCGAGGGGAGATGGTCGTTCACGTGGGCGCGAGCGCGAATCGCGGTCACGGCCCGAGGGGTCGGCTATCTGCCGCCGGCGAGTACGACGCCGGCGACCTCCTCCCGCCCGAAGGGGCGCGCGATGACGGATGACACGCCCGACAGCTTACCTCGGCTGCTGCGCTACCGTCGGAGGATGGCTCCGCCGAGGCTCGTGATCCGCACCACGCGTGAGGCGGATTGGCGCGAGGTCCGGGCACTCCGCCTCGAGATGCTGCGCGACACCCCGCTCGCCTTCCTCGAGACGCTCGAGCACGCCGAGACCGTCGAGGAGGCGGTCTGGCGCCAGCGGGCTCGCCGCGGCGAGACCGCCGGGCAGACCTCGGTGGTCGCCATCGAGGACGGGCGCTGGGTCGGCCACATGGGCGGATACATTCCGGATGCCGCAACCGGGCCCATGCTCGTCGGCGTCTACGTCGCGCCCGACCGGCGCGGAGATGCCGCCGGCGTCACACGTGCACTGCTCGACGAGGTCGAACGCTGGGCGGCGGGCCACGGGAGCACGCTCCGCCTCGAGGTGCACGAGGACAATCCGCGGGCGCGCCGCTTCTACGAGAAGCTGGGGTTCGTGCTGACCGGCCGGACCAGCACCTACCCGCTCGATCCGGGCGGTCTCGAGCTCGAGATGATCAAGCGCCTCGACGACGCACCACGGCGCTGATCAGCGGGGTCTGGGCTTCTGCCCCACGACCGCGCTGACCTTCTGCGCCGTCTCGGCGAACGCCTTCCCTATGGCCGACGCGAACGCGCGCTGATCCTCGCTCAAGCGACCCTCGCCCTCGATCGAGGCGAGCGCGGCCGCGTCGGCGGCGGCCCCGTCGGAGAGGAACGGGATGAGCCAATCCTCGAGTTGCTCGAGGGGCACGCGATCCAGCCGGTAGTACCGGTGCTGACCCTCTTCCCGCACGGCCACGAGACCAGCCTCCCGGAGCACCTTGAGATGCTTCGACACCGTCGGCTGGCTCGTGCCGAGCGCGGTGACGATCTCGGACACACTGATCTCGCCGCCGGACTGCGGAGCGGACTGCTCGCGTTCGAGCAATACTCCGAGGATGTCGCGTCGGGTCGAGTCCGCAACCACGTCGAAGATGTCCGCCATGGCCTCAAGGCTAGTCATTCCCGCCGGGGAGTACCATGACACTCGCGTCGGCGGTGAGCAGAGGGGGACGCATGGTCATACAGACGGCGCGCCGTCCCGGCCCAGCCGATCCCCGCTCCTGGCCCGGACGGATCCGCGACTTCGTCGACGGCATCACGAAGAAGTCGCCCTCGCGGTTCGCGATCCTGATCTTCGCCGGGCTGATCCTCATCTTCACCCTGCTGTTCTCGCTGCCGATCGCGCGCGCCGGCGAAGGCTCGGGGACCCCGCTGTACGACGCGCTGTTCACCGCGGTCTCGGTGATCTGCGTGACGGGCCTCGCGACCGTCGACATGGCCACCCACTGGTCGCCGTTCGGCAATGCGCTCGTGTTCATCGGCGTGAACATCGGCGGTATCGGCGTGCTCACGCTCGCCACCACACTCGGCCTCGTGATCTCACGCCGCCTGGGCCTGCGCGCCAAGCTCATCGCCGCGAGCGACACGAACCCGTCGCGCGTGCACGGCGGACCCGTCTCGGAACGACAGGCGGTGCGGCTGGGTGAGGTCGGCAGCCTGCTCGCCACGGTCGCGATCAGCGCTCTGGTGATCGAGGTGACGGTCGCGATCGCGATGATCCCGAGTATGCTCTCCGCGGGATACGACGGCCTCCAGTCAATCTGGTACAGCTTCTACTACTCCGCGATGGCCTTCACGAACACCGGGTTCAGCCCGAACCCGGGCGGCCTCGACCCGTTCGAGCACGACTACTGGTTCCAGACGCTCCTCATGATCGGGGTCTTCCTCGGCAGTCTCGGCTTCCCCGTGATCTTCGCGCTCGCGCGTCTCTGGCGGCAGCCGCGCAAGTGGAGCGTGCACGTGAAGCTCACGCTCGCCACCACGCTCATCCTGTTCGTCGCGGGCGCGATCATGTTCCTGCTGCTCGAGTACAACAATCCGAAGACGTACGGGCAGCTCGATGCCGGCTCGACCATCTACCAGTCGTTCTTCATGTCCATGATGACGAGGTCGGGCGGGTTCGCGACGATCGACATGCACGACCTCAACGGCTCGAGCCTGCTCGTCTCGGACATGCTCATGTTCATCGGCGGCGGCTCGGCCTCGACCGCGGGCGGCATCAAGGTCACCACGCTCGCCGTGCTGTTCCTCGCGGCGTTCGCCGAGGCGCGCGGTGCGCCCGGCATGGAGGCGTTCGGCCGCCGCATTCCCGCCGACATCCTGCGCCTCGCCGTCAGCGTCGTGCTCTGGGGCGCGACCATCGTCGCGGTCGCGTCGATCGCGCTGCTGCAGATCACGAAGCAGCCGTTCGACTACGTGCTCTTCGACGTGATCTCGGCGTTCGCGACCTGCGGCTTGACGACCGGCCTCACGGCCGACCTGCCACCCGAAGGCGTCTACGTCATGGCGGCGACGATGTTCATGGGCCGGGTCGGCACCGTGACCCTCGCCGCCGCGCTCGCCGCGAGTCAGCGGCGCCAGCTGTACAAACGACCGGAAGAGAGGCCCATCGTTGGTTGACCGCATCAAGCACGACGCCCCAGTGCTCGTCATCGGCCTCGGCCGGTTCGGTGCCGCCACGGCGGGACAGCTCGACCGCCTCGGCCGGGAGGTGCTGGCGGTGGACACCGACGAGACCCTCGTGCAGAAGTGGTCGGAGCGGGTCACGCACGCAGTGACCGCCGACGCGAAGTCGATCGACGCGCTGCGTCAGATCGGCGCCCAGGACTTCTCGATCGCGGTGTGCGCGGTCGGCTCCTCGGTCGAGGCATCCGTCTTGATCACCGCCAATCTCGTGGATCTCGAGATCCCGCAGATCTGGGCGAAGGCGATCTCGTCGTCGCACGGCAAGATCTTGCAGCGCATCGGTGCGAACCACGTCATCTACCCCGAGGCCGAGGCGGGCGAGCGTACCGCCCACCTCGTGAGCGGCCGCATGCTCGACTTCATCGAGTTCGACGACGACTTCGCGCTCGTGAAGATGTACCCGCCGAAGCCGATCCGGGGCAAGAACCTCACCGAGTCGGGCGTGCGCTCCAAGCACCGTGTGACCGTCGTCGGGGTGAAGAGTCCCGGTAAGCCGTTCACGTACGCCACCGAGAAGACGGTGGTGTCGAACCACGATCTGATCATCGTCTCGGGCACCGAGGGCGACATCGAGAAGTTCGCCGCGCTCGAGTAGGGGCGTCCAAGGCGAGGGCTCTTCACAATCCGCCTCCGCGGGCGTAGCGTCCGATCATGACGGATGTGATCCGCACTCGGCGGCTCCGCAAGCACTTCGGGCGCACCACCGCATTGGACGGCCTCGACCTGGCCGTGACCACCGGCGAGGTGCACGGCTTCCTCGGCCCGAACGGCGCAGGCAAGTCGACGACACTGCGCATCCTGCTGGGCCTCGCGCGCGCCTCGGCCGGCGAGGTCGAGCTGTTCGGGCGCGACCCGTGGCGTGAGGCGTCGAGCCTGCATCGGCGGCTCGCATATGTGCCCGGTGACGTGAGCCTCTGGCCCAACCTCTCGGGCGGCGAGGCGATCGACCTGCTGAGCCGGTTACGCGGTGGAACCGCCGATGGCGCGGCATATCGCGAACGGAAGGCGCGGCTCATCGAGGCGTTCCAGCTCGATCCACGCAAGAAAGGACGCGCGTATTCCAAGGGCAACCGGCAGAAGGTCGCGCTGGTCGCCGCCTTCGCGACGCCGTGCGAGCTGTACCTGCTCGACGAGCCGACGAGCGGCCTCGACCCGCTCATGGAACAGATCTTCAACCGCGAGATCGCCCGGGTCGCCGACGACGGCGCCACGGTGCTGCTGTCGAGCCACATCCTCTCCGAGGTCGAGGTGCTCTGCGACCGCGTGAGCATCATCCGCGCGGGACGCACCGTGGAGTCCGGGACACTCGCCGAACTCAGACACCTCACGCGCACGCAGGTGACGTTCGTGCACCAGCCCGGCCAGGAGGCCGCGATCGAGGGGATCGAGGCCGCGCACGACCTCGTGGTCGAGCACGGGCAGGTCAGCTTCACGGTCGACAGCGACGCGGTGGTGCGGGTGCTGCCCGTGCTCGCGCAGCTCGGGGTCCAGGGGCTGACCGTCGCGCCGCCGTCGCTGGAGGAGTTGTTCCTGCGGCACTACGGCGATGAGGGCGCGGACGCCGGGGCCGCTTCGGGCGGCGGCGAGGGCCGGCCCGGCCGGCGAGGGTCCGGTCACGGCCGGCACGCGGCACCCGGTCCGCCCGAGGCATCCGCCTCGCCCGCCTCGCCCACGCCGCCCGCCTCGCCCACCTCGCCCACCTCGGAGGAGGCCCGCGCGTGAGCGAGCTGCTCGTCCTGCTGGGTCAGCGCTTCCGCCGCGACCGGCTGCAGCTCGCCCTCTGGTGCGTCGGGATCGGCGTGCTCGCGTACGCCGCGACGAGCGCGGTGTTCGACGCGTTCGCCGACCGGACCGAGCGCGAGCAGATCCTCGGGGTCGCGATCGCGAGCCGCACGATCCTGGTGTTCCGCGGCACGCCGAACGGGGTCGATGACGGCGCGTTCGTGTTCTTCCTGCTCTTCGCGTGGCTCGCGCTCATGGGTGGGCTCATGAGCACGTTCCTCGCCGTGCGGCACACGCGCACCGAGGAGGAGCAGGGGCGCGCCGAGCTCGTCGCGTCCACGCCCGCGGGCCGGGCGCTGCCGACCGTGGCGACCGTCGCCCACGGCGTCCTCGCGAATCTCGCACTCGGGCTCTTCGTCGCGGTCGCCTGGATCCTCGCGGGCCTCGACGCGGCGGGATCGTTCGTCGCGGGCGCGGCGCTCGCCGCCTGCGGGCTCGCGTTCCTCGGCATCGGGCTCGTCCTCGCGCAGCTGTTCCGCACGTCGCGCGGGGCGAACGGCGCGGGCGTCGCGGTCGTGCTCGCCGCCTACCTGCTGCGCGGCATCGGCGACGCGGCCGGCACGCCCGCCGACGACCTTGTGCACGTGAGCCCCGCGTGGCCGAGCTGGCTCTCGCCGATCGGGTACGGCCAGTTCACCGGCGCGTTCGTCGAGAACGATCTGCGCCCGCTCCTCGTTCCGCTCGCGTTGGCCGTGCTGGCCGTGGCGGGGGTCTTCGCGCTGCAGGCGATCCGCGACCAGGGCGCCAGCCTGTTGCCGGGGCGGCAGGGCCGCGCCGCGGCGCGCTGGACGCTCTCGAGCTCGTTCGGCCTCGTCTGGCGACTCACGGTGCCGACCCTGGTCGCGTGGGCCGTCGGCGGAGCGGCCACCGGCCTCCTGGCGACGACGCTCTCGTCGATCGTCGGCGATGTCGGCGGCGCCGCGCCGCAGCTGGTCGACCGACTGCGGCAGGCCATCGGCGACGACGCCTCGATCGAGCAGGCGTTCATCGCAACCTTCTACGGCCTCGTCGGCGTACTCGCGGCGTGCTGCGCCGTCCAGGTCGGGATGCGCGCGCGGCAGGAGGAGGCGACCGGCACCGCCGAGCTCCTGCTCGGCACGCCGGTCCCCCGCGTGCGCTGGCTCGCCGAGTACTGGATCGTCGGCGCCGTCGTGATCGTCACCGTCCTCGCCGCCGCGGGTCTCGCGGGCGTCGTCGGCGCAGCGCGCACCGACGATCCCGCAACGCTGATTCCGAACGTCCTGGAGGCGTCCGCGGCACAACTGCCCGCCTGCCTGGTGTTCCTCGGGGCGACGCTGCTCGTCTTCGTCGTGCTGCCGCACGCGACCATCCCCCTCGGCTGGACGCTCGTCGGCCTGGCCGCGATCGTCGGGATCTTCGGGCCCATCCTGCAGTTGCCCGATTGGGTCACCGACCTGTCGCCCTTCACGCACTCCCCCGTGCCGGGCAGCGATGACGCCGACTGGACCGGCGGCATCGTGATGATCGCGATCGGCGCGGCGCTGGGCGGCGCCGCGCTCTGGTCCATGCGCGCCCGCGAACTCGCGCCCGGCGGCTGACGAGCGGATGCCTCGGGCCGAGCGGATGCCTCGGGCCGAGCGATACCTCGGGCCGAGCGGATGCCTCGGGCTGAGCGGATACCTCGGGCCGAGGCTCAGCCCATGACCAGCATGAGCACGATCGTGCCAGCGAGCGCGACGACGCCGACGCCGAGCAGCACGAGCGAGAGCACCCAGAAGACGCGGGCCGGTGCGCTGTGCCGGTCGAAGCGCAGCCGCCCGGTGGAGTCGGCGTACGCGGTGGCGGAATCGGGATCGTCGACCTCCTCGAGCTCGTCGGCGGTGAGCTCGCGCTCGTGGAGCTCATCCGAGGCGAACCAGCGTGCGAGCACCGGCTCACCCGCCCCTCGCTCGACGATCCCGACGTCGACCTCGTGCCAGCGACCATCGGCCGCCCGCAGGATGAGCGCGACGATGAACAACGGGACGCCGATGCCGAGACCGACCCAGGACAGCACCTCGACGATGATCGCCAGGATGTCGAGGAAGCTCACGAGCAGAGCGTACTCGTTCGCGTCGCCGAAGCGGCTCGGGACCCGTCCGCTAGGCTGTGAGCTGCCCATGAACGCACCGCCGACGCCGCAGACGCCGCACCGCATCGTGGTCATGGGCGTCTCCGCCGTCGGCAAGTCGACCATCGGCCGCGGCCTCGCCGACGCCATGCAGCTGCCGTTCATCGACGCCGACGATCTGCACACGCCGGCCGCGGTGGAGAAGATGCGGTCGGGCGTGCCGCTCACCGACGAGGACCGGCTGCCCTGGCTCCACGCGTGCGGACGCGCGCTCACGGCCGCGGACGGCGGGGCGGTCATCGCGTGTTCCGCGCTCACCCGGAGGTACCGGGATCAGCTGCGCGACGAGGCATCCGACGCGATCTTCGTCCATCTGCACGCGGACCCCGTCCACATCCAGGAGCGCGCCGCGCAGCGCACCGGGCATTTCATGCCGCCCTCGCTGCTCGCGTCGCAGCTCGCGACGCTGGAGCCGCTCGAATCCGACGAGCGCGGCGTCACCGTCGACGCGGTCCGGCCCGTCGCCGCCGTCGTCGACGACGTCGTCTCGGCGCTGGCCGGCCAGGCCGAATAGCGCGCGCACGCGGCGCGCGCCGCGTTCAGCGCGCTCGGCGCGCTCGGCACGCTCGGCACTCGGCGCCGGGCACCGGGCACCGGCCCTCGCCACCGGACTACTGGGGCCCGAACAGCCCGCGGCCGTGCGCCTCGACGAACGCGTGGGCCTCACGCCAGGTCTTCGGCAGCGCGTCGTCGGTGCCCGTGTGTGCCTTCAGCAGTCCCATGAGATTGCGCCCGGGCGGGGTCAGCGGGCGGTCGTCGTGCCCCTCGGGAACCGGGTCGGAGCCCTCGGGGTTCCGCGGCGTGTACTGCGGGTGGGTCTGCGGCCAGTCCGTCACCGGCCGGGGCGCGTCGAGCGTCACGGCGCCGTCGATCGTCGGCGCGCCGTCGTCGCGCTTCGTGAGCGGCTCGAGCCCGTACTTGCCGGTGAGCGTGCTGATCAGCGACCCGTGGTGCACCGGATCGTGCACGATCGTGCCGGCGGCCGTGTACGCCGAGATCGCGATCGCCGGGACGCGCAGCCCGAGCCGGTCGAACGTGAAGTCCATCTCACCGGGCGAGCCGTCGCCGGGCGGCGTCGCGGCCGGCGGTGGCACGTGGTCGAACGTCCCGCCGTGCTCGTCGAACACGACGAGCAGCATCGTGTTCATCGCGTTCGACCCGGTCGTGCTCGCGCTCGATCGCACCGACGAGTAGATCTCGTGCAGCAGCGCCTCGCCGGCACGCACGTCCGAGATCGTCCCGCCGGTGACCTTCACGCCGTCGACCTCGGTCACGTCGACCGTGCCGACCGGCGGGTGCATGTCGTTGTGGTCGTAGAGCATGCGCGGCTCGACGAACGCGTAGGCGGGCAGCGTGCCGTCGGCTACGGACGCGTAGAAGTCGCTCATCGGGAAGAAGTTCGTGTGCCAGAACCGCTCGAGCACGGGCTTGTGGATGAGCCCCGTCATCGAGACGTGCTGCGAGTCGTCGTAGTACACGGCCCACGAGATGCCGGCCTCGTCGAGTCGGTTGAACACGGTCGGCGACGCGGCGCTCTTGCGGAACCACTTCTCGGTGCCGCCGTTGTCGTGGTTCGTGACGTACCCGTGCGAGGTCGACGCGTGGAAGAACGAGCGATTGCAGAACGTCGGGCCCGGCACCCCGCAGTGCCATCCGTCGAACACCGCGAAGCGCTTCGCGAGCGTCGAGAGCACGGGCAGCATGTCGGGCGTGAAGCCGCCGAGGGCCATCTCGAGCTCGTCGCCGGTCGGCACCCGGCCGAGCTCCATGTGGAACGCGTTGTGGTAGTCGTGCACGAAGCCGCGCATGGTCGGCCGACTGCCGGCAGGGGGCGCGTTGTACGGCTTCTCCATCTGCGACACCTGCAGCTCGGCGTTGCGCTTCGGGTCGACCGTGCCGAACAGCTGGGTGTTCACGTGCGGGTAGTCCTCGCCCGGGTCGGGGCGCGGGCTCGACATGATCTCGTCGGTCGTGCCCGTGTAGGCATGGGTCTCGTAGCTGCGGCCGTGCGGCCCGTCAATGCGGATCGGGTCGCCCTGCAGGCCCGCGAACGTCTCGCCCGCCGGGAGCTCGTCCTCCGCGTACAGGTGGCCGAGCAGGTTGTCGAACGAGCGGTTCTCGAACATGACGACCACGAGATGGTCCCAGCCGGGCCCGCCAGGTCGCGGCGGGATCGTGCCGGGTGGCGTCGCCGCCACCGAGTGACCGGGTCGAGCGGATGCCCCGGCGCCGGCGCCGTTCCCGGCTCCGGTTGCCCTGGCCGCCGCGAACCCGGCCGCGCCGCCGACGACCGCCCCGCCGGCCGCGACCCCGCCGAACTTCAGGAAGTCCCGCCGCGAGTGCCCGCGATCCCCGCCCTCCCCGCCTCCGGCGTCGCGCGTCCCGCGCTCCCCGCCTCCGGCGTCGCGCGCCCCGCGCTCGCCATCGCGCGCGCTCCCGGCCCCGTCGGACCCACCCGCCACGTCACACCATCCATTCCCCGTGCCACTCAGTGTCTCTCGCCGCCCCCGAAAGTGGGTTGGAGGACGGATTGCGTGTTGGAGGTCGATCAGGAGCGACCTCCAACACGCAATCCGTCCTCCATCCCGCCGTCGGCCCCCCACCCACCGTCCGGCCCCCACCCACCGTCCGGCTTCCACCCCACCATCCGCGGCGTTGGCGGAGACGGCGCTTGCGTCCGAGACGGGGCACCGCGCGTACGCTTGACGGGTGCAGTGCGGGTACTTCGACGACTGGCGATGCCGGTCGTGTTCGCTGATGGGCGACCCGTACGCGGCGCAGCTCGCGGCGAAGCAGCGCCGCGCCGAGGAACTGCTCGCGCCGTTCGGCGTCGGCACGTGGCATCCGGCCGTCGCCAGCGGCGAGCGGGACTACCGCAACAAGGCGAAGATGGTCGTCGGTGGCACGGTCGACGCGCCGACCATCGGCGTACTCGACGCCGACGGACACGGCATCGACCTGCAGGCCTGCGGCATCTGCTCGCCCGGCCACCGGGCCGCGTTCCCGGTGCTCGCACGCTTCATCACGCTCGCCCGGCTCACGCCATACGACGTCGCCACCCGACGAGGCGAGCTCAAGCACCTCATCGTCACGGAGTCACCCGACGGCGAGCTCATGGTGCGGTTCGTGCTGCGCTCGAGCGAGCCGCTGCCGCGGCTCCGCAAGCACCTGCCCACCCTGCTCGCCGAGCTGCCGCACGCCAGGGTCGTGAGCGCGAACCTGCTGCCCGAGCACAAGGCCGTGCTCGAGGGCGTCGACGAGGTCGTGCTCACCGAGCAGCAGACGCTGCCGATGCGGCTGAACGACGTGACGATGCACCTGCGACCGCAGAGCTTCTTCCAGACGAACACCGCGATCGCCGAGGCGCTGTACGCCGAGGCCCGCGACTGGATCCGCGGCCTCGCGCCCGACGAGGCCTGGGACCTGTACTCGGGCGTCGGCGGCTTCGCCCTGCACATCGCCGACGGCCGCACGGCCGTGACCGGCATCGAGACGAGCGTCGAGGCGGTCGCGAGCGCCGAGCTCAGCCGCACCGACGCGGTGCTCAGCCGGGTCGGGTTCGCCGCGGGCGACGCGACGGCGTTCGCGCTGGGCGCGGCGGCCGCGCCCGACCTCGTCATCGTGAACCCGCCTCGGCGCGGCATCGGTGCGGAACTCGCCGGCTGGCTCGAGCAATCGGATGCCTCGCACGTGCTCTATTCGAGCTGCAACGCCGTCTCGCTCGCGAAGGACCTCGCGGCGATGCCGTCGCTGCGCCCCGTGCGGGCCCGCGTCTTCGACATGTTCCCGCAGACGACGCACTTCGAGGTCATGACCCTTCTCGAACGCCTCTGACACTCCCACCTCCCCCTCCCACCTCCCACTTCCCACCTCCCCTCTCTCACTCCTCTCCCACCTCCACCGAGTGATGACGATATGCCTCGGGTGATGACGGAACGGGCCGACGTTGGGCACGAATCGTCATCACTCGGCGGCGAGGCCGACGGGGTCGGGCGAGGCGAGGCGAGGCGAGGCCGGGCGGGGCGGGGCCGGGCGGGGCGAGGTGGAGCCGGGGGCGGGGCGGGGTCAGGCGCCGGCGGCGAGTTCGCGCGAGCGCGCGAGCGCGGCGGCGGTGGCACGGTCGAACGTCTGCCTGAACTGCGCCTCCTCGAGCACGGCGATCGCCCGCTCGGTCGTGCCCTTGGGACTCGTCACGCGGCGGCGCAGCTCGGCGGGGTCGTCACCCGAGTGCGCGAGCAGTTCGGATGCCCCGCGGAAGGTTCCCTGCACCATCACGGCGGCCTCCTCGGGCGAGAACCCGAGGCCGATCGCCGTGGCCGTGAGCTGTTCGATGAGGAAGAACACGTAGGCCGGCCCCGAGCCCGAGATGGTCCCCAGTGCGTCGAGCTGCGACTCGGGCACGACGAGCACGTCGCCGACGGTCTCGAAGAGCGAGACGACGAGCGCGAGGTCCGCCTCGCTCGACCGGCTGCCGGCCGACACCCCGGTGACGGCCCGGCCGACGACGGCGGGCGTGTTGGGCATGGTCCGCACGACCGACACGTGAGCCGGCAGCAGCGACTCGTACGTCTCGACGGTCACGCCCGCGGCCACGCTCACGACGACCGCTCCGGGTTCGAGCGCGTCGGCGATCTCACGCAGCAGGTCGGGCACCATGGCCGGCTTCACCGCCACCACCACGAGCTTCGCGCCGGCGACCGCACGACGGTTGGCCGAGGCATCCGTCTCGGTCGCGAAGGCGACCACGCCGTCGACCGCGTCCAACTCGGCGGCCTTCGCCGCCGACCGGTTCGTGGCACGGATGTCGCCGGCGACCTCGACGCCCGGGCGGAGCAGCCCGCTCAGCACGGCGCGTGCCATCGAGCCCGCTCCGAGGAAGGCGATCGAGGGCAGTGTCACGGACTCCTGGTTCGGCATGCGACCCATCCTAGGATTGGCGCATGAGTGCAACAGGCGGTACGAAGGCGATCATCGCCGCGTTCCTCGCGAACCTCGGCATCGCGATCACGAAGTTCATCGCCTGGGCGGTCTCGGGCTCGGCGTCCATGCTCGCGGAGGGCGTGCACTCGCTGGCCGACTCGGGCAACCAGCTGCTGCTGATCCTCGGTGGCCGCAAGGCGAAGAAGCAGGCCGACCGCGAGCATCCGTTCGGCTACGGCCGCGAACGGTACGTGTACGCGTTCGTCGTCTCGATCATCCTGTTCTCGGTCGGCGGCGTGTTCTCGATCTACGAGGGCATCGACAAGCTGCGGCACCCGCACGAGCTCACGAACGCGTGGCTCCCGATCCTCGTGCTCGTCATCGCGATCGTGCTCGAGTCGTTCTCGCTCCGCACCGCCGTCAAGGAGTCGAACCCGCTGCGCGGCCGCCAGACCTGGGTGCAGTTCGTGCGCCGCGCGAAGGCGCCCGAGCTGCCCGTCGTGCTGCTCGAAGACCTCGCGGCGCTCGTCGGCCTCGTGTTCGCGCTGCTCGGCGTCGGCCTCACGGTGATCACGGGCAACAGCACGTTCGACGCGATCGGCACGCTCGCGATCGGCACGCTGCTCATCGTGGTCGCGATCATCCTCGGCATCGAGACGAAGAGTCTCCTCGTCGGTGAGGGCGCGAACGAGAGCGACCTCGACCAGATCGAGCACGCCATCCTCAGCGGTCCCGAGGCCGAGCGCATCATCCACATGAAGACGCTGTATCTCGGCCCCGACGAGCTGCTCGTCGCGGCGAAGCTCGGCTTCACCGCCGACCAGCGGCTGCTCGAGGTCGCCGCGGCGACGAACGTGATCGAGCGACGCATCCGTGAGGCGGTGCCGACGGCCCGCGTGATCTACATCGAACCCGATGTCTGGGTCGACCCAGAGGCGGTCGCCCCGCCCACTGACGCGATCGTCATCAAGGGCCTCGAATGACGGATGCCTCGGCGCACGGCCGTGCGGCGGGTGCGTCCGTGCCCGCGGCCACGTCCTCGGCGACGCTCGCGGCCGTGCTCACGGCCGTCTGAGCGGGTCCTCGAAGAACCGCACGAGCAGCTCGGTCGAAGCCCCGGCCTCGACGCCCGGAACCACCTCGGCGCGGTGGTTCAAGCGACGGTCGCGCAGGAGGTCGTAGATCGAGCCTGCCGCGCCGGCCTTCTCGTCCCACGCGCCGAACACCACGGTGCCGACCCGGGACTGCACGATGGCGCCCGCGCACATGACGCACGGTTCAAGCGTGACCACGAGCGTGCAGGAGTTGAGACGCCAGTCGCCCAGGACGGCGGCGGCGTCGCGGATGGCGAGCACCTCGGCGTGCGCGGTGGGGTCGCCGGTGAGCTCGCGCTCGTTGCGTCGCGACGCGATGACCCGGCCAGATTCGTCGACCATGATCGCGCCGACCGGAACGTCGCGGGTCGCGGGAGCCTGCGCCGCCTCGACGAGCGCGAGGCGCATCCACTCGCGGTGGCGCGGTGAGCTGGGCACATCCACGCGCTCTCCCTCCCGAACCCGCCGGAACTAGGATCGAGCCTATGCGAGTCCATGTTGCCGATCACCCGCTCATCACCCACAAGCTGACGGTGCTCCGCGACGCCAAGACGCCGTCGCCCGTGTTCCGCGCCCTCGTCGACGAGCTGATGACACTGCTCTCCTACGAGGGCACGCGCAACGTGCGCGTGGAGCCGGTCGACATCGTCACCCCTGTGGCCGCGACGACGGGGGTGCGCATCGCTGAGCCGAAGCCGCTCATCGTGCCGATCCTCCGAGCCGGGCTCGGCATGCTCGACGGCATGGCCAAGATGGTACCCACGGCAGAGGTCGGCTTCCTCGGCATGGCTCGCGACGAGGAGACGCTGCAACCGACGACGTACGCCGAACGCCTGCCCGACGACCTGTCCGATCGGCAGTGCTTCGTGCTCGACCCGATGCTCGCAACGGGCGGCTCGCTCACGGCGGCCATCGAGTTCCTGTTCGACCGCGGCGCCGTCGACGTCACCGCCATCTGCATCCTCGCCGCGCCCGAGGGGCTCGCGGCCGTCGAGGAGGCGTTGCGCGGTCGCGAGGTCACGATCGTGCTCGGCGCGGTCGACGAGCGACTGAACGAGCTGGGCTACATCGTGCCTGGCCTGGGCGATGCGGGCGATCGGCTCTACGGCACGGTATAAGCCGACCGGCGCGGCGCTCGCGCCGAAGGATCTTCACGCCTGACGCGGAATCCCGCGGAGCCTCTTCAAGAAGATTTTTTCGTGTATGCGTTTCTCGAAGATCCTGTCATCGACCGGATCACGGGTCGCGATCCTTCCGGCCGCGCCGGAGCCCGGCGCACCGCGTGCGATGTCACACCCCGTCATGCGGGCGTCACGAATTGACACATCCCCAGCCCGTCCGTTTTACTCGCACCATGACCGACACCGCACGCACCCTGACCGCCCGCGAGGCGAACGGGATTGCCGACATGATGATGTCGGCGCGTGCCCCCATGTGTTGTCGAATGTGCCGCTGATCCTGCGCCCTTCCTCCGAGGCCCGGCGCGCGACCCGCATCCAGGTCGCCCAGGCTCTCGCATGAACCGCCGCCACCGGCGCTTCGCCCGGCCGTTCCGGCCACTCGCATCGGCCCCGTAGACGGGGCCGGTTCACGCACACACCGCACAAGGATTTCGTCATGTCGCTCGCGTACGCTCCCACCCGCCCCGCCGTCGCCCTCGCGCCCCGGCCCACTCGCCCTGAGATCGCCGGCGCACCGTCGGTGACCGCCACCCCGCTCGCCGCGCCGGCCGCGGCCGCACCCCGTGTCCGCGCCGTCCCAGACGGCACTGAAGCTCGCGGATTCGTGCTCTACGTCGGCATCGACGAGGCAAAGGCCCTTGCCGACGGCACGAGCCTGCACCGCATCGTCGAGGCACTCCGGCGCCTCACGGCCGAGGTCGCGCCATCGGCGGAGACCTACGCCGCGGTCGCACTGGCGCCCGAGGGCGCCGGTGGCCGCGACGTCGACGTCGTGCGCCTCGCACTGCAGGACCCGGCGGCGCTCGCCAAGCAGCGCGCCGAGGACACCGACGACGACATCGACCGTCACCCGAACGGCGTCATCATCGACATCTCGCGCAAGCGCGTCCTCCTGGACGGCGTGGCCGCCGGGCTCACCTACAAGGAGTTCGAGCTGCTGCAGTACCTCGTCCTGCGCGAGGGCCGTACCATCGACCGGCACGAGCTCATCGACAACCTGTGGGCCGCAGCGGACGACGAGATCCCGAGCGAGCGCACGATCGACGTGCATGTGCGCCGCCTGCGCTCGAAGCTCGCGCACTACCAGGACATCGTGCGGACGGTCCGCGGCTCGGGCTACCGGTTCGACCGCCACGCGGACGTGTCGATCCGTCAGGCCTCGACCCCGAGTCCCGACGTCTTCTGAAACAGACCTCGGCTGCCCCTAGCGCAGCGTTATCGATCTGTTATATATTTGTCAGGCACCGGTCGTTTGCTGTGGCGGCCGGTGTGGAATGTGATTGCAGGACACTCTTGGTGCAGAGTGAGGGTCGGTCGTCAGCCTCTACGACCGGCCCTCACTCATTTCTGGCACCACCCCCACGACCACGGTCCGGGTGGGCGCATTCCGCGAGTTCACACAATCCGACCACCGATGGTCATCTGCCGTGCCCGATTTCCGTATTCTGTTACGCACAGCACTCGCGGAACACGAATGGAGATCCTCATGGCAGATCGCACTCGGACGGTCGCGGCATGGGAGTCGCTCTTCCGGGCGCAGGTCGCCGTCATGCGAGCCCTCGCCGCCGAGTTCCCATCCGACGTCATCTCGCTGAACGAGTACGACGTGCTCTTCAACATCACCCGCGCGCCCGACCGGCGGCTTCGCCTGAAAGACCTCAACCGCCACGTCCTGCTCACGCAGCCGAGCGTGAGCCGCCTGGTCGACCGGCTCACCGCACGCGGACTGCTCACGAAGTCCGACGACCCGCTCGACGGCCGCGGGACCATCGTCGCGATCACGCCCGAGGGCTTTCAGCTGTTCCGCGAGGTGGCGATCGCGCATATGGAAGCGATCACGCGCCACGTGGGCTCGGCGCTCGACACCGATGAGCTCGCGCACCTCGCCGAGCTCTGCGACCGCCTGCGCGTCTCGGTCAATGGCGGGCACGCGGGCTGACGGCATCGCCTGCCCCCGCGCTGACGGTGGGGCGGGAACCCTACCTCCCGCCCCGCCGCGGCCTCCGATGGAGGCCTCCCCCGCCGAGCGACCCGAACTGAGCTCGGCGAGCCACCTCGGAGCGGAGCGTGCAGCGTGTCACGGTTCACGCGGCGAGGGTCGGCTGCCGACTCGGGGCCGGCTCGGGCTTGAACGCATCGTAACGCGAGGATGCCTCATGCGCAATGTCGCCCGAAGCAGGGCCTGCTTCGACGCCAGAGCTGGCGCCCGACGCGGTCCGGGATCAGCGTGCGGGGGCCACGACCGAACCGGCGTACTCGGGGTGTTCCTCGAGGTATGCGGCGATGAACGGGCACTCCGGCACGACGGCGTTCCCCTCGGCGATGGTGGCCTCGATGACGTGTCGGGCAAGCGCACTGCCGATGCCCTGCCCCTCGAACTGAGGCTTCACGACGGTGTGTGTGAACACCACACGGCCGGGCTCCTGCCGGAACATCGCGAAGCCGAGGAGTCGCTCACCGTCTCGGACCTCGTAGCGGTCACGGTCGGAGTTCCGGATGATCTCGAATGCGCGCTCGGTCACCATACGACCGTACGCTGTGCTCGATCGATCGGGCTCGACCCGGCGCCGCGGGGCGAGGGATGCGTGCACCCGTCGGGTGGCTTGTCGGGGAACGCGGTCAGCGCCGAGCGCCGACGCGCGGACGCGGGCTGCCGCGTTCCGGGGCCACGACTGGCGGGAACGGCCGCACGGGTCGGAGCCGAGCGCATCCCGACGTAGCGGGCGCGAGCACGCACCGGCACGTGACGCGCGGGCCCGGCCAGAGTCGACACCGGCGCCGCGATCGCGGTGGCATCGGGTTCGGTGGCGCCCTCCGACACACGCGGAGCCGTGGCGGTGATGGCGACGAGCGCGATGAGCCACGCGAACACCAGCGTGAAGGCCACGATCTCGAACACGGTGAGGTTGAAGATCTTGAGCCCGTCGTAGGCGACCATCGCCGCGACCTCCACGGCGAGCGCGCCGTACGAGAAGAGCACGAGCGAGCGTGGCATCCGCCGCGCCCACACCTGCACGCCGAGCGCCAGCACCGCGAAGCCGGCCGCCGCCCCGCACGCGAAGAGGTTGTGCAGATCGGTGGCGCCATCGATCGGCACGATGCCGACGCCCATGAGACTGGCGCCGATGAACGCGATGAGCACCCGGATCGCGGTGAGACCGCCTCGTCGCAGCCCGAACCGCTCCGACCGAAGGGACGCGCTCAGGGCTGGCCCGAGCAGCGCCATGCCGAGCCCCGACATGGTGACGGCGAGATTGAAGCACATGGCCGCGAAGTCGTCTGAGGTGCCGAGCGTGCTGAAGTTGTGCGCCCACCAGTCACCCGTCGGCGTGATGCTCATGCTCGCGATGCTGCCCGCGGCGAGCAGCATCGCCACGAGGTTGAAGCTGCGGTACGCCTCGTGCTCGAGGGCCGCGAGGTGCAGCCGCATCGTTCCAAGGCCGAGCCCCAGCGCGAACACGAGACCGACGACCACCGGACCACCGGGGACCACGGCGAACGCGGGCGCGGTGAAGTGCACCATGAGCAGGCCGATGCCCGCCCAGACGAGACCGTTCGCCCGAGCGCGTCGGCGGGCGCTGATCTCGGGGAAGCCGAGCTCCCCGAGGACGGCGAGGCTCGTGGGCGAGCCGGAGACCACGACGAGCGTCGCGCCGGCCACCGCCGCGACGGCGACGGCTGGCAACGCCCAGAAGTTGAGTTGGCCGGCGGCGCTCCATCCGGATGCTCCTGCGTCGGTCAGTTTCATCGCGATCGTGGCGAATGCGACGAAGATGAGCGCGACGTGGGCGCGACGGATGTACGCCTGACCATCTCGACCGAGAACCAGTCGGACGACCGAGGGTGCAGTCAGCGCACCGGCGTACCCACCCACCATCTGTACCCCACCCGGAAACCTTTGTGACCTGAGCCTAGCCGGGCGTTATGCCACGCGATCTCTTCGGCCGGAACACGACGCACGGATACCCAGCATATTCACAGAAATCTCACCGATGCGCGAGATTCTGAACGTCAGCTCCCGACGGCCACGGCCGAGGCCACAAATTCCGACCAGGACACCGGCGCGGAGGTCTTCGCCGACAGGCCGACACCACCGGTGGCCAGAATACCGTCCCGCGTGGACAGCACCTCGACCCCGTCGAGCGTGAAGGTCAGCACATCGCCCACCGCGCTCGCGCCGAGCTGGACCGACCCCGAGAAGTCGACGACGACCGGGGCTTCGGCGAGCACGGTGGCCGCCTGTGTACCCCGCGACCCCGCGGTCTTTCGCACGATCTTCGCGACCGTCCCGGAGGAGGTGCGCTCGATCACGAATCCGTAGCCGGTGTGCGATCCGGTCGAACGCAGCCAGCTGCCGGCGGATTCACCGACCGCGAGCCCGCCGTGGGACATCTGTGCAGCGACGGCCACATCCTGCCAACCGATGCCGGTGGACGTCGCAAACGAACTCTGCCCATCCGGCGAGCTCGCTTCCATCTGGGCGCCCGACACGGCGACGAGTCCATGGCCGACCCGCCAGTCGTCGGCGGCGACCAGCTCGGTCAGAGCCAGGTCGGCGAAGCCGGCCGAAGCGCGGTGGGTATGCAGGCCGACGACGCCGCTGGCGAGAGCGGCATCACGTGCGCGAACCACCGGCGTCCCGTTGATACTCACCTCGAGGAGGTCTCCGCTCGCACGCGACGTGAGCTCGAGCGGATACGTGACGGAAGAGACCGGTGCCGTGCCGAGCACCGTCGCCGTCCCCCCGAGCATCCGGATGAGCTGTGCGGAGTATGCACCCCCGGTCCGATAGAGGCGAGCGAGGTAGTAGGTCGACGGGTCCTGATACCGAAGCACGTGACCGACGCCCATGCTCGACTGACCGGAATGCAGCATGATCGAGGTCGTCAGCTCGACGTTCGGTCCGACCTGATCGAAGATCGCGACCTGATCCGCGGCAGTCCCATCCCACTGATTCAGGTCGTTGAGCGCCTCGCCGGCGAGCCAGTTCCCCGCGACGCTTTGCCAGCCGACGCCCGACACCGGCTCGAAGTCGACGCCCGTCGCGCTCGCGAGGGCCGCCTGCGCGACCTGCTCGAACGCGCCTGTGGCCCGATCCGTGTACAGACCGGTCGCACCGCTGCTCGGCGACGCGCTCGCCGCGGAGACGGCGAGCGCACCGTCGACGAAGAGCGCGACTCCGCTGTCGGTCGCGATCGCCTCGAGCTCGACGGGCTGTGAAAGATCCAGCGTGATCGGTTCGGAGGCGAGCACCGACGGGGTCCCCCCGACGATCCCGACGATCTGCGCGGAGAGCACGCCGCCCGTGCGATAGACCCGAGCGAGCACGCGGTTCGCCGCATCGGCGACCCGCACCTGCAGCCCGAACGCCATGCTGGCCGACGCCGATTGGAGCACGAACCGGGATGAGATCGATTGGTCGCTGCTTTCCGCACCAGCGCTGATGCCGGTGTCGCGGGCGGAGGTGCTCTGCTGGTGGAGCCCCCATTCGCCGGCTCGCTGCGCGGCGGCCCAGGTCCCCGAGGTCGCGGTCCAGCCGGATGTCCCAGCCGAGAAGTCGCTCGAGACGCGCGAGCCCTGACCGATCTCGAGCTCGGAGAAGGTCGCCTGCGTGCGGTGCGCGTAGAGGCCCACGCCACCATCGGCATGGGTCGCGTCGTGGACGCGAACGCCGAGCGCGCCGTTCACCCGGAGCTCGATCGCGCCGCCGACCACGACGACGTCGAGCTCGATCGGATCGGTCACCGACAGCGTGATCGGCGCGTCGCCGATGATCGCGGCGGTGCCGTTCGCCACCTTCACGACCTGCGCGCTGAGCACACCGCCGGTGCGGTACACGCGCGCCAGGTAGTAGTTCGACGGATCGACATACCGAACGTATGCTCCGACGCCGAAGGTGGGGCCGGTCGACTCGAGATCTGCCGAGACCCGGACCGACGATTCGGACGCACTCACCCGACGGAGCAGGGCCGCCTCGACGGCTGTGGCGGTCGTCTGCGAGACGGCCCAGACGCCGGGCGAGGTCTCCACCGGTCGCCACGTGCCCGCCGCGGGCTGGAAGTCGCCTGCCAGTCCCTCGACGCTCACGTCGACGACCCCGGCTGCCTCGTCGAACACGGGCTCGAACACGGCGTCTCCGGTCGTCCGCGACTGTTCGGCGATCACGACGTAGTCGCCGTCACGAACGAGCGGCACCGCGATGCCATTGACCTCGACCGCGACCGCGTCGAGGTCGCGAACACGCAATTCTTCGTCGCGGAACCCCCCGGTCTCGATCCGGAGCGTCGAGCCGAGTCGTACGCTGACGTCGCCGAGCGGCCCCGCGGACCTGACGAGGTCGCCAGCCGAGTCGGACACGCCGGTTCCGCCGACCAGCTGGATCGTCGTGACGTCGCCGAGTCCATCGGACGTGATCGCGAGGACCCTCGCATCGGTCGTGTGAGCACCGACGGTACGCGCCTGCGGCGTCGATTCGAAACTCTGATAGAACGCCAGGCTGGAGTCGGCGAGCTCGACGTCGAACGCGGTCGCGGTGTCGACCGGGACCCCGAGTGAGGTCCGGGTCACGTCGGCGTCCGGGGCGGAGCCGGCCGCACCGGGCAGCAGCACGGTATCGAACGCCGCCGGTCCTGCGACGCTCTGATCGAACGAGAAGTACTCGGCGTCCGACTCCAACCCGCCCAGGCCGTCGGCGATGTAGCCGTCGTCGTGCACCGTCGTCGGCACAGCATCGACCGGGATCACCGAGATGCCGGGGACCGACCCGAACCCCGCGTTCACGGTGCCCGCGGCGGTCACGTCGATCGGCGCATCACCCGGCGGATGCCAGAGCTGCCGGTACGCGTTGGTCGACGACGACCCTTGCAGGCGGTCGCTGAGGATCCACAGCCCGGCTTCCTTCGCGAAGAACACGTTCCGGTCATGCGTGATCGGGGCGTAATCGTCGTGCATCCCGGCGTAGAAGTCGAAGCCGGCGTTGCTGGCCCAGGCTTCAGCCCGGCGCACCCGGTCGCCGGCCGCAGGACCCGGCTGCGCCTGGCCGTTGACCTCGACCGTGTTGTGCGCGGCCGTCGTCCGCCTGAGCCAGTTCGCCGAGGGCGTGTCGTTGTAGTCGACCACGCCGGGATCGATGAGGAGCGGCCGGCCGTGGGCGTAGGCCACCACGGACAGGTCATCCGGATGCCGGTGGGACGCCCCGTAGTTGGTGTCCTGATTGGCGACGGCCAGATAGGCGTCCTCGCTGTCCCACCCGGTCCGCATGAACGCATACGAGTGAGGCGCGAGGTCCGACCCGAGCGCGGGCATCGTACCGGTCGCACCCTCGCTCGCCACCCAGCGCATGTCGTCCCGGTCGAACAGCTCGGCGTACGCGGTCAGGCTCAACGTCGACGACGGGGTGTCCCCGATCAGCGGCACGGTAAAGTCCGGCATCGTCGCGGCCATGATGACCTCGGCCTGGCGCTCCATGACCTGCAGGTGTGCCGCGAGCGGGGAACGCCCGTTCAGGCGTCCGAACCGCTCGATCTGCACCAGCAGGTCGAGGTTGTACGCCTGATAGTTCAGCGCCGGCTCGAACTGGACGGCGTCGCCCTTCATCTGCAGTGCGACGACCCGGTCCATCGCGCCGATCACCCGGCGCTCCCAGGTCGTCGAGCTGATGAACTCGGGGAAGTAGACGGCGGTCATGTAGACGGCACGCGCGATGGAGGCGTACCAGTTGTTGCCGTTGTGCCGCTCCAGATTGCGGCAGAGATCGTCGGCCATCGCGTGAATCTGCGCGACGTACCGTGACAGCACCTGCGGGTCGGCGGTCGGCGAGTCCTTGAAGACGGAGTACGCCCCGAGCCATTGCGTGAGGCGCTTGGCCGTGCCGAGCCGGTTGTAGGGGGAGACCACGTTCTCGTGCGCGTCCATGAAGTCGACGGCGGTCCGTTCCCATGCCGCGGTATACACGGCGCGCTTCGGATCCGTGCTCGGGAGCGCGAGATAGGCGCCGGTGAGTGTCGCGTAGAACGTGAAGTCGTACATCCAGTAGTGCGGTTGACCGAGCGGCACGGCCGGATCGTCGCTCCAGGTGTCGGCCCAGTCGATTCCCGAGCTGAAGTCCCGGGACAGGCCGCCGCGGAACTCGAAGTACCCGTCCGCCAGTTCATCGGCCGTCGAGGTGACCAGCGAGCTGACCGACCCGGGGACGATCGGCGTCCACTCCGGTGTGGTCCGCGCGGCGAAGTGGGTCTGGAGCGCCTCGGCAGCGCCGACCAGGTCGTTCTGGGCGACCTCGGAGGCCACCGCGCTCAGCTCGGGCCGGCCGAGATCCAGGACGTCGAAGACGTCCTCGTACTCGACGGCCGACGCGGTCGTCACCTGCAGGGAGGAGGCCACGAGCGCCGCAGAGACGACACCAGCAACCATCCAGGACTTCCGGCCATGCAACATCGGCGAACCGCCTTCCTTGGGATGCGGCCACCATAGACGCTTTACGGCCTAGACCGCAATGGTCAGTTCGACCAGGCGAACTCCGCGGCCCTGCCGACGTGCGTCGAGGCGTCCCCGCGCGCCAACGCCAATGCCCCCGCGGCGGCACTGCCGCGCGGCGCACTCACCTCGGCTCCGGGCGCCAGCCGTCCGAGCTCCTGGCGGAACGGTCGGATCAGGAGGTCGCCGACGTCGAACAGCCCGCCTCCCCACGAGAAGTGCGGCGGCACTCCCTGGGAGATCGCGTGGATGTTGCGCGCGAGCATCGCGCCCGCATCGTTCCAGATCCCGGCCGCCACACCACAGGTCGTGGCAGCGGCGGCCACGGTCGGCGTGAAGCCGGCGAGGAACGACCCCGGCGTCGCTGAGGAATACACCGCGTCGATGAGGTCGTCGGTCGACCCGAAGCTGCCGAGCAGCGCCTGGAGCAACGTCTCGGAACCTCCGCTCCGGCCGTCCGCCGCGCACAGCGCCGCACGCAGGCCGGCCGCACCGATCCACGCGCCGCTTCCTTCGTCGCCCAGGAGATACCCCCATCCATCGACCCGCCGCTCGACGGTGACGTGGTCGGTGGCATAGCCGATCGCGCCGGTCCCAGCGGCGATCACCGCACCGGGCCGGCCCCCGAGGGCCCCGACATGCGTCGTGAGCACATCGCTCACGACGAGCACGGCTCCGCATCGGAGTTCGTCGCGCACGCGAAGCGCCAGCACATCGGAATCGACCAGGTCAGGCACACCGGTGGTGCCGATGACGAGCCGTTCGATCCCAGCGCCGCCCACAGACATCACCGGATGCAGCAGGCGGGCGATTCGGTCGGTCAGCGCATCCTCGTCGATTCGGCCATTCCGTCGATCCACGTATCCCGTGTGCCGGAGCATCCTTCGAACCCCGTCGACCTCCACTTCGGCGCGGAGTCCGCTTCCGCCGACATCGAGCCCGACGTACCGCGCACCGATCACCCAGTACGCTCCAGCCGATCCAGCGCCGAGCGGATTCCGGCCGATTCGTTCAGCGCGGCTCGGCACTCGCCGATCGTCCGGCCGGAGCGCGCGTGGACGATGGCGAGCGGCACGCTGCCATCGGCCAGCTCGAGCAGGCCGGCAGCGCGTGCCGCGTCGCACCCCGTCGCCATCTCGATGACGGCGATCGCCCGATCGCGGAGCTTGGAGTTCGTCACCACGAGATTCGTCATGAGATTCGAATACGTCCGCCCACTCCTGACCATCAAGGTCGTGGAGAACGCGTTGAGCAGCACCTTCGTGGCCGTCCCGGCCTTGAGGCGGGTGGACCCCGTGATCGCCTCGGCCCCGGTGTCCGCCACGATGAGATGGTCCGCCAGGGTCGCGAGCGGCGCCAGCGGGTTGCTCGTGACGAGCGC
Organism: Agromyces protaetiae; assembly: GCF_030866785.1. Lineage (NCBI taxonomy): Bacteria > Bacillati > Actinomycetota > Actinomycetes > Micrococcales > Microbacteriaceae > Agromyces > Agromyces silvae. The sequence continues at coordinate 551,392 of NZ_CP133018.1, read as the reverse complement.
GGTCACGGCCCCGGCACGCCGGGCAGCTCGCAGCGCGCCGGCGACGTAGCTGGTCGTTCCCGAGGCCGTCACGCCGAGCACGACGTCAGCACCAGTGACATCGGCCGCGTCCGACTCGCCGAGCCGGTCGGCGTCTTCGAAGTCGATGCTCGGATCGAGGATGGCGTCGACACCACCCGGGAAGTGCGGGACGAGGAGTCCGGGCGGGGCCCCGAAGGTCGGAACCGTCTCGGTCGCATCGAGCAGCGCCAGTCGCCCCGAGGCTCCCGCCCCGAACACGTGGACCCGGCCGCCGCTCTCGATCCGCGGAAGGGTCGCGTCGACGAGCGCCGCGAGGGCATCCGTCGCGGCCTCCGCAGCCTCGACGGCCTTGGCGTCCTGGGCGAGGATGGCGGCGATGGCTCTCTGAGAACTCCAGAGGTCGAGATCGAGCGTGGCGTCGTTCCGCGCCTCGGTCGACCGCGACGTCGTCGCCGTCATCCCTTGATCCCGCTCATGGCGACGCTGTTGACCAGATACCGCTGCAGGATCGCGAAGATCAGCAAGCAGGGGATCACACTGATGGCGGCTGCCGCCATGAGGGTGGAGAGATACACGGTCTCGGCGTTCATCGCGGCGAGCCCCACGGTGAGGGTGCGCATGGAGTCGGACTGCGCGATGATGAGCGGCCAGAGGAAGTCATTCCAGTGCCAGAGGAACACGAAGATCCCGAGGGTGGCCAGGATCGGCTTGATCAGCGGCAGCACGATGCGTGTGAAGACGGTCCACTCGCTCGCACCGTCGATCCGCGCCGCCTCGAACAGGTCATCGGGCAGCCCTCGGATGAACTGACGCATCAGGAACACGGCTTGCGAGTTCGCCAGCGTCGGCACGATCAGCCCCCAGTAGGTGTTCACCCCGTCCAGCGAAGCGATCAACACGAACATCGGGATGAGCGTGACCTGCACCGGCACCATGAGCGTCGCGAGGAACGACCACATGATCGCGTCTCGCCCCGGGAATCGCTTCTTGGCGAAGGCGTACCCCGCCATGGCTGCGGTGAGGAGGATGATGACCACCGACACGACCGAGTAGATCACGGAGTTCAGCGACCACTGCAGGAAGTTCTGCGCGGTCAGGACTCGGATGATGTTGTCGAAGGTGAGCGCTTCCGGCCACGCGTACGGGATCGTCGGCGCGCCGGCCGGAGACAGCGCGAGGATGAGCACCGCGAGGAACGGACCGACGGTGAAGATCCCGGTCAAGCTCAAGAGCGCGATGATCGCGATCTGGCTTGCTCGGCGGTTGCGTCGCGTCGACGATCGCGACGCGGTGTCGGCGAGTGCGGTGCCGGCGAGTGCGGTTCCGGACATCAGTCCTCCCGATCGAGGAAGCGTCGCTGGATGAGCGAGACGATGAACACGAGCACGAACAGGGCGATGCCGATGGTGGCGGCGTACCCGAAGTCGAAGAACTTGAACCCCTGCTCGTAGAGCATGTAGATCAGGGAGTAGCTCGCCCGAGCCGGACCGCCCCCGGTCATGACGTAGACCACGTCGAAGATCTGGAACGCACCGATGGTCTCGATGACGAGCACGAAGAAGAGCACTGGCTTGAGCAGCGGCAGTGTGATCCGGAAGAAGCGCTGCCGCCCGGTGGCGCCGTCGAGGATCGCGGCCTCGGTGAGCTCCTCGGGGATGTTCTTCAGCCCGGCGAGGAGGATGAGCATCGAGTATCCGAATCCGCGCCATGCGGTCACCACCGCCAGCGAGCTCAGCACCGTGGCCTGATCGCCGGAGAGGAACGGAATGCCGGGAATGCCCCAGTGTGCGAACGTCCCGTTGATCAGCCCGTCGGCGGCGAAGACCCACAGCCAGATGACGCCGGCCAGGACGAACGACGTGACGTACGGAAGGAAGAGCGCGCCGCGGAAGAACCCCTTCGCCCAGACCACGTGATGGAGCAGCATCGCCGTCGCCAGCGACAGGACCATCACCAGCGGGACGTAGATGAGCCCGAACAGCAGGGTCGTCTGCAGTGCAGTGAAGAAGACGGGATCGCTGAAGAGCCGTTCGTAGTTCTCGATGCCGATGAACTCGAACTCGCCGTTGAGGCGGAAGTCGGTGAAACTCATCCCCGCCGCACCGAAGATCGGTACGAATCGGAAGACGACGAACAACGCCAGCATCGGCAGCACGAACAAGAAGGCCGTCGCCGGCTCGCGCAGGCGGCTGCCGAACGACCGTCGTCTGCGCACCGCCCTGGGGCTGGGCTCCTGCTGCGGCGGCGGCTCTGGACGAAGCGTCCGCGGACGCTCCACGTCGGATCTCGTCATGGTTCTCAGACCTCACTCGTGACACGAACCGGGGATCAGGACGACCATACGGTCAGCCCTGACCCCCGGATGCTGGCTGATCAGCGGAGGGCTGCCCGAGCCTCGGCCGCCGCATCCGCCAGTGCCTGCTCGGCGGTCTTGCTCCCCTGCAGGGCGGCCTGGATGTTCGGCGCGAGCACCGCCATGACCTGGCGCGCGTTGGGAACGACCTCACCCGGCTTGGCGAACTCGAGCGCGTCCATGAACATCTGCGTCGTCTCGTCATCGTTCGGGGCGTCGACATCGTCGCGCACCGGATAGTTCGCGGCGGCGACGTTGAGCCGGTGCGCGATGTCCGGCGAGGCGATGAAGTTGGCGGCCTTGAGGGACGCCTCGTCGTTGCCGTCGATGGTCGTCAGCGAGAGCACGCCAGGGGTGCCGAACGTCACCTGGTCGACGTCGCTCAACGGCAGCCCGACGGCCGCGACGTCCTCACCGAGGAGCGTCGCCATCTGCGCGAACTGCGCCTGATTCATCCCCTGGCCCATCGCGGCCGTGCCGGTCCCGAGCGGGCCGCCTTCGACGGCGTTGTTCTTCACTGCCGCGTCGGCGGGCAGACCGCCCACCGCTTGGAGGTCGATGAGGAACTGCAGCGCCGCCTCACCCTCGGGGCTGTCGAACGCGACGTCGGTGCCGTCTTCGGTGAACACACTGCCGCCGGCCTGCCAGAGCAACGGGTAGTACGTGAGGTTCAGCGTGAGTTCCGGGCTCCCCGAATAGTCGAACACCGCCACGCCCTGCTCAGCGAGCGCCGGTGCCGCCGCGATCACGTCGTCCCAGGTCTCCGGGAGGTCCGTGATCCCCGCACTCTCGAACAGTGCGCGGTTGTACACGGTCGTCGTCGCCGTCTGGTAGATCGGCACCCCGTAGATCTCGTCGTCGAACGTCACCGCGCCCACCGGCGCCGGCAGATAGGAATCGACGTCGTCGATGCCGTCGGTGACCGGCTTGAGACCACCGATCTCGTAGTAGTTCAGTGCTTGGTCCGCCCCGAGCAGCACCAGGTTCGGCCCCGAGTTCGCTGCGATCGCCGTGGCGATCTTCTCGTCGCGGTTATCCCACGGCTGCAGCTCGATCACCAGGTCGATGTCCTCGTTCTCGGCTTCGAACTCGGACTCGACCTCGCCCCAGAACGTGCTGCTCGCACTCTCGTCCGCGATGACCGGATACATCCACACCGTCACCGTCGACGGCTCACCCTCGGTCGTGTCGCTGCCGGAACTCGAACAGCCGGTCAGGACCAACGCGGTTGCTGCCACCACGGCCCCACCCATCATGACTCTCTTCACAGCTGCCTCTTTCGCTCGAATAATAACGGCCTGTCCCGAAATTACTACCGGGAGCTGCGAAAAGTCAACCGGCGGGAACCGGCACGCCGCTCCGGCGTGGGTAACCTGGTGCGATGCACCCAGAGGCGGAACACTTCGCGCGGCGCGCGCACGGAGCGTTCATCGCCGCCATCGCCACGCCGATGACGGCGTCAGGGGAGACCGATCCGGCCGTCACGGCGAGCTACGCACACGCGGTGATGCGCGACGGCGCGTCCGGGCTCGCCGCCGCCGTGCACACGGGGCGCGGCCCGCATCTCTCCATCGCAGAGCGGAAGGACGTCGTCCTCGCAGCGAGCGAGGCCGCCGACCTCGTCGTGACGGGCGTCCAGCTCGACGAGTCGGGCGAGATCGGCGAGTGGCCACGTCATGCCGCCGATGCGGGCGCCTCGGCGCTGCTCGTGTTCACACCCCGGGCGCTTGTCGCGCAGGACCTCCGCCGCGGGCTCGATCAGCTGTGGGACCGGTCGGGTCTCCCGCTGATCCTGTTCGACCTGTACTCGTCCCCGCTGGATCACGCCGCGTTGCCCGGGCTCCTCGACCATCCGGCCGTCGCCGCCTTCAAGCCGGCCCGCCTGCGCGCGAAGCGCGCGAGCCGGAACGGGATCGAGCTCGCAGCACGCGCGGGGCGCACGGTGTTGTCGGGCGAAGACCTGATGCTCCCCGAGAGCCTGTCGTGGGGCGCGTCCGGTGCCCTGATCGGCCTCGGCGCCGCCTGCACCGGGCTCACCGCGGCATTCCTGCGGGCCTTCCGGGCAGATGACACGGCGACCCTACGCCGACTGTCTCCCCACCTCGACACCTTCGCCAACTCCACCTTCGTGGAACCCATGGACGCCTACGTGCAACGCATGCTCTGGGTCGCGGTCGACGAGGGGACGATCCCGCCCGAGTTCGGGTTCGACCCTCGGGGCGCCACCGCGCCTGACCCGGCCACGAGAGCTGCGGTCATCGAGGCGGCGCGAGCCGCCCGAGCCGCGGTCGTCTCAGCGCCCTAGCCCGGCCTCGCGAGCCATCGTCGACGCGGTCGCGAGGCTGCGCAGTATCGACGCGCTCTCATGCAGTGGCACCGGTGACGCGGCCCCGCGCGCCATCGCGATGATCTGCCGCGCCGTACCGACGTAGCCGAGCGGGTCCTCCTCACCGACATCGCTCGACAGGACGAGGCGGGTGTCGCCGACCGGCGAGTGGAAGGTGAACGCGTACTCCTCGCGCGACGACACCCCGACCAGGCCGATGAGCGCGCGTGCGCCCGACGGCAGGCGGACTGCGAGCTGACCGACGTCACCGTTCGTCAGCCGGAGATGCGTGCGCGTGGCGACCCGGCAGTACTCGACCTCGAGGCCGGGGCCGAAGACGGCCGCGAGGACATCCAGCGCGTGCACCCCCATGACCGGCACGAGCCCACCACTGCCCTCATCCGCGTCCTGCCAGGAGAACGCAGGATCTTCCCACCAGCCGACGTCGTGCGACAGCGTCACGCTTACCGCAAGGACGTCATCACGGTCGAGGTCCAGTGCGCCCACGCGAGGCGCGAAGCGCAGGACCGAACTCGTCAGGAAGAGCTCTTCGGCTCCCCGCGCAGCCTCGACCAGGGCATCGACCTCTGCGTCGCTCGCGGCCGCGGGCTTGTTGATGAAGGCGGGGATCCGCGCTGCGGCGAGTTGCTCGACGACGTGGGCCACGTCGGCCGGTCGCACTGAGACGACGACGACATCGGGCGCGGACGCGATGACCGACTCCGCGCTCTGCGTCACCCTGGTCGTCGCGTTGTCCGCACGGAACGCCGCTACCCGGTCGGCCTCGCCCGTGACCAGGAACTCGGCGTCGGGGCAGAGCGCACGGAGATTCCCCGCGTCGGAGAACGGATGGCTCGTTTCGAGCCCGATGAATCCGATGAGCATGTCGACCTTCTGTTGACCCGGCCATCCTATGGCCGTCATGGCGATGGCGGAACGTCCATTCCGGTCCCCACCGGAAGCTCTCAGGGGTACGCTGAGGTGCGATCCCCCGCGTTCGCCGTTCGCCTCGAGCGGCTCGGGGAGCGTCCACCTCGAGGGCGAAGAGCCGAGGCGAACCGGAGGAGCACCAGTGAGAGTCAGGATCGGAGTGGTCGGGCCTCACGACCTCGTGTCGCTGGTCATGTCCACGGATACCGGCCAGGCGGGCGCGGAGCTTCACGCGTTCCCGTATTCGCACGAGTCCGAAGCCGCCGAGGTCGTCACCTCGCAGGACGGAGCAGTCGACGGCTGGCTGTTCACCGGGCCCATCCCGTACTTCCTCAGCAGGCCCGCGCTCACGCGACCCGCGACGTACGTGCAGTACAGCGGGAGCACCTTGCTGACCGCCGTCGTGCGCCTGCTCCTCGACGGGCGCGACGTCACCCGGTTGTCGATCGACTCGCTGCGTGAGGCCGAGGTCGTCGAGGCGATCGGGGAGGCCGGCATCCCCTCCGGCGAGCTGCGCGTGCTCGGATACCGCCCCGACCTGACGTCGAGCATGATCGCCGACTTCCATCGGCAGGCGCAGGACGATGGCTACACGGCCGTGACCTGTGTCTCATCCGTGTACGACGCGCTCAAGTCCGAGATGCCGTGCCTGCGTCTCGCCCCGTCGCTGAGCGCGATCCGAGCGGCGGCCACCGAGCTCATGCTGCTCACCACCAACCAGGTCAACGAGGACTCCCACGTCGTCGTCGGGCTGGTCAGGGCCGATCCACCGCTGGCAGCCGACGACGCCGCGCTGGTCACCGATGCCGGCTCGATGTCGGCGTTCCTCGCGACCGGTCAGGGTGGGGACGTCGCCATCGTCACGAATCGCGGGAGCCTGCAACGGGCGACGCACAACCTCACGACGTCGCCCTTCCACGCGACGCAGGAACAGTCGACGCGGGCCGTGCACATCGGGTTCGGCATGGGGCACAGCGCATCCGAGGCCGCCCGGCTCGCGCAACGCGCGATGCTGCGCGCCCAGGCGCACAAGCGGTCCGCCACGGTCGTGTCGCTCCGGCACGACGTGGACCTCACGCTCCGCGGTGCCGCCGACTCGACCGCCGAGGCCGAGGCGTCGGCCCCCCTGAGCGCCGGAGTGCTCGCCGCACGGATCGGCCTGTCACTCGCGAACATCGAACGCCTGCAAGAGCTCGAACGATCACAGGACGGGGCGCCCGTCACCACACGCGCGATCGCGGCACATCTGGATGTGCAGATGCGCACCGCACGTCGCCTCGTCCAACGCCTCGAGCTCGCCGGGCACGCGGAGCGGGTCGGTCAGGTGAGCCCCGAGTCCGCCGGTCGCCCGCTCACGCTCTATCGCCTCTCCCTGTGACCGCGCACGGCGGTCATCGCAGCCATCGGTCGAGATGCTCCGCGATGAACGCATCGTCGCGCAGCTCCGGGTACGCGTCCCAGACCCGATCGATCTCGCGCAGCTGACCGGGTGAGAGCGTCTCCGTCTCATCCAGCAACCAGATGCCCTCGAGCAGGCCATGCCGCCGGAGGACCTCGTGGATCCCGGGGATGACGCCCTTGAACCCGTTCTTCGCGTCGAAGATCGCACCGTTCGCGTCGGTCAGCGCCTGACTGATGCGCAGCGCCTCGCGGGTCGCCTCGACGTCCCCGTTGCGCGCCCGCCGCGTCACCTCGAGCGTCTCAACCGCCGTCTTCGTCCAGACCGCCCACTGCCCGAGGAGCCCACCTCGGAACGTGAGGTCGACCCGGTCGCCACGAGCATTGAGCGCCGGGAACCGGCTCACCAGGTCGAAGACGATATTGTCGTCGTTCCCGGTGTAGAGGGCGACCTGATCCGCGCGCTCCGACAGCGCGAGCCCTTGCATGACATCCAGGGTCCCGTACCGGTCGAACGGCGCGACCTTGATCCCGACGACGTTCGGCAGTTCGGCCATCCGCCGCCAATAGTCCGTCGAGAGCACCCGCCCGCCCACGGCCGGCTGCAGGTAGAAGCCGATCACGGGGAGCACCTCGCTGACCGCCGCCGCCCGGTCGAGCAGCTGGCGTTCGTCGAGGTCGTCGCACCCATAGCCGGAGAGGAGGACGAAGTCGTATCCCAGGCCCGCTGCGAGCTCCGCCGTCTGCCGGGCCTTCGGGACCATGCCCGTCACGCCGGCGACCAGGAGCGGCTTCTGGTTCGGATACTCGGCCACGGTCTCCGCCGCGAGCTCGAGGAGGGGCGCGAGGTACGCGCGATGCTCGTCGTGCACGCTGAACTGGGTGGAGTGCACCGCGGTCGCAATGCCGAGAGAACCGGACTCCACGTGGTACCGGAGAATCGCCCGCTGTCGGCGCTCGTCGAACGTGCGGTCGCGGGTGAGGGCAAGCGGCTGCGCGGGGATGACGCCGCCCTCCCACAGGCGTGCGCGGGCGTCGGCCTGCACCACCGGGCTCGTCTCGAGCATCAGAACTTCCCGTCCCGCTTCTGGAACTTCGTCGGCTTGCCGAGCGTCGCACCACCGGCGAGCATCCACTCGGCCGTGTGCACGATGAGCTCGTCGAGCGTCAGCTCCGGGTAGCCGAACATCCCGAGGCACTTCGTGGCGTTGGAGAGGTAGGCGGTCTCGCCTTCCTCACCGGCGAACCGCGCCTCGCGGCCGAGCAGCCGGGCGAGGCGCTCGGCGGCATACCGGATCGAGAACGTCTCGGGCCCGGTCACATTCAGGGTGAGCGGTGGGATGCCGGCGTGCACGAGGGATCGGAGCGTGACCTCGTTGGCGTAGCCCTGCCAGACGACGTTGGCGACACTCATCGAGAGATCGATGGGCTCGTCCTCGAGGATCATCGTCGCGAGGTCGACCAGCACGCCGTACCGCATCTCGACGGCGTAGTTCAGGCGGATCAACGCCAGCGGAGACTGATGGACGTCCGCGAAGTGGGCGAAGATCCGCTCCCGCCCGACGCAGGACATCGCGTAGTCGCCGATCGGCCCGACCGGGTCCTCTTCGACCGAGCCTCCGGACCGCGCGGACACGAGCGGGTAGACCGTGCCGGTGGAGAGGGCAGCGATGCGGGCGTGCGGGTAACGCTCGGCGATCCGGCCAGGAAGATAGGTGTTCGTCGCCCAGGTGGACGTCTGATTCTCGGCGCTGCCGAACTTCTCGCCCACGAGGAACACGACGTTCTCGACGTCGGGAAGCCCTGCCAAGTCGCGCTCGGACGTGACATCCGCCGGGAGGACCGTCACCCCCTCGGCCTCGACGGCCTCGCGCGCCCGGGGTGCCCCGAAACGCGAGACGGCGTAGACGGTGCTGCGCGAGCCGGCCTCCTGCAGTGCGCGGGCGGCCAAACGCACGAGGCTCGGACCGAGCTTCCCCCCGGCACCGACGACGGCGATGTCCCCGCTCACGCGCGCCAGATCTTCCACCAGCCCTGCGCTCGGACTCGTCAACCGCGCGTCCAACTCCGACGTCGTTCGCATCCTGCTCCAATCATAACGGCCTAGACCGTAAGTAAGCTACCATGAAACCGTCACGGTTCGGAAAGGACGGCGAGGGTGAAAATACTGATCATCGGCGGGGCTGGGGTGGTCGGCCGATCCCTCGTGCCTCACCTCCGGGACCACGAGCTCACCGTGCTCGACGTGACGACCGCCGGCCGGCTCGACGGCGCGGAGTTCCGGCAGGGCAGCGCCCTCGACGAGACCACGGTCGAACGCGCGATCGAGGGCCGCGATGCGGTGATCCATCTCGCGGCCGTCGTGCCGAAGGGCGCCGCGATGCACGACGAGTCGAAGGTGCGCGCCGCATTCGACGTCAACGTGCGAAGCGTGTACCTGGCCCTGCAGCGCGCGAGAGCCGCCGGCGTCCGCAGTTTCGTCCACGTGTCGAGCATGTCGGTCTACGCGCAGTACGGCGTGATTCCGATCGACCCGCACTCCTCCCCCGACGCACTGACCCCCTACGGCCTCACGAAGCGACTCGGTGAGCAGACCTGCGCGGCGTTCGCGGCGGCGGACACGAACCTCACGATCACGTCGCTCCGCCTGGCTGTGCCGACGACCGAGGATCTTTGGCCGCTCTGGCGGTCACCAAGCACGCCAGACGCAGAGCCCACGGCACCCACGATGGCCGACGGCCGCACAGTCGCCGCGCTCCACCCGAGCGATCTGGCTGCCGCGGTGGAGTGGGCGCTGATCCGGCGCGGGGCCTACACAGCCATACCCGTCGCGGGCGATGTCGACGGTGAGACCTTCCTACGGCCGGCCGGATGGCGCCCGCGGATGGGTGCCACAGGGCGCTGACCGGCACCACCGAGGCATCCGGCACGGTGCGCCGCCCGGCTGGCGCCGACTCGATGAGGCGACCGACCCGGATCGCCGCCGCACGCCTACGCGGCCTGCGAGCGCGCGCGGGGGTCCCGGAGGACCCGCGCGAGGGCCTCGGCGACCGTCGCCGCCCCGGACCGGCCCGACATGAGCATCGGCTGGCGAATCCACAGCAACCGTTCCAGCACCAGATCGAGATCTGGCGTCGGCGACGTACGTGCATGCTCGGCGACGACCGGGATCCGGCCGAGATGCGGATAGCCCAGGTCGACGGGAACGCCTTCGGCCTCGAGCGCACGAGCCACCCACTCCCGGTCCGTGTCGGGCGTGAGCCGCAGGATCAGGAGGTGGCGCGAGTTGCGGGTGGTCCCTTCAGGGTCGGCGACGATGCTCGCGGGGATCGCCCCGCCCGCGATCGCCGCCGTGAGCGCCTGCGCGAAGTCCTCGCGCACTCGGATCTCGCCCGGAAGCCGGTCGAGCCACGGCAGCAGCAGCGCGGCCTGGAACTCGGTCATCCGCAGGTTCCACCCGATCTCGTCGTGCCCGTACCAGGCCCCGCCTCGCCGTCGGCCCACATTGCAGAGGGACCAGGCGTGACGCGCCAGCTCATCGTCGTTCGTGACGATGAGACCACCCTCGCCCGCGGTCATGGCCTTGCTCGACTGGAAGCTGAAGGTGCCGATGTCGCCGATCGCGCCGACCGGGGCATCGCGGTAGGTCGCGCCGTGGGCCTGCGCCGAATCCTCCAGCACGAGGAGCCCGCGTCGCGCAGCGAGGTCGTTGATCTCCTGCATCGGCGCGGGGCTCCCCGCGAGATGCACGACCATGACGGCACGCGAGCGGTCGGTGAGACTGCGCTCGATGGCCGCCGCGTTCAGATGCAGGTGTTCCGGATCGACGTCGGCGATCACGGGCGTCGCTCCGGCGAGCACGACCGAGGTGGCGCAGGCGACGAACGTGTACGCCGGGACGATGACGTCGTCCCCCGGTCCGACGCCCGCCGCGCGGAGCGCGACGAAGAGCGCCAGCGTCCCGTTGGTCATCGTGATCCCGTGCGACGCACCGTGCGCGGCGGCGAACCGTCCGGCGAACAGGTCGCAGAGCGGGCCGGCCGACGAGCTCCACGCGCCGCTCTCCATGGCCTGGTGCACGAGCGCGCGCTGAGCCTCGTCGGGTGCGGGCGGCCAGGCCGGCCACGAGCCGTCGTGAACCGGGGTCGCGCCGTCGATCGCCAACCTGGTCATCCTCGGGCCTCCTCATCGCGCCGCAAGATCCTGCGCGCATTGCCACCGAGCACGAGCGTGCGCTCAGGCTCGGTCAGACGTGCACCCATCACCTTTCCCAGACCGATGCGGGGGTCGAGGAAGACGGCGTCCGTTCCGAAGACCACCTTCTCGGCGCCGGCCCGGTGCACCATGCGCTCGAGCCACCGGGTCGTCAGCCGGGAGCCGCAGATCTCCAGATGAAGACCGGGGTGCTCGTTGGCGAGCGAGATCGCGCGATCGAACGCGTGCGCCCACAGTCCGGCATGCCCCATGAGGACGGTCAGGTCGTCATAGCGAGCGGATGTCTCGGCCACGAGCGCCGGATCGGACCAGGGCGAGCCGCCCTGTCCGTGTGTGAGCACCGGCAGACCCCGCTCCTGCGCGAGATCGAGATACGGGGCGTAGCCGGGATCCGTGATCGGGCACTCGTGGACGTCGGGATGAAGCTTGAATCCCCAGACGTGCGGCGAGTCGAGGTGCGGCCGGAGCTCTGCCGCCCCCTCGGGACGGTGCGGATTCGCGACGAGCCAGACACCCACGCGTCCGGGAAACCGGCGCGCGGCGGCCAACGCCATCTCGTTGCCGACCACGGTGTCATGCCCGATCGCGACGAGATGCGAGACCCCGACGGCATCGATCCCGATTCGGGCGTTGGTCTCCACCAGCCATTCGACCGAGGGCTGCACGATGAAGAAGTCGCGCCAGGACCCGATGTGGCCGTGCATGTCGATGATCACTGCCGACCTCCCACGAGGCGCTCCCATGATCCGCCGGCGATGAGTTCCACGTCACCGGCTGAGAGCATGAGGCGATCGAGCTGGAAGCGAGGTCCGGCATCGTCCCACTCCGGCGCCCCCGTACCGAAGAGCATCCGATGCGCACCGAGCTCGCCGGCCAGCCACTCGATCGCCCCCGCACCGATGATGGTGCCGGTCTCGAAGAACAGGTTGGGGTGCTCGGACGCGAGCTCGCCGATGCGCGCGTTCTCGCGGTATCCGGCGGCGAGAACGACGATGCGGAGCCGCGGCACGGCGCCGGCGATGCGCGCGACGAGCGGTAGGCCGATCTCCCCCGCGTCGAGGAGCAGCGGCATCTCCGCCTCGGCGAGGAAGCTCCACCACTCCAGCGCGCTCCGGCCGAGCGGGTCGAATCGATGCCGGACCGGACAGGCGCGCACGGCGAGCTCACCGCGGAGCATCTCGGGATGCCTCGGCCAGCCGGCCGCCGCGCTGCCCGGTATGACCACCGACACGCGAACGAGGCGTGAGGAACTGGGGCTCGTGCCCGAGGCCGCCTCGAACTCGGCCGACGTACGCGGATCCCCGTGCAGCATCCACGCCGGCGTCACGCATGCACCGTCGATTCCGAGGTGGTCGAGCTGCGCGAGCGTCTCGTCTTCGGACCCCGCCGTCGGGATCGACGGCAGCGCCCCGAGCAGGCGATTGCAATCGAAGACCCTCACACTCGCCCCAGACTCCCACACACCATCGTCGCCGGAGCCTAATATCGGCCCCGGCCGAAATTTTATCCCGACGTGAGCCCAAAACGCAAGAACGGCCCCAGCCGAAGCTGGAGCCGTTCGAACGTCACTGTCTCAACACAGTTCTTTCTCAATCGAGCGTGCGCCCGGAGGGACTCGAACCCCCAACCTTCTGATCCGTAGTCAGATGCTCTATCCATTGAGCTACGGGCGCATCAGATGCCGCCTGGGCTCTCACCGCGATCAGGCAACCCAGTCACTCTAACTCACGGTTCGCGTGATCGCCAATCCGGTCGCACCCGCGCACCGCGTCGCCGTGGAGCATCCGTCGACTCGTTCGTAGCAGCCGCCTCAGGCACCGGCAACCCCCTCACCGCTCCCCGACCGGCATGCCTAGCTTGGCCGTGGGCGCGACCGGCGCCCGATGACGGAAGGAGTCGACATGAGTACGACCGTGAGCTCGGACATCGACGTGGACGTGCCCGTGCGCGTGGCCTACGACCAGTGGACCCAGTTCGAATCGTTCCCCAACTTCATGGGCGGCGTCGAAGAGATCCGTCAGCTCGACGACGCGACGACGCACTGGATCGTGTCGATCGGCGGGGTGAAGCGCGAGTTCGACGCGAAGATCACCGACCAGGTTCCGGACTCGCACGTCGCGTGGCAGAGCATCGACGAGCCGAGGCATCGCGGGCGCATCGCGTTCCGCTCCGACGGCCCGGCGCGCACGCACCTCGACCTCGAGATGCAGTGGCAGCCCGAGGGGTTCGTCGAGAAGGCGGGCTCTGCGCTGCACATCGACGACCGCCAAGTGCGGCGCGACCTCGAGCGGTTCAAGAAGTTCATCGAGGCGCGCGGCGACGAGACCGGCGCCTGGCGCGGGGAGATCCACGGCGGTGAGCCGGGCGGGGCCACCGGTGCCGTGCCTCCCGTCGGGGACGGCGCGATCGGCACCGATCCGGACCTGCGCGCCTAATCCGGTTCGGAACCCGGTTCGGCGGTCGCGTCGTGCTCGGCGCTCGCGCCGTACTCGCCGCTCCCGCCGTACTCGGCGCTCGCGTCGTACTCGGCGCTCGCGCCACGGGCCGCCCCGGTCTCGGACCCGGCGGCGGCCGGCGGCACGACCAGATGCTCGGGCACGAGCTGGATGCCTCCGGTCGAGTTCGCCGACTTCATCAGCTCCTCGATCCAACGCCGGCTCAGCTCGGGCCGTTCGGGTTCGTCGAACACGAACCTGAGCGGGATCGACGGGTGCAGCCACAGCGTGCTGCGACCCCGCCCTTGACCCTCGGAGTGCTGCCACGACAGCGTGAAGCTCTCGCCACGCCGCAGCTTGGTGGTGACCGCGACCTTCAGATGCGACAGCGCACGGTCTTCGATGCTGATCGGGGTACCGGACTCCCCGTAGAACAGCGTTCCCACACTTCGACCATACGCCGAACGGGCGCCCCGTGGGGCGCCCGTTCGGTGTGCGTGATCCGCGCAGCTATACCGCGCGCTTGTTCCCTCCGATGTACCGGATAAGGAACACGATGACAGCGATGATCGCGAGGGCGATACCGACCCAGAGCAGGAAGTTCAGCGTGGGAACCACCCCTCCGGTGATGAGCAGCACCACGGCCGCGATGGCGATGATGGCGACGAGGATGTTCATGTTGGATCTCCTTCACGGTTCCGCGCGTGGTCGACGAGCGGGACCGGTCCCGCATGAGGACCGGATGGGCGCTGTTGGCGACCCACGTCCGAAAAGCTACGCCCGCTCGGCGCCACCCCGGAAGGGGTTGACCCGTTTCTTCGGGCGATGCTATCCCGCGCATGGACGCGCTCTCACGGTCATCTCCCCGCCGCAGCGCCCGCCACGGCACCGACACCTGTCAACCCCTGCAAGCCGCGAACCGCGCGCGCGTAGCGTTGCCGACCAACGACCGATAGGAGCGTGACATCCAGGATGAACGACCACCTCGTCGACCCCACGACCAAGCACACGACCGAGCCGTTCCCGAAGCAGGAGCAGTCGCAGCCCGGCCTCACCGATGAGATGCGCCCGCAGCCCGACCACGGCGAGCGGAGCTACGCCGGGTCCGGGCGTCTCACCGGGCGACGCGCCCTGATCACGGGCGGCGACTCGGGCATCGGGCGCGCGGTCGCGATCGCCTACGCCCGCGAAGGAGCGGATGTCTCGATCGTCTACCTGCCCGAAGAGCAGCAGGACGCCGAGGAGACGGCCCGCTGGGTCGAAGACGCGGGCCGCAAGGCCGTGCTGCTCCCGGGTGACCTCCGGGACGAGGCGTTCTGCACGTCCGTGGTCGAACGCACGGCCGAAGAGCTGGGCGGGCTCGACCTGCTCGTCCTGAACGCCGCGCATCAGCGCGAGCGCGGCGGCATCGACGAGATCCCCACGGACGGCTTCGAACGCGTCATGCGCACGAACCTCTTCGCGCCCGTGTTCATGGCGCGCGCGGCCGTGCCCAAGCTCGCTCCCGGCTCGTCGATCATCACGACGACGTCCATCCAGGGCTTCGACCCGTCGTACGCCCTCGTCGACTACGCCATGACCAAGGCTGCCCAGGTCGCATTCACCAAGGCGCTCGCCGAGGAGCTCGGACCGAAGGGCATCCGCGTGAACGCCGTCGCCCCGGGCCCGATCTGGACCCCGCTCATCCCCGCGACCGGTTGGCCCGACAAGCTGCCGAGCTTCGGCCAGGACACCCCGCTCGGGCGCGCCGGCCAGCCGGCCGAGCTCGCCGGCGCATACGTCTATCTCGCGTCCGAGGACGCCTCGTACGTCTCCGGCGCGATCCTGCCCGTGACGGGCGGGAAGGGCCTGTAGGAAAGGAGAAGGCACGATGCCTGGCCGGAAGAACGCCTCGCTGAAGGACCCCGAGCTCTACGAAGAACTCCGCAAGGACGGTGCGTCCAAGGAGAAGGCGGCGCGCATCTCGAATGCGGCGGCCAACCAGGGCCGCAGCGCGGTCGGCCGCAAGGGCGGCCAGCACGGCGACTACGAGGACTGGACCGTCGACGAGCTGCGCACGCGCGCGAAGGAGCTCGGCCTCTCGGGCTACAGCGGGAAGCGCAAGGCCGAGCTGATCGACGCGCTCAGGAACCACTGAGCGGCGACGCAGACACCGATGCCGAGACTTCGCCGCGTCGAACCGTACTCGACCCCCGGCTGGACCCGCATCCGCCGGGGGACGGGCTTCTCCTACGTGCACGCCGACGGAACGGGGGCGGGGCGCGCGGAGCGCGCTCGATTCGCCGAGCTGGCGGTGCCGCCGGCCTGGCGTGAGGTGTGGATCGCCGATGCGCCGAACGCGCACATCCTCGCGGTCGGCGTCGATGCGGCCGGCCGGCGGCAGTACCTCTACCACCCCGCGTGGCGCGAACGGCAGGACGCCGAGAAGTTCCTGCGCATGGCGGCGCTCATCCGGGCGCTTCCGGGTGCCCGCGAGTCCGTCCTCGACGACCTCGCCGGCGATGAGCCGCTACGGACGCTGGTGCTCGCGGCGGCATTCCGCACGCTCGACCTCGGCGCGCTCCGGGTCGGCTCGGAGGAGTCGCTGTCCACCGCGAAGACGCGCGGGCTGACCACGCTGCTCGTCCGCAACGCCGAGGCGGCCGAGGACCAGGTGCGGTTCCGGTTCCGCGCGAAGGGCGGCATCGCGCAGAACCTCACGATTCCGGATGCCACGCTGGCGGCGTTCGTCGAACGCAACGCCGAACGAAGCGCCTCGGCGAGGCTGTACGCGTGGCGCGACGGCCGTCGCTACCGGGCGCTCAGCGCCTCCGACGTGAACGACGACATCCGCGAGCGCACGGGCGGCGACTTCACCGCGAAGGACTTCCGCACCCTCCGGGGCACGGTCGTCGCCGCCGAGCGCCTCGCCGCGATCGGCCCGGAGGGCACCGCGAAGGCCCGGAACGCCGCGATGCGGGAGGCAGTGGTCGCCGCATCCGACGCCCTCGGCAACACCCCGACGATCGCGAAGGCGAGCTACATCGATCCGCGCGTGTTCACCGCCTACACCGAGGGCGTGGTGCTGCCAGCCAGAGCGCTGTCCGCCGGGACCGTCGAACGCGCCCTGCTCGAGCTGATCGAGCCCGACGCGGCCTGACGGGCACACCGGTCAGCGCGCAGGTTCAGCGCGAATCGGACGGTTCCTCGCGCACCACGTCCCCGGGCGCCTTGTCTGGCCGGAGGCCGCGCCATCGCGGATGTCTCGCGACACCGGTCCGCGTCCACTCCCCGAACTCGATCTCGCCGACGAGAAGCGGCTCGATCCACGTCGCATCCGACGCGTCCGCCGCCGGCACGTGCACGAACGGCGAATCGTCGCGCTCGAGCGGCGCGAACGCCTCGAGCAGCCGGCCGAGCTCCGCCTCCCGCAACCCGGACCCCACGCGACCGACATACTCGAGCCCCGCCTCGGCGGGGATGCCGACGAGCAGCGAGCGGATCGTGCCGGTGCGGGTCCCCGAGCCGCGGCGATAGCCGCCGATGACCACCTCCTGCGTGCGGGTGACCTTGAGCTTCAGCCAGTCGTCGCTGCGCACGCCGGGCCGGTAGGGCGACCCGCGCCGCTTCGCGACGAGCCCTTCGCGGCCGAGCCGCCGTGCCTCCTCGAGCGCCACCTCGGCGGTGTCCTCGACGAGCGGCGGCACCTCGACGGGAACCTCACCGCCGGCCCGCACCAGTCGCTCGAGCCGAGCGCGGCGTCGCTCATACGGTTCGTCGATGGTCGGCGTCCCGGCGACCTCGAGCACGTCGAACAGCAGCAGCCGAACCGGCACCTCCGCCATCAGCTCGGCGATCTCACGCGCCCTGGTCACGTTCATGCGCGGCTGCAGCCGACCGAAGTCCGTGCGGCCGTGCTCGTCGAGCGCGACGATCTCGCCGTCGACGAGCGCGTCGGCGCGAAGCGCGCTCGCGAGCCCGCCGAGCTCGGGATACCGCGTGGTCTCGTCGCGCCCGCTCCGGCTGATCAGCCGCACCTCGCCGCCGTCGGTCCGCGCGAGCACGCGGATGCCGTCCCATTTCCACTCGAGCGCCCAGTCGCCACGCCCGAGCGCCCCGATCGTGCCGAGCGTCGCGAGCATCGGCCGCTCCGCCACGGATGCCCCGCCCGAGCCATCCACCCCGCCCGAGCCATCCGCGCTGCCCGAGCCATCCACCCCGCCCGAGCCATCCGCGCCGGGGACGCGTTTCGTCGCTCGCGGGGCGCGCGAGCGACCGTTCGCGTCCCCGCCCGATCGAGCCGAGGGCGAGGGGGCGGCACCGGTCTGCGCTTTCATGCGGTGCAGCAGCCAGCTCGACTTCTCGCCCTCGCCCTGCGTGCGGATGAGCGCGAGCCGCACGCTGCCGAGCGGCCCCCCGGGGCCGCCGGTGAGCGTGAAGATCACTTCGTCATCGCGCCATTTCTCGGCCTCGTAGGTCCCCGTGTCCCAGACCGTCATGCCACCGGCGCCGTACTGCCCCTCGGGGATGGTACCCTCGAACACGAGGTACTCCATCGGGTGGTCCTCGGTCTGCACCGCGAGGTGGTTCGTCCCGGTCGACTCGGGCACGCCTTTCGGCACCGCCCAGCTCTTCAGCACGCCGTCGCGCTCGAGCCGCAGGTCGTAGTGCAGCCGGCGCGCGTGGTGTTCCTGGATCACGAACCGCAGGCGGCCGTCGGCCGGCGGCCCGGCCGCCGCGTCGGGCATGGGCTCGGGCGTCTCGCCCTCGTTGCGCATCGACAGGTAGGTCGCGAGCGGCCCGGTCGACGGACCGGATGCCTCGAGTGGCGCCGCCGGATCGTCGCCGGCCGCGACCCGCTCGAGCACCTCCTGCCACTCGAGGTGCCGCAGGCCGGGGTCGTCGAGCTCGTCCCAGGTGCGCGGCGCCGCGACGGTCGGCCGGTGACGGCCGCGCAACGAGTACGGCGCGATCGTCGTCTTGTTCTGGTTGTTCTGGCTCCAGTCGATGAGCACCCTGCCCGTGCGCAGCGTCTTCTTCATGCTCGACACGATCAGGTCGGGGTGGTCGGCCTCGAGCGCGCGTGCGAGCTCGTGCGCCACCTCGGAGATCTGCTGCGAGGTCTGGGAGCCGTCGAGCGGCGCGTACAGATGGATGCCCTTGCTGCCGCTCGTCACCGGGAACGTCTCGAGGCGCATCCCGTCGAGGAGGCCGCGGACCATGCGCGCCACCTCCGCACACTCGGCGAGGCCCACGCCCTCCCCCGGGTCGAGATCGAACACGAGCCGGTCGGGGTTGCCGCGCGCGCCGTCGGGGGTGAACCGCCACTGCGGCACGTGCACCTCGAGCGACGCCTGCTGGGCGAGCCACACCAGCGCGGCCCGGCTGTCGACGATGGGATAGGTCTTGGGGCCGTCGGAGTGTTCGATCGTGCCGCGACGCAGCCACTCGGGCGCGTGGTCGGCGAGCGCCTTCTCGAAGAACACCTGCCCCGGGGCATCCGCCGTGCCGACGCCGTGCACCCAGCGCTTGCGCGTGACCGGCCGGCCGGCGACCAGCGGCACCATGACCGGGGCGATCTCGGCGTAGTACGAGATCACCTCGCCCTTGGTCGTCCCCGTCTCGGGATACAGCACCTTGTCGAGGTTCGTCAGCCGCAGCCTGCGACCGTCGACCTCGACGAGCTGCCGTTCGTCCCCACCCATGCCGCCCATCCTTTCGCATGAGACCGCGCGGCGATATCGCTGGCAAGGGGTTCACATGCGGATGTATCGGGGTGTCTACTTGGAGCATGCGAGCCGTGTGGAAGGGTGCGGTCACGTTCGGCCTGGTCAACGTGCCCGTGAAGCTGTACAGCGCGACCGAGGATCATGACGTGTCGCTGCACCAGGTGCACGCCGAAGACGGCGGGCGGATCAGGTACCAGCGCGTCTGCGAGATCGACGGCGAGGTCGTGGCCTACCAGGACATCGACAAGGCCTACGACGACGGCGAACGCACGGTGATCATCACCGACCAGGATCTGAAGGCGCTGCCCGCCGAACGCAGCCGTGAGATCGAGGTCGTGGAGTTCGTGCCCACCGAGCAGATCGACCCGATCATGTTCGACAAGAGCTACTACCTCGAGCCCGACTCGGCGTCGTCGAAGGCCTACGTGCTGCTGCGGAAGACCCTCGAATCGACCGATAAGACCGCGATCGTGCAGATGGCGCTGCGGCAGAAGACCCGGCTCGCGGCGCTGCGCGTGCACGGCGACGTGCTCATGGTGCAGACGCTGCTCTGGAGCGACGAGGTGCGCACGGCCGAGTTCAAGAGCCTGAACGAGGAGGTGAAGATCTCGGCGAAGGAGCTCGACCTGTCGAAGCAGCTCGTCGAGAGCCTCGTCACCGACTTCGAGCCCGAGCAGTACGTCGACGAGTACCAGGAGGAGCTGCGCACGCTCATCAAGGCCAAGCTCGAGGAGGGCGACGCGCTCGACACCGCGAAGACCTTCGGGGAGCAGCCGAAAGAAGAGGAGGGCGGCGAGGTCATCGACCTCATGGAGGCGCTCAGGCAGTCGATCGCCGCGAAGCGCGGTACGGGCGGGGCGAAGTCCGCGGGCGACGCCGACGCCGATGCGGACGCCGATGCCGATGCCGACGAGGCATCCGCCCCCAAGAAGCCGGCCGCCAAGAAGCAGCCCGCGAAGAAGCCCGCCGCGAAGAGCACGCGCAAGAAGGCGGCGTCCTAGCCCACGCTCGCGTTGGAAGTCGAAAAGTGGGGTGGAAGTCACGCAGAACCGAGCTCGATCCCACTTTTCGACTTCCAACACACGGCTCGACGCTCAGAGGAGCTATCGACCGTTGCGGATGCGGGCGGTGAGCGTGTGCGCGTGGCCGAGCAGGATCCGGCCGAGAGCAGGCAGCCGGGCCTCCGCGAAGCGGAAGTCGACCCCGGTCACGCTGAGCGCCCACTCCGGCGCCCCGGTCCGGCCGAACACGGCGGCCCCGGCCCCGTAGCTGCCCTCGACGATGAGACCCGGATTCAGGGCGAAGCCGCGTTCGCGGGTCTCGCGCACCCGGTCGCGCAGCGCCGGTTCGGCATGCGCAGCACCCCAGCCCTCGGCGAGATCCGGATGCCTCGTCAGATACGCGTCCACATCGTGATCAGGTAGGAACGCGAGGATGGCAAGCCCGGCGGAGGCCACACCGAGCGGGAATCGCACCCCCTCGGCCAAGACGAACGACCGGATCGGGAAGCTCCCTTCCTCGCGCATCAGACACACGGTCTCATCACCGCGCCGCACCGAGAGGAACGCGCTCTCCTCGGTGGCGATCGCGAGCGAACGGACGATGTCGCCGGCCAGTTCCGTGATGTCGAACCGCGCGGCAGCCACATTCCCCATCAGGTAGAGCTCCGGGCCCGGCAGCCACCCGCCGGATGCCTCGTCATGATCGACCAGGCCCTCGCGAGCGAGCGCGACCAGCAGACGATGCGCCGTCGGCCTCGTCAGCCCGGTACGCCGGGCGAGCTCGGCAGAGGTCGCGCCGGCCGACCCGGACGCCGTGACCTGGCGGAGCAGCGCCGCCGCCCGCGCCACGGCCTGCGCGCCCGGCACCGCAGCCATCGTGTCCATAATGCGGACACTAGACCGTCCTGCCTCCACATGGCAAGCGGTCGCGTGCACCGCGGCCACCTCACGGACAGGCTGGAGTGCAGGCCCGGACGGGCCCACGGGAGTGCGACGAAGGAGTTGGGGCCCGATGATCGACAAGCAGTTCGCCACGGCGGCCGAGGCCGTGGCCGACATCGGCGACGGCGCCTCGCTCGCGGTCGGCGGCTTCGGGCTCTCGGGCAACCCGATGTCGCTCATCGACGCGCTGCTGCAGCAGGGCACCCGCGACCTGTCGATCGTCTCCAACAACTGCGGCGTCGACGACTGGGGCCTCGGCGTCCTGCTCGCGGCAGGCCGCATCCGCAAGATGACCTCGTCGTACGTCGGCGAGAACAAGGAGTTCGCCCGGCAGTACCTCTCCGGCGAGCTCGAACTCGAGCTCACGCCGCAGGGCACGCTCGCCGAGAAGCTGCGCGCCGGAGGCTCCGGGATCGCGGCGTTCTATACACAGACCGGCGTGGGCACCCAGGTCGCCGAAGGCGGCCTGCCCCAGCGCTACGACGCCGACGGGCGGGTCGCCGTCGCCTCCTCCCCCAAGCCCGTGCAGACGTTCACCGTCCGCGGCGAGCCTCGCGAGTTCGTGCTCGAGGAAGCCATCACGACCGACTTCGCGCTCGTGCACGCGCTCGCCGGCGACCGGCACGGCAATCTCGTCTTCAACAAGGCCGCGCGCAACTTCAACCCGCTGGCGGCCATGGCCGGCCGGGTCTGCATCGCGCAGGTCGAGACGCTGTTCGAACCCGGCGAGATCGATCCCGACCGCGTGCACCTCCCCGGGGTGTTCGTGCACCGGGTCGTCGAGGTCGGCCCCGACATCGAGAAACGCATCGAACGCCGCACGGTGTCCACCGAGGCATCCGCCCAGGAAGGAGCCTGACATGCCGCTCGACCGCACCCAGATGGCCGCGCGCGCCGCGCGCGAGCTCGCCGACGGCGCCTACGTGAATCTCGGCATCGGACTGCCGACGCTCGTGCCGAACTACGTGGCGCCCGGCGTCACCGTCGCGCTGCAGTCCGAGAACGGCATCCTCGGCGTCGGGCCGTACCCGACCGACGACGCCGTCGACCCCGACCTCATCAATGCGGGCAAGGAGACGGTGACGACCCTGCCCGGCGCCTCGTTCTTCGACTCGGCCACGAGCTTCGGCATGATCCGGGGCGGCAAGATCGATGTCGCGATCCTCGGCGCCATGCAGGTGTCCGCGACCGGGGACCTCGCGAACTGGATGATCCCGGGGAAGATGGTCAAAGGTCCGGGCGGTGCGATGGATCTCGTGCACGGCGCCGGGCGCGTCATCGTGCTCATGGAGCACGTCGCGAAGGACGGCAGCGCCAAGATCGTCGACGAGTGCACGCTGCCGCTCACGGGGCGCGGCGTGGTCGACCGCATCATCACCGATCTCGCCGTCATCGACGTGACCGACGAGGGACTCGTGCTGGTCGAGGTCGCGCCCGGCGTCACGGTCGATGAGGTGCTCGCGGCGACCGAACCACCGCTGCGCGTCGCCGTGCCCGAGCCAGGGACGGCCTAACCGAGGACCACACCGCCCTCGGCCGACGACGGCTTCGGGTCGGGCAGCCGGCGCATGCGGAACGCGTTCAGCACCCCGAGCAGCGCTGCGAGCAGCGGCACGAGGAGCGCGACCTGCAGCGCGAGCGGACGCGACTCGGTGTTGATGCGCAGGACCTCGGCCTGCACCTCGGGTGGCTCGTCGGCGAGCAGCTCGACGAGGCCGGTGTTGGTCATGACCTGCGCGTCCTCTTCAAGCACGGCCGCCACCTGCTGTTGCTCCTCCGCTGAGAGCACCGAACTGGCATCCGCCCGCGCGGTGAACGTGAACGCGAGCGTCGCGAGCATGATGGCGCCCGCGAAGGCGAGCCCGAACGACAGCCCGAACGATCCGGCCGCCGAGTTCACGCCCGCCGCCTCGCTCACGCGCTCGTCGGAGATCGGCGACAGCGTGAAGTTGTTCAACTGCGACACCAGGAGTCCGAGGCCGACGCCCGCGACGATGAGCGGACCGGTGAGCCACCAGCCCGAGTCGGCGAGGGGCACGAGCGGGATGAGGATGAGCACGCCGACGAACACGAGCACGAAGCCCCACAGGATCAGGTTCGCCGGCCGCCCTTTGCCGCGCCGGCCGGCGATCAGGGCCACGGCGAACATGCTGAGCGAGAGCGGGGCGATCGACAGGCCAGCGAGCAGCGCGTTGTACTCGAGCACCATCTGCAGATAGATCGGCAGCGCGATCATGGTTCCGCCGAGCGCGACCTGCTGCAGCAACTGTCCGCTCGCCCCGGTCAGGAAGGGCTTCTGCCGGAACAGGTCAGGGTCGAGCAGCGTCGGTCGGCCCCGCCGCTTCCGCGCCCGCAGCCACACCACGAATCCGGCGAGCGCGACCGCACCGACGGCGATCGTGAGCCCCACCCACTCGCCGCCCTCCTGCCAGATCAGGATGCCCAGCACGATGCCGCCCATGCCGACGACCGAGAGGAGCGCACCGAACAGGTCGATCGACCGGTCACCGGTGTACGGGACATCCTTCACCAGGCCGATGCCGAGCAGCACGACCGCGATGATGACCGCCTCCAGCAGGAAGCCGACGCGCCACGACAGGAACGTCGTGATGAACCCGCCGAGGAGCGGCCCGACCGCGGCCGCGATCGCGGCCGACGCGCCGACCAGCGCGTACACGCGCTTCTGGTGGGCACCCTCGAAGTTCCCGTGGATGAGCGACTGCATCGCGGGCAGCAAGAGGGATGCCCCGATGCCGCCGATCACCGCCCAGAACACGATGATCGCGGTGAGGTCGCGCGCGAGCGTCATCGCGATCGCGCCGACGGCGTAGCCGAGCAGCCCCAGGATGTAGGCGAGCTTGCGGCCGATCAGGTCACCGGTCTTGCCGCCGATCAGGATGAACGCGGCCGACACCAGCGCCTCGAGCGCGATGGCGCCCTGCACCCCGCTGACCGTCGTGTCGAGGTCGCGCACGACCGCGGAGATCGACACGTTCATGAGCGACGTGTCGACGACCAGCACGAACATGGCCATCGCCAGCAGAATGGCGAGCCGCCCGTTGAACCGCACTGGCGTCTCCGCGCCCCCGTTCATGTGCACACTGAACCACACCCGGCCCCCGGCGCATAGCCCCGAAAAGTGGGTTGGCGGTCGAATGGTGGGTCTGGCGTCAGACGGTGGGTCGGCGGGCCGATCGTGGGTCTTCGGTCAGACGGTGGGTTGGCGGCCCGATGGTGGGTTTGCGGCAGCCCCTGCGGGCCTTCCAACCCACTTTTCGACTTCCCAGGCGGGAGCTTTCGATGTCCCAGGCGGGAGCGTTCGACTCCCAGGCGGGCGAAGGGCGGGTGCGGGGCGCGCGATCGGCGACACCCCGCACCCCGGATCAGGTCGCGCGCACCTCGTGCGAGGCATCCGCGATCTCGCCGACGAGCTCCTCGATGATGTCCTCGAGGAAGACGGCGCCGTGGATGGTGCCGTCTTCGGACGCGGTTCGCGCGACGTGCACGCCCTGGCGGCGCATGCTCGCGAGCGCGTCCTCGAGGTCAGCATCGCGCGGCACGGTGATGAGCCGGCGCACGCGCTTCGCGGGCACCGGCTGATCGCCGCGGTCGGCGAGGTCGAGCACGTCCTTGAGGTGCAGGTAGCCGGTCGGGATGCCCGAGGCATCCGTCACCACATACCGCGACCAGCCGCTCGCGGCGACCGCCTCGCGCACCTGTTCGACGGTCACGCCGTCCGGCAGCATGTGCATCGTGCCGGTCGGCACCTCGACGTCGCGCACGCGCTTGGACGTGAACTCGAACGCGGCGCTCAGCGTGCCTGATGCGTCGTCGAGCAGGCCCTCGCGGGTCGAGAGCTCGACGATGCCGGCCACCTCGTCGAGCGTGTACGTGCTCGTCGCCTCGTCTTTCGGTTCCACCCGGAACAGGCGCAGGATGCCGTTGGCGACCCAGTTCAGGCTCGCGATCACCGGATAGATGATCCGCGAGACCAGCACCAGCGGCGGCGCGAGGATGAGCGCGGCCCGGGTGGGCACCGAGAACGCGAGGTTCTTCGGGATCATCTCGCCGAACACGACGTGCAGGAAGGTCACCAGCACGAGCGCGACGACGAACGCGATGATGCCGATCGCCTCGGCCGAGAGCGTCGTGAATCCGAGCGGGATCTCGAGCAGGTGATGGATCGCCGGCTCGGAGACGTTCAGGATCACGAGCGAGCACACGGTGATGCCGAGCTGGCTCGTGGCGAGCATGAGCGTCGCGTGCTCCATCGCCCAGAGCGTCGTCTTCGCGGCGCGGCTGCCCTGTGCGGCGCGCGGCTCGATCTGCGAGCGGCGCGCGGAGATCACCGCGAACTCGGCGCCGACGAAGAACGCGTTGAGCGCGAGCAGGACGAACAGCCAGATCAGTCCGGGAACGTAGTCAGCGGCCATCGGATGCCTCCTCCCCGGCCAGCGCGAGCTCGGGTGTCGCGCTCGGCACCCACCTGAGTCTCGTGAGTCGCACACCGTCGAGCCGCTCGACGCGGATCGTGCCGTCGGGCACGTCGATCTCCTCGCCGACCTCGGGGATGCGCTCGAGCCGGTCGAGCACGTAGCCGCCGACGGTCTCGTAGTCGTCGTCGGCGGGGATGGATGCTCCGATGCGCTGTCTGAGCTCGTCGGGCCGCAGGCCCGGGTCGAAGAGGAACCCGTCGTCGGTGGGCACGATGTCGACGTGCACGCGATCGTGCTCGTCGCGGAGTTCGCCGACGATCTCTTCCACGAGGTCCTCGATCGTGACGAGGCCCGCGGTGCCGCCGTGCTCGTCGAGCACGATGGCGACCTGTTGCCCATCGCTGCGGAGCGACGTCAGCAGCCCCTCGACCCCCGCGGTCTCGGGCACGAACAGCGGCGTCGACGCGAGCTCGGCCGCCCGCACTCGGCCGCGCTCGCCCGGAGGCAGGCGGAACGCCTGCTTCACGTGCACGAGGCCGACGATGTCATCGCGGTCCTCACCGGTGACCGGGAACCGCGAGTGACCCGAGGCGAGCGAGGTCGCGATGACGTCGTCGGCCGTGTCGTCCGCGGACACGGTGACCATGCGGACGCGCGGGGTGATGACGTCGGCGGCGTCGCGCTCGGCGAACCTGAGCGTGCGGTCGAGCAGGGTCGCGTGGTCGGCGTCGAGCGTGCCCTGCGTCGCAGAGCGTCGCACGAGGAAGCCGAGCTCTTCGGCGCTGCGCGCCCCGCTCAGCTCTTCTTTCGGCTCGATGCCCATGCGCCGGATGAGCGCGTTCGCGGTGCCGTTGCAGAGCGCGATGACGGGCTTGAACACGGTCGTGAAGAACACCTGGAACGGCACGACGACCTTCGCGGTCTGCCGGGGCAGGGCCAGCGCGAAGTTCTTCGGCACCAGCTCGCCGACGATCATCGAGAGCAGGGTCGCGAGCAGGATGCCCGTGACGGCGCCCACGGCGGGCACGAGCCCGGTGGGCACGCCGACGGCGACGAGCGGCCCCTCGAGCAGGCGACTGATGGCCGGCTCGAACGTGTAGCCCGTGAGCAGCGTGGTCAGCGTGATGCCGAGCTGCGCGCCCGACAGGTGCGTCGACGTGATCTTGAGCGCGCCGATCGTGGGGCCGAGACGCTTCTCACCGCGTGTGCGGCGGGCCTCGAGCTCATTGCGGTCGAGGTTCACGAGCGCGAACTCGCTGGCGACGAAGAAGCCGGTGCCGACCGTCAAGGTCAGGCCGATGAGGATGAGCGCCCACTCAGGCAAGGGTCACCCCCGCTGGGGCGCTCGTTCGATGAAGATCCGGATACGTACAACTCGGAGGGTCATCCATGCGGATTAATCTATGACATTTCAGCTGGGGAAACACCCTGATGTCGGCTGCGGTCCCGCCGCGGTGACGGCCGTCACCGCCGCCGTGTCACCGCCGTCGGCTCCAGGCGACGCCAGCGAGGCAGAGTGCGCCGCCGACGATGCCGAGCAGGGTGGGGAGCTCGCCGAGCAGGAGCCACGCGAGCAGCACGACGATCGCGGGGACGGCGAGCGTGGCCGAGGCGGTCGCGCCCGCGGTCCCCCGCTTGAGCACCCACGCCCAGAGCAGGAACGCGACCGCCGTCGGGAACACCCCGAGGTAGACGGCTGCGATGACCGCGGAGACGGGCGCGTCCACGATCTCGGTGCCGAGTTGCGGCAGGAACGGCAGCAGCGCGACGGCGCCGACCGCGCAGCCCACCCAGGTCGCCGCGAGCGGGTCGATGGTGCGCAGCGCAACCTTCTGCACCAGGACGCCGCTCGCGTAGAGCACCGCGGCGAGCAGTCCGAGCGCGATGCCGAGCGGCTCGCTGTGCGGCCCGACTCCGCCCGCGGCGATGAGCAGGACACCGGTGAAGGCCACGCCGATCCCGACGATGAGCGGCTTCGGGAACCCTTCCCGGAGCACGATGCCGGCCACCACCGCGACGAGCAAGGGCGCCACGTTCACCAGCATCGCCGTGGTGCCGGCGTCGAGGTGACGCTCCGCGATGTTCAGCACGAGCGTGTACCCGGCGAACCACAGCAGCCCGTACACGACGACGAGCACGAGCCCGCGGCCGCGCGGGAACGCGGGCCGCCGCCAGATCGCGATCGCGACGAGCACGACGGTCCCGGTCACCTGCCGCGCGAGGGCGAGCGCGCCGGGCGAGAGCGCGTCGCCGACGAACCGGATCCCCACGAACGCCGAGGCCCAGAGCACGAGCACGATCGCGGTCGCGATCAGCACGCGCCAGTCGGCGGGGCGCGCCGAGACCGGGATCGCCGCCGGGGCAGCTCCAGCTGTGTGGGTCTCGACCCGGTGCGTTCGGGCGGCCGGGCGCGGCGAGGAGGACATGCTCTCAAGCTTCGAGCCATCCATCCGTTCAGGACAAGTGAATCTTCCTACTCATCCATGTAGCCGCGCTGTAGTGTGTGTGCATGGTCGAGCTGCAACGCCTCAGGGTCTTCCGCGCCGTCACCCAGACCGGGTCGATCAACGGCGCTGCCGAACGCCTCGGGTACACGCCGTCGGCCGTGAGCCAGCAGGTGAGCGCGCTGCAACGCGAGACCGGTCTGACGCTCATCGAACGACACGGCCGGGGCATCGTCCCGACGGCCGCGGGCCTTGCGATCGCGAACCGGGCCGCCCGAGTCCTCGATCAGGTCAGCGATCTCGAGACGCTCACCGAAGATCTGCGCGAGGGCCGGAGCGGCACGCTGCGGGTCGGGTGCTTCATGTCCGCCAATCGTGTGTGGATGCCTCGTGTGGTGGCCGCGCTCACCCGGGAGTTCGCCGACCTCCGCATCGAGATCGCGCTGGTCGAGCTCACGGGGCACCGGGCGATCGACGCCGACCTCGAACTGTTCATCGCCGAGTCGGTCGGCGCAGGCCTCGACCCGGCGGTGGCCGATGGTCAGGCCGACGGATACCTCGTGGAAGAACTGCGCGACGAGGGCTACCTGGCCGTGGTACCGAGTGCGCACGCGCTCGCCACCCGCGCCGACCTCTCGGTCGACGATCTCGCCGACGAGACCTGGATCGA
This sequence comes from Agromyces protaetiae, assembly GCF_030866785.1. Taxonomy (NCBI): domain Bacteria; kingdom Bacillati; phylum Actinomycetota; class Actinomycetes; order Micrococcales; family Microbacteriaceae; genus Agromyces; species Agromyces silvae. The sequence goes on along the minus strand of NZ_CP133018.1, from coordinate 522,513 downwards.
CAACGACCATGCCCGCGGTCCGTGCCGCGAGATCGTGATCTCGGCCTGCGCCGCCGCGGGCTTCACGCCACGGTTCGGGGTCGCCGCACCCGACTATGCGACCGCATTCGACTACGTCGCCGCCGGCCTCGGCCTGACCGTCGTCCCCGAGCTCGGCGCGTTCCGCCTGCCGGCCGAGGTGGTCGCCGTGCCGGTGAACGACGCACGCATCCGTCGCCGGATCATGCTGCGGACGAAGCGGTCGATGCGCGCCCACCCGGCGGTCGAGCGCGCAGTGGGCCTGCTGCGCACCGCGGCCGCGTGACGCAGCCGGGCATCGATCAGTTTTCGAGAAGCGGCGACCGCGGGTCGATTCCTACGATGAGGGAAGCGACCCCGACGACGACAGGACGGACGATCATGGCTCAGCAGAAGACCCGCGCGACCACCGACGAGCGACGCGAGGCGACCGACGGTTTCAGCGCCGAAGAGCGCGCCGCCATGAAGGAGCGCGCGCAAGAGCTCAAGGCTGCGAAGGGCAAGGGCCCCAAGGCCGGCAAGGTATCCGGCGAGCAGGCGGTGCTCGATGCGTTCGCCGAGATGCCCGAGGATGACCGCGCGATCGGCGAACGCATCCACGCGATCGTCACGACCGTCGCGCCCGACCTCGAGCCGAAGACCTGGTACGGCCAGCCCGCCTACGCGACGAACGGCAAGGTCGTGGTCTTCTTCCAGGCCGCCTCGAAGTTCAAGACCCGGTACGCCACGCTCGGCTTCAACGAGGAGGCCAAGCTCGACGACGGCTCGATGTGGCCGACCGCGTTCGCGATCACCTCGCTCACGAAGGACGACGAGGCCCGCATCGCCGACCTGGTCAGGCGCGCGGTCAGCTGACGGATGATTCGGGTCGTGGTCGACCGTCAGCCGGCCACGTTCATGCGGAAGGGACTGCGATCGGGTGAACCCGGTCGAGATCGAGACTCTGGCGGGCGCCCCAGAGATCATGCGCGTCCTGCATGGCCAGCCAGCTCTCGGCGCTCCGCCCGAGCGCCTTCGACAGCCGCAGAGCCATCTCCGGAGTCACGCGACTCGCGCCGGACAACACTCGACTCAGGGTGGACGGGGAGACATCCAGGCGCTTCGCGAGCTCGCGACCGCTGATTCCGAGCGTCGTGAGGTACACCTCGGCGATGAGCTCACCGGGGTGGGGCGGGTCGTGCATGGGCTTCAGCTCGTTCATCAGTGATAGTCCTCGTAATCCAGGACGTACGCGTTCCCATCGCGGAACTCGAACGTCATCCTCCAGTTGCCGTTCACGCTGACCGACCATCGACCGACCATCCCGCCCTTCAGCGGGTGAAGCCGGAAGCCCGGGATATTCATGTCATTGATGGACTGCGCCGAATCGAGCGCGGCGAGTTGCAGCTGGAGCCGCCTCGCATGATTCGGCTGTACACCGGTCGTCTTGCCGCTCTCGAACAGCGCCCGCAAGCCCTTGTGCCGGAAGGACTTGATCATGGCACAAGTTTAGCGTGTTGCGCATCACGCACCAACGGATGTCATGCCCTGGACCAAGACATCTCGCTCGCCGAGGGCTCCGCCCGCGAGGAGCTGTCCGGCGGCCGCTTCGTCGGCGAGCACGGTGACGCGGCGGTGCGCTTGCACGGCCGACGCCGGCACCGCGCTGGTGACGGGCCCGGTGAGCGCTGCATGCAGCGCGTCGGCCTTCTCCGGGCCGAACGCGAGCAGGAGGAGTTCGTCGGCGGACATGATCGTGCCCACGCCCTGCGTGATCGCCAGGGTCGGGACCGCACCGGGTTCGGTGAAGAAGCGCGCGTTGTCCGCCCGTGTCTGGGCCGTGAGCTCGACGACGTGCGTCCGCCCGTCGAGATCGGCTCCCGGCTCGTTGAAGGCGATGTGCCCGTTGGACCCGATGCCGAGCAGTTGCAGATCGGCGCCGCCCCGCTCGGCCAGCTCGCGTTCGTAGCGGCCCGCCTCGGCTCGTGGATCGAGGGCTGTGCCATCGGGGACCCTCAGGGCCGCCGAAGTCAGGCCAAGGGGCTGTGTGAACTGCCGCTCGAGCGTTGTACGGTACGAGTTCGCATCCGTGTCGGCGAGTCCGACATACTCGTCCAGCGCGTAGGCCGTGACGCCCGCCAGCGCAGCGCGCGCACCGGGCAGTCGGACGAGCGCCTCGTACACCGGCTCGGCACTGCTGCCGGTCGCCACTCCGAGGGTGCGCAGCCGCCCCGACCTTGCCCGTTCGACGATCCGTTCCGCGGCGAAACGGCCGGCCTCGGCCCGCGCGAGGATCTCGATGCGGACGCCGCTCACGACCTGACCCCTGACGGGACGACGCACTCGACGGCGGCGGCGACCGCGCCCTGCATCGCCGGGCGGACGCCCTCCTCGACCCAGTGGACCCTGAGCTCGCCCAACCGGTGCGACACCAGCATGCGCTCGACGCGCGCGCGCACGAGCGGGTGCGCCGCGAGCCCGCCGAAGAGCACGAGGTGATCCGGATCGAGCAGACGGCAGGCCACGGCGAGCGCGCCCGCGAGCGCGTCGAGGCGGGGGAGGACCGCGGATCGCACCTCCGGATCGTCTGCGGCGTCGAGCAGCTGCCGGGCCCCGGCCAGCTCGAAGCCGGCCGCGAGCTCGTCGAGCGCCCGGCCGCCAGCGACGACCTCCAGCGGGACGGGCACATCCGAGCCCGGAGGGCAGATCAGCGCCTCGCCCAGCTCGCCGGCTGCGTGCCGAGACCCCTCCCAGAGCCGCCCGTCCAGGAGCAGGCCGGCCGCGATGCCGGTGCCCAGCCCGACCACGAGCGCCGTGTCGGACCCCCCGACCACAGTTCCGCGCAGGCCGACCGTGGCCGCGTTCACATCATTGAGCAGCCGCAGCCGGGTGCCGGGCAGCCGGCGCGCGATCAGTGCGGGGACGTCCAACTCCTCGAGACCGGGAAGGTTGGGGGCCTGCCGGACGCGACCGCCCTCGACCACGCCCGGCGTCGCCAGCGCAACGGCCGCGATCGGCGCTCCACCGGCCAGCCGCAGCGCCTCATCGAGCGCGCGTTCGATCGCCTGCTCGGCTCCCTCCCTCGCCATCGTCGCGATCCGTGAGGACGAGCTGAGCCGCGGGCCGACGGCCATGCCGATGTCAGCCTTGCTTCCCCCCAGGTCGATGCCGATGACACGCGTGCCACCATCACTCACGAGCGAACCACCGCCCGCGTCGCCTCGCCGAGCCGCGAGGCCGCGGCCTCGATCTGGGCTGCGCGCTCGTCGAGGCGCGCGGCGGCGCTCGCCAGCCGCTCGCCGAGCCGGTCGAGCTGCGCCGCCACGGCCGCCGCACCTGGGCCGTCGTCCTGGGCACGGTCGAGCACGCGCTCCGGATGCGACGCGACATCGATCACCGCATCGAGCACTCCGCCGTCCACGACGAGCCCGGGCGCGCGCTCGACGAGCGCGGCCTGCACGTCGGCGGCGGTCCACTCGCGCGGGTCTCCGCGATCCACGAGGGCGGACATCGTCGCGTGCGCGACACGGAACGGCACGCCCGCGCGTGAGAGCACGTCGGCGGCAGCCGTCGTGGTCGTCCCGGCCGCGACGATCTCGTCAGTGCTGGGAAGCTGCCCGACTTCCAGGGTCCGCAGCAGTGCCTCGAGCAGGACGAAGAAGCGCCGGCTCCGGTCGTTCGACTCCCAGAGCCGCACCTGCACATCGGTGGTGGCGTTGTTCGAGTCCTCCCACCAGGCCGTCGACACGTTCGAGAGCACCGACATGGAGTCCGCCACCGTCATCCCGGTCATGGACACGAGGTGCTCCAACACCACCGGATTTCGCTTCTGCGGCATGATGCTGCTCCCCTGGCAGAACTCCGCTTGGGTCACGATCCATCGCCACGACATCCAGTCCTGGAGCACTCGCACCAGGCGGCTCCCCGTCGCAAGCGCCCTGGCGTTCAGCAGAGCGGGCTGCATGAGGTGGTCCGCGCCCGCCACCGCCTCGTAGGAGTTCACGAGGCGGCCCGAGAACCCGAGCAGTTCGGCGACCCGCTCGGGGCGGATCGGCAGGTCGGTGCCGGCGATCGCACACGCGCCGAGCGGCGAGCGCTGCAGCGTCTCGATGGCGCCGTCGTACGCCTCGATCTCACCGATCAGCGCCTCGGCGTAACCGGCGAGGACGTGACCGATCGAGGTCGGCTGCGCCGGACGACGGTGGGTCATGGCGATGATCAGCGCCTCGCGCGTGCGTCCCGCGGCGTCGAGCGCGGCCCGCGCCGCCGCGACCGCGGCTTGGCCGACCTCGCACAGCTGGTCGCGCAGAATCATCCGGAAGATCGCCGCGTCGAGGTCGTTCCGGCTCCTGGCGAGCTGCACGCTCAGCTCCGAGCGCGGCACCTCCATGGCTTCGGCGAGCCGGCGCTCGAACGCGAAGTACACGTCCTCGAACGATCCGTCGTAGACGGGAAGGTCGGGCGCTTCGGCTTGCAGCCGGTCGAGCCCGCGGAGCATGGCCGACACCTCGTCCGCGGGGACGAGGCCGGCCTCGCCGAGCATGACGACATGGGCTCGGCTGGCCTCGACGATGCGGGGGTAGAGCATCTCACCGTGCAGGCGGTAGGTCGGGGCGAGGTGGTTCTGCTGATAGGTGGTGAGCACCGTGGATTCCTTCATGAGCGAGTTCGTACAGAGGCGAGGATGGGGTCCGCGCGCGTTCAGGGCCGGACGCCGGGTGCCTCCGGAGCCGGGGTCCCGAGCCACTCGGCGACCAGCCCGTGCAGCCGCTCCCTGGCGATCCGCCGCACCTGCTGCGCGCCCTCCGTGTCGACACGGGAGACATGACCGGACCAGCCGTGCCACGGCGCCGGGTGGGATTCCACGAGCACATGATCGCTCGCGGTGAGTCTGGGTCGCGGTGGAAGGTCCGTCGCGGCATCGAGGGCGACGAGCCCCTCATCGATGCCCAGCACGCCGCTCGTCTCGAAGGCCCCGCCGTGGCCTCGCGGCTGATCCGGGCCGAAGATCGACGTCGTCTCGGCGGGGGTCACGAGCTGGAACCAGTTCGCCAGCAGCAGGCTCACGGGGTGCTCCCCCGAAACCCACTCCATCGCCGCGCGGACGGTCGCCATGTTCGCATCGTGGGCGTTGACGATCAGGATGCGTCGGAACCCGTTGCCCGCAAGGCCGGCCAGGAGCTGCGAGAAGACCTCGACCATCGTCTCGGGTCGCAGCCCCACCGTGCCCGGATAGTGCCGCGTCTGCCCGGGCACCGCGGTGAAGACCACCGGCGGGTAGAGCACTCCGGTCCATTCGCCGGCGTCGAGCGAGGCGGCGATGTCCTCGGCGATCAGGGTGTCGGTCCCGAGCGGCAGGTGGGGCCCGTGCCACTCGATCGATCCGAGCGGGAGGACCGCGAAGTCCGCTTCCTGGAACGTCCGAGCCGTGTCGCGGCCGAGCACCCTCCGCACATCGATCAGGCTCATGCCAGCGCCTCCTTCCGCCGCCGCCCGCCGGACGACTCCAGTCTCCGCGTCACCAGGACGATGACGAAGATGAGCACGATCTGGATCATGCCGTACGCCGCCGCTGCGCCCATGTCGAAGCTGTAGAGACGGTTGTTGATCTCGACGGAGATCGGGATCGCCTTCGGGGTGTAGAGCAGGATCGAAGCGACGAACTCACCGATGCCGTCGACGAACGCGAGCAGCGCGCCCGCGAGCATGCCGCGGTAGATGAGCCGTATCGTCACGGTCGAGAACGCACGGACCCATCCCGCGCCGAGGCTGCGTGCGGCTTCCTCCAGGGAGGGGTCGAGCTGGCTCAGCGCTGCCGCCGAGGAGCGGAACACGAGCGGGACGAACCTGACGAAGTACGCCAGCGACAGGATCCAGAACGTGCCCACGAGGGCCTGGTCGAAGCTGAACGCGTTGCCCTCGCTGAACGCCGAGATGAGGTTGATGGCCACGACGGTCCCGGGAAGCGCCCACGGGAGCATGATCGCGATGTCGATGAGGCCGCGTCCGAAGAAGCGGTATCTGCGCACGAGATAGGCGCTCAGCACACCCATGACCACGCTGCCGGCCGTCGCGATCGCACTCAGGCCGAGCGAGGTGAGGATCGGCTGGAAGGCTTCGGGGTCGGTGAAGATCGTGATGAAGTTCTCGAGCGTGTACGCCGACGGCACGATCTGGCTCGTCCACGATCCGCGTTCGGAGAACGCGACGAGGGCGATCGTCGCGACGGGCGCGAGGAGCACGATGGCGCCGATCACTGCGGCCGTCGCGGCGATCGCCCGCCCGAGCCGCGAGGAGACGGGGCGCGGCGGTACAGCCGTTCCCTTGGACGTCGACAGGTAGTTGCGCCGGCTCTCGTACCAGCGCATCAGCAGCAGGAAGACGATGGAGATCACCGCGAGCACCGTGGAGTAGCTCGCCGAGAGCGCGAGGTCGCCGTTGTTCCGCGCGAGCACGATCTGCATCGTCATGACCTGGTCGACGTTGAAGAGCAGCGGCGCGGTGTACGACGCCATCGACATCATGAAGACGATCAGCGACCCGGAGACGAGGGCCGGGGTCAGCAACGGAAGCGTCACGGTGCGGAACACGCGAGCCGGCGACGAACCGAGGTTCGACGCGGCCTCCTCGACCGAGCCGTCCATTCCGGCCAGCGCCGCCGACACGGAGAGGTAGAAGAAGGGGTACATGGTGAACGCGTGCACCACGAGCACCCCGGCGATCCCGGTCGCCGCCAGCACCGGCTGGTCCGTGCCGAAGACCGACTGCAGCCAACGCGGGACGATGCCGATGTTGCTGTACAGCAGTTGGAAGGCCACCGCGCCGATCAGTGCCGGCAGCGCGGCGGGAATGAGGATCAACGCCTCGATCAGCCTGCGCCCCGGGAAGTCGAAGCGTCGCAGCAGCAGCGCCATGACCGTGCCGATGATCCCGCACAGCACCACGCTGGCCAGCGAGATGCCGATCGTCGTCAGGAGCGCGGGGAGGGCCGCGCCTTCGCCGCTGACGAATCGGCCGTAGTTGGCCGCAGCGCCGGCCCCCTCGCCGGACTCCGCGAAGGTCGCGAGCAGTGGGCCGACCACGTATCCCGCGAGGACGAGGACGATCGGGATGGCCAGCAGGTAGGGGAAGCCGGGCCCCGTGAAGACCCGTGCGAACCGGGTGCTCAGCTTCGGCATCTCGAGCGCGGTGGCACTCATGCCCGCACTCCGCGGACGCGGCCCGCGACGAACCCGATGCCCACTTCGCTGTCGATCCGCGGCAGCTCGACGTCGTCGAACATGACCGCGGTCACCACGCCGGAGCCGATGTCGACCGTCACGTGCGTGGTCATCCCGGTGAACTCGGCGTCCAGCACCGTGCCACGCAACGTCTCGGGTGTGCCGGCGGGATGGATCGAGACATGCTCGCGCCGTACCGCGAGCGCGACACCATCGCCCTCCGGCTCGAACGGCAGCGTCACGTCGAGCTCGACGGCCTCGCCGTCGCGGCCGGCGATCGCCACCCTGCGTTGCTTCCCGACTCCGGTGAGCAGGCGGCCGTCGAGCACGTTGCTGTCGCCGATGAACCGTGCCACGAACGCCGTCGCCGGGTGCGCGTAGAGCTCCCGAGGCGCGGCGACCTGGTGGACGCGCCCGGCCTCCATGACCGCGATGCGATCGGACATCGCCATCGCCTCGGCCTGATCGTGCGTGACATAGATCGCGGTCGTGCCGCTCGCCGACTGCACACGCCGGATCTCGCGACGCGTCTCGTCGCGCAGCTTGGCGTCGAGGTTGGACAGCGGTTCGTCGAGCAGGAGTACGCGAGGCCGCACGACGAGGGCGCGCGCCAGCGCGACGCGTTGCTGCTGACCGCCCGAGAGATCGGAGATCCGCCGCGCCCCGAGGCCCTGCAGATGCACCTGTTCGATGGCTTCGTCGATGCGCCGCCGCCGCTCCGGTGCCGCGGTGCGGCGGACCTTGAGCCCGTAGGCGACGTTCTCCGCCACGGTCAGGTGCGGGAACAGCGCATAGTTCTGGAAGACCATGCCGGTGCCGCGACGGTGGACGCTCCGATGGGTCACGTCGTCATCGTCGAAGTGGATGGTCCCGCCCGACGGCCGCACGAACCCGGCGACCATGCGCAGAGTCGTCGTCTTGCCGCATCCGGACGGCCCCAGCAGGGTGAAGAACTCACCCGAGCCGATGTCGATGTTGACGTCGCTGACCGCGTGCCCGGCGGCCGCGCCGTAGCTCTTGTTGACGTCGGTGAGAAGGATTCGTGTCATATGTGCACCACCGTGATCGACGAGCGCGGGGGCCCGATGGCCCCCGCGCTCAGCTCAGCTGCTCAGCCCTGGTTCTTGATGTTGTTCGACCAGTAGTCGATCCACGTGGCCTCGTTCTCGGCCGCGATCGACCAGTCGACCTCCATGGGCGTGATCGTCAGACCCTCGAGCCATTCGGGCTCCGACTCGAGCCCGGTGACCGGGATCTGGTAGAACTCGTCGGCGAGCGCGGCACGGACGTCGGGCTCGTAGAGGAACTCCGCGAACAGCTTCGCGCCCTCTTCGTTGGGTGCTCCGTTGATGATGCCGAGGCCGTCGACGAGGACCGGCGTCCCGCTCTCGGGCACGATGAACTCGAACGGCATCTTGTTCTGGTTGATCTGGATGAGCGTGTCCTGCATGTTCCAAGCGCTGATGGTCCCGGCCTGCCGGCTCAACTGGAGGTAGAGGTCCGACGGGTCGGCCGCGTAGGTCACGGTGTTCGCATCGAGTGCCCGGAGGTACTCGTACCCGGGCTCCGGGTCGGAGCCGTCGGGCGACTCACGCAAGATCATGGCGTCGAAGATCGACCGCATGCCTCCGGACGGCGCGACGTCGCGGATGACGATCTGATCCTTCCACGCGGGGTCGATCAGTTCGTCCCAATCCTGGGGTGCCTCGTCCGCGCTGAGCACGTCCGAGTTGTAGACGATCACCTGCGGAAGCTGGTACTCCGCGTACCAGCGGCCCTCGGCGTCCTTGAACGCGTCGTCGATCTCGTCGGCGAACGGCGCGTCGGGCCACGCGGCGAGCAGGTCGCCGGCGACGCCGGCAGCCAGGTTCTGCTGGGTGCCGCCCCACCACAGGCTCGCCTGCGGGTTGCCGCTCTCTGCACGCACGCGCTCAGGGATGTCGCCGGCGCCGAGGTTCACGATCTGCACCTTCCCCTCGTACTCGGGGTAGGCGGTCTCGAACTCTTCGACCACGTAGTCGGTGATGGGCTCGGCCCGAGAGCTGTAGATGATGAGGTCCTCGGCCTCGGCGGCCCCGCCGCCGGCGGGCTCGCCGGAACCGGCGCAGCCGGTCAGCGCCAATGCTGCGGCCGCGACGACCGCGCCGATCATGAATCGCTTCGTCATCGATGTCTCCTTCTGGGTGCTGTGTGCAATGGGGATGATGCTCTGACGGGCTCAGCGGGCTGAACGTGCGTCGTGGGCGTCGAACGCCCGTCTCGCGGCGCCGAGGTGCAGGGCGCGAGGGCCGATGGCAGCGGGGCGGATGTCCACCCCGCCGGGGACGAACCGGCTGGTCTCCTCGATGAGGACATCGAGGTCGCCGTCGGTCATCCGGGGTCCACTCAGAAGCACGCGAGCGGGGTCGAGCACGCACACCGCGGCGGCGATCGCTCGTCCCCAGGCGCGCAACGCGTCGATGAGCAACTGGCGGGCGGCGGGTACCTGCGCGTCGCGCAGGCGCTCGAGCAGCGGCCCGTCGCCAGGGCCGAGGAGGGCATCGGCACGCCGGTGCAGGGCGCCCAGCGCCCACTCGCCCTCGAACGCGCCGACGTCAGATGAGGGGGCGAGGGCCGCGCCGAGCGGCATGAAGCCGATCTCCCCTGCTGAGCCGCGTGCGCCGCGGCGCACGACGCCGTCGATCATCAGCGCGGCGCCGATGCCGCTCGCACCGATGTGCGCGAGGAACACGTCGTCGGTGTCGACGGCCGCACCGGCGACGTGCTCGCCGACGACCATGAGGTTGACGTCGTTGTCGACGACGACGGGCATGTCGAGCGCGTCGAGCAGGGCAGCGCCGAGCGCCGGCCCTTCTCCGCGCGCGATCGACGGAGCGAGCCGGATCTGCCCCTCCCCGCCCATCGCCACACCCGGGATCGCGATCGCGGTCGCCTTCAGCCGCGATCCGACCTGGTCGCGCAGCTCCCCGATGACCTCGGGCAGGTCACGTCTGAGGTCGACGAGCGGACGTCGGACCATCGTGCCGTGCAGGTCGCCGTTCCAGTCCCGCAGCGCGGCGTCGATCTCGCCGTCGTGCAGGTCGACGACCGCGACCAGCTCGTTGCCCGCCTGGAACTCGAGCATGGTCTGCGGACGCCCGCCGCTCGACGGCCCGGCCCCGGTCTCGACGACGTAGCCTTCCGCGAGCAGGTCGCGCACGAGCCGGGTGACGGTCGCGGCGCTCAGGCCGGTCGCCTCGGCGAGCTGGGCCCGCGAGAAGACACCGTGCTCACGCGCGAACGCGATCGCGACGTGCCGCTTGATCTCCCGCAGTCGCGTGCGACTGATGGGGCTCGCGACGACTTCTTCGACCATGCCTACTTTCTACCGGGAAGAAACGAAGTAAGCAAGACCCTTTTGCGAAGTGAATCGTGAGCGCGTGCCACCCGCGCCGGTACTCGTCCGTGGACCCGCTGGACGCGCGGTCGGCTGGCGGGAGCCAATGTGTAAGCGATCACGTCGTCAATGCAGAAGCGATCCGGTCGTCCATTTGGAAGCATCTGGGGCGGCCTCCGGCGGCCGGCGCCCGTCAGTCGGCCTTGACGACCGCGAAGGCCGCGTCGAGCTCGACATCGAGGTCGCCGCCGTTCGGCAGCTGCACCTCGACCTCCCAGACGTGGTCGGCGTCGTCGCTCAGCTCGACCTCGGAGACGGTGCCGCCGCCGGCGTGAGCGAGCGCCGCATCGATGGCACGCTGACGGTCGGCGGGGTCGATGACCACGTTGCTGTCGTCACCACGGTCGTCACCACGGTCGTCATCGTCGTCGTCACCGCTGCGGTCGCCCCGCTCCTCGACGGCCACGACGTTCAGGTCGCGGTCGAGCTTCACCTCGACCGAGCCGCCCGCGTCGAGCCGGACGTCGACCTCGTACGCGTGGCTCGCGTCGTCGTCCACGTCGATGTCCGTCACGGTGCCGGCGCCGACCTCGGCGAGCGCGGCCTCGACGGCCGCGTCGACCTGCGATGCGGACACCCCGGCGCGGTCGGCGCGGTCGTCCGACTCATCCGAGCCGATCGCGAAGGCGGCTGCCGCCGTCGCGCCGATCGCCAGCACGCCCGCCGCAGCGGCCGACGTGATCCAGATGGTGCGCTTCTTCATGGGGTTCCTCCTCGTTGGTAGGCCCACTCTCCCGCGCGACCGCTGAAGCCAGCCTGAAGCGAGCTGAAGCCGCGTTCAGACACGCGATACGGCGGGCGACGAGACGCCGGCCGCGAGGCGCACGACCACGCGTGCGCCGCCCAGCGGCGAGCCCTCGAGGTGTACGGACCCGCCGTGCGCCGCCGCGATCTCGCGCACGATCGCGAGGCCGAGCCCGCTGCCGCCGGTGTCGCGTGCCCGCGCATCGTCGAGGCGCACGAAGCGTTCGAACACGCGCTCGCGCTCCCCCGGCGGCACGCCGTCACCGTCGTCGTCGACGACGAGGCTCACGCCCGAGGCATCCGCCACCGTCGTGAACGCGACCCGGCCGGTCGCGTGCCGCGCCGCATTGTCGGCCAGGTTCCGCACGAGCTGCTGCAGCAGCCCGAGGTCGCCGCGCACGCGTGCGGGCGCCACGCCCGAGACATCCGTCGCGACCGTCGCCGCCGCGCCGAGCCGGCGCGCCTCGGCGAGCGCGAGGTCGTCGAGGTCGACGTCGGCGAGCGTGAGCGGCAGCGCGCGCTCGTCGGCGCGCGCGAGCACGAGCATGCCCTGCACGAGCCGTTCGAGCCGCCCGCCCTCGTCGAGCACGGCCTCGCTGAGCTCGGCCTGGGTGATGCGGTCGGGGTGCAGGCGCGCGACCTCGGCGTACTGCCGGAGCGACGCGAGCGGGGACTTCAGTTCGTGCGAGGCATCCGAGATGAAGCGGCGCTGGGTGTTCGCGGAGGCTTCGACGCGCGCGAGCATGCCGTTCATGGTGTGCGCGAGCCGGCCGATCTCGTCGTCGGTCTCCGGCTCGGGGACCCGGCGGGACAGGTCGGTGCCGGTCACCGCGTCGACCTCGCGCCGCATGCGCTCGACGGGTGCGAGCGCGCGGCGCGCGGTGAGCCACGAGGTGAGCGCGACGAGACCGACGAGCAGCGGTACGGCGATCGCGAGCATGATCCCCACCGTCGCGAGGGTCGACTCGGCCTGCGCGGTGCTGCGCCCGGCGACCACGACCCAGTCGCCGTCGCGCTCGGCCGCGGCGGCGTACGTCTCGTCTTCGCCGGGCAGACGCACGGTGCCGGGGGCAGCGCCGTCGCGATCCGCGAGCGCCGGCGCGTCATCGGCGGCGTCGGTCGCGGCGACGACCGTGCCGGTGTCGCGGTCGATGACCTGGACGAACCGGTCGTCGTCGAGATCGGGCAGCATCGCTTCGATCGCGTCGCGATCGGCGGCGGATGCCTCGGTGGCGGATGCCTCGTCGGCCGATGTCTCATCGTCGTCGTCATCGTCGTCGTCACTGCTGCCGCTCCCGCCGTCGAGGTCGAGGGCGTCCAGCTGCTGGGCGATGGCCGAGGCATCCTGCCGGGCCGCCGCGTCGAGCTGGGAGGTGAGGGACGCACGCAGCGTGGCCCAGAAGATGAGCGCGCCGGCGACGAGCGCGACCGCGACGACGAGCGTCGCCGCGATCGTGACGCGGACGGCGACGCCGGCACGGCGGCGGCGTTCAGTCACGGTTCGCGCCGATCGTGCCACCGCGGTCGGCGACGTCGGCGCCCGCGCCGCCCGGGCCGGCGGGGCCCGGGCCGATGCGATAGCCGGCACCCCGCAACGTCTCGATGGTCTCGAGCCCGAACGGCCGGTCGACCTTGTTGCGGAGGTGCCGGATGTACACCTCGACGATGTTGGGGTCGCCGTCGAATCCGAAGTCCCATACGCCGTTCAGGATCTCGGCCTTCGGCACGACGTCGCCGGCACGCCGCATGAGGAACTCGAGCACCGCGAACTCGCGCGTCGTGAGCTCGATGGGCGTGCCGGCGCGCGCGACCGTGCGTGCGGCCGGGTCGAGCGTGAGGTCGCCGACCTCGAGGGTGGCCGGCCGGGCACTCCCGCCGCGGCGGATGAGTGCGCGCACGCGCGCGACGAGCACGGCGAACGAGAACGGCTTCGTGAGGTAGTCGTCGGCGCCGGTGTCGAGGCCCTCGACCTCGTCCCACTCGCCGTCCTTCGCGGTGAGCATGAGCACGGGCGTCCAGATGCGCTCCTCGCGGAGGGTCCGGCAGAGCACGTAGCCGTTCATGCGCGGCAGCATGATGTCGAGCAGGATCGCCGCGTAGTCGTGCTCCCGCGCATACCAGAGGCCCTCGGCGCCGTCGTGCGCGACGTCGACCGCGAAGCCCTCGGCCTCGAGGCCGCGCTTCAGTCCCTCGGCGAGGCGGACCTCGTCATCGACCACGAGCAGACGCATGCCCCCATCGTGGCGGATCGCGACTGAATCGGGGCTGAAGCGGTGCGGGCGACCGGCGACGAAGTGGCACGACGGGCGACATCCTCACCGGGGACGGCTGTTCGGCGGGCGGCCGTTCTGGCAGGCTGACCCCCATGGCGATCGTCGAGGTGCGCGGGCTGCGCAAGACGTACGGCTCGACCGTCGCGGTCGACCACCTCGATCTCGACGTCGAGGACGGCGAGATCTTCGGGATCCTCGGACCGAACGGATCGGGCAAGACGACGACGGTCGAGTGCATCGCCGGCCTCCGCCGGCCGGATGCCGGTGTCGTCCAGGTGACCGGACTGGACCCGCACGCCGAACGAGCACGCGTGACCAGGATCGTGGGCGTGCAGCTCCAGCAGGCAGGCCTTCCCGCGAAGCAGACGGTCCGCGAGGCCATCGCGCTGTTCGCCTCGTTCTATGACGACCCGGTCGACGGCCTCGCGCTCGCCGAACGACTCGGCCTCGGCCCGAAGCTCGACAGCCGCTATGCCGACCTGTCAGGCGGGCAGCAGCAACGGCTGGCCATCGCGTTGGCGCTCGTCGGCCGGCCACGGGTCGCGCTCCTCGACGAGCTCAGCACCGGACTGGACCCGCGGTCGCGGCGGGAGGTGTGGCGTCTCGTCGAGGAGGCCCGCGACGCGGGCACGACGGTCATCCTGGTCACGCACTTCATGGAGGAGGCCCGTCACCTGTGCGATCGCGTCGCCGTCATCGACCGGGGACGCCTGACCGCACTCGACACACCGGAAGGCGTCATCGGCGGGATCGGTGCGCCGACCGTCATGAGCTTCGCGATCTCGGGAGCCGTCGAGGTCGAGGCGCTCGAGCGCATCGACGGTGTGGCGAGCGCGCGCCGTCGCGACGACGGCAGGCTCGAGCTCAGCCTCACCGACGAGGCGGTCCTCCCGGTGCTGCAGGCGCTCACCGCCGACGGGATGCATCCCGAGCGGCTCCGCATCGTGGACGCGACGCTCGACGACGCGTTCCTCGATCTCACCGGACCGGACGGGGAGGAGTGAGATGTCGTCGACGGCGCTCTCGGTCGTGAAGGCCGAGGTGAGACTGTTCTCGCGCGAACCCGGATATGTCTTCTGGATCATCGGGTTCCCGGCCGTTCTGGTCATCGTGCTCGGGCTCGTCCCGGTGCTCCGCGAGCCGATCGACGGAATCGGCGTCAGCTTCCTGACGATCTATGTGCCGGTCGCGGTGATCCTCGCGATGCTGATGGCGTCGCTGCTGGCGATGCCCGTCGTGCTCGCCACCTACCGGGAGCAACGAATCCTGCGCCGGTTCGCGACCACGCCCGTGCGGCCGCGGACCGTGCTGCTCGCGCAGTACCTGATCTACGGCACCGCCGCGGTCGTCGGTGGCGCCGTTCCGATCCTGATCGGATTCTTCGCCTATCAGGTCGCGCTGCCGCAGAACGGCGTCGGATATCTCGGCATCGCGCTGCTGATGCTCGCGTCCTGCCTCGCCCTCGGCGGACTGGTCGGCGGCATCGCTCGCACCGCGAAGATCGCGACGGCGTTCGGTTCGATCCTGCTGTTCCCGCTGATGTTCACAGCGGGAGTCTGGCTGCCGGTGCAGACCATGCCCGGGTTGCTCGGCGACCTCGTCGCGCTCACCCCGCTCGGCGCCGGCGCGCTCGCCCTGAACGCGACCGCGGCGGGTGCCTGGCCCGAGCTCCAGGAGGTCATCGTCCTGACCGCGTGGACCGCGATCTTCGGCATCGCGGCGGTGCGCTTCTTCCGGTGGGAGTAGCGCTCGGACCGCGCGGCCACGCGCAAGCATTCTGGAGGCGCGTGTCGAATCCGCGGTTGCCCGTTCGCTGTCTGCATGGGACGGTCGGAAGGACCGCCGCCCGCGAGAAGGAGAGTCACACCGTGAAGTACGTACTCATGTTCACGTCCGATCCCGAGCTCGACGCAGTCGTCCCCGCCGAGCGGAGCGAAGCCGATATGCAGCGGATCTTCCAGTGGCACGAGGACAACGCCGCGCACATCGTCGACGGCGGCGCCGCGTTGCACGAGGCCTCGACGGCCACGACCGTGCGCGCCGGCGATCAGGGGCCGGTCGTGGTCGACGGCCCGTTCTCCGAGGCGAAGGAGGTCATCGGCGGATTCACGCTCATCGACGTCCCGGACCTCGATGCCGCGATCGCGCTCGCGCGCACCTGGCCGTCGCTGGAGCTCCCGGGCAACTCGGTCGAGATCCGGCCGATGTACGACGAGGCGGAGCTGTTCGGCCAGTGAGCCTCGGGCCGGATGCCACGCCGGAGCCGGCTTCCGGCGCGGCATCCGATCTCGTCCTCGCTCGCGTGGTGCGCGCGGAGGCGGGCCGCATCGTCACCGCGCTCGCGCGCTCGTTCGGCGATCTCGACCTCGCCGAGGACGCCGTCGCGGGCGCCGTCGCGGCGGCGCTCGGCGAGTGGCGCGTCCGCGGCGTCCCGCCGAACCCGGGGGCATGGCTCACCATGGCCGCGCGCCACGATGCCCTCGATCGGGTGCGGCGCGAGCGGCGGCTGCGCGAGAAGATCGCGCTGCTTCCGGATGCGTCGGAGCCGTCGGCGCCGATGGCACCGTCGGCACCGCAGCGAGCGCCGGCGGATGAACGGTTGCCGCTGCTCTTCGGGTGCTGTCATCCCGCGCTCGCGCCGGAGGCACAGCTGGCGCTGTCGCTCCGTGCGGTCCTGGGGCTCACGACGGCGCAGATCGCTCGGGCGACCCTGGAGCCGGTACCGACGGTCGCGCAGCGGATTTCCCGCGCGAAGCGCAAGATCGTGGCCTCCGGGATTCCGCTCCGGGTCCCCGCGGGCGACGAGCTCGCGCCTCGGCTCGATCGCGTCCTGGCGATGATCGCCGTCATGTACGACGCCGCGCACCTGCGGGCCGAGGCGGACGCCTCGGCAGACCGGGATCTCGCCGATGACGCGCTCTGGCTCGCCCGGGTCGTGGTCGACGAGCTCCCGCGGCAGGCCGAGGCGCATGGTCTGCTCGCGCTCCTGCGGTTCCATCGTGCACGCGAGGGGGCGCGCGCGGTCGGCGTCGAGTTCGTTCCGCTCCCGCAGCAGGACCGGAGCCGGTGGGACGAAGCCATGATCGCCGAGGCGCGAGTCGCGCTGGAGCACGCGGCCGCGCTGCGACGCCCCGGACGCTGGCAGCTCCAGGCCGCGATCGCGGCCTGCCATGCGGATGCCACATCTGCTGACGACACGGACTGGCCGCAGCTGCTCGTGCTCTACGACCTGCTGCTCATCTACGATCCGTCCCCGTTCGTCAAGCTCAACCGGGTGGTCGCCCTCGCGGAGGTCGCCGGCACACCGGCCGCCCTGCGGGCGCTCGACGAACTCGAGCCGCGACTCTCGGGATCCCATCTGTGGCACGCCGTGCGTGCGGAGCTGCTGCGCCGCGAGGGACACGCCGACGCCGCGCTCGAGGCGGACCACCGGGCCCGCGAGCTGACCGCGAACCACGCCGAGCGGCGGCTGCTCATGACCCGGATCGACGCCGCCTCACCGGGGAGGGGCTGAGCGCCGGCTCCGGCGCGGCCGGCGCGGCCGGCGCGGCCGGCGCGGCTGGGTCACCGAGACCGCCGGTGAGGGCGACCGTGGCTTCCGCGCAGGACGAGTTCGACCGGGATCCGCCGACGGCTCCCGGCGTCGAGGCCTCGGATGCGTCGGACGAGCATCTCGACGGCCGCGGCGGCCAGTGCGTCCAGGTCGCAGCGGACCGTGGTGAGCGACATCACGTCCCAGGCCGCCATCGTCACGTCGTCGAATCCGATGACCGAGACGCCCGAGTCGTTCAAGCTGTCGCCCGAGCAGATCGACGAGGTCGTCGCCTCGGTGCCGGCCAAGGCGATCGACGACATCGTGGCGGTGCAGGCCCAGGTCCGGGACTTCGCGGAACGGCAGCTCGCCTCGATGCGGGACTTCGAGGCCGAGACCGAACCGGGTGTGTTCCTCGGCCAGAAGCACATCCCGGTCGGAGCAACCGGTGCCTATGTGCCCGGTGGCCGGTACCCGCTGGTCGCGACCGCACACATGACGGTCGTCACCGCGAAGGTCGCCGGTGTGCCTCGAGTCACGGCCTGCACGCCACCGATCTCGGGCGAGGTTCCGGCCGCGACGGTCGCGGCACTGCACCTGGCCGGCGCCGACGACATCCTCCTGCTCGGCGGCACGCAGGCCGTTGCCGCGATGGCGATCGGCACCGAGACCGTCGGCAAGGTCGACCTGCTGGCGGGGCCCGGCAACGCGTTCGATGCCGAGGCGAAACGGCAGCTGTTCGGCGAAGTCGGCATCGACCTGTTCGCCGGCCCGACCGAGGTGCTGATCGTCGCCGACGAGTCGGCCGATCCGTTCATCGTCGCGGTCGATCTGCTCAGCCAAGCCGAGCACGGCCCGGACTCGCCGGTCGTGCTGATCACGACCTCCGCCGACCTCGGCCGCGAGGTGTCGGCACACGTCGACCGGCTGCTTCCCGGGATGCCGACGAAGGACTTCGCCGAGCCGGCCTGGCGCGACTACGGCGAGATCGTCGTCGTCGACGACCTCGACGAGGCCTGGGCGCTCACCGACGAGTACGCGTTCGAACACGTGCAGATCCTCACGTCGACGCCGCGAGCCGCGCTCGACCGGCTCCGCAACTACGGCGCACTGTTCCTCGGCGAGGGCACGTGCGTCTCATACGGCGACAAGGTCATCGGCACCAACCACACCCTGCCCACCCGGAAGGCGTCGCGGTACACCGGCGGCCTGTGGGCCGGCAAGTACCTGAAGACGGTGACCTACCAGGAGGTCCGCTCGCCCGCCGCGAGCGCCGAGCTCGGGCGACTGCTCGGCCGTGCGGCCCGCGTGGAATCCTTCGAGGGCTACGCCCGTGCGGGCGACGTGCGCGCCGCGAAGTACGCGGGCGACCCGCTTGCGTGGGCGCCGCCCGGCGCTCAGTCTCTGGCCGCCCGATGATGTGGGTCCACCCACGATCGCAGGGCGATCATCCCGCCGCCGATGAGCGTGAGCAGGACACCGACGCCGATGGGGCCGGTCAGGCCCGTCGGACTACCGGTTTCGGGGAGCACGGATCGGCCGGCTTCAACCGGGACGGCGGCTGAGGTGTGCTCGCCTGGTGTGGCGTGGCAGTCCGCTGCGGGGGTGGGTGCGGCTGGCGCAGGCCGTGGCGGGACCTGCGTCGGCGAAGTTGCACCCAAGCCGCCGCCGAGCGGCACGTTCCGGCTCACCCACGGACCGCCGAGGTCGCACCGGGCCGCGACCACCAACTGCGCCGCGGCCATCGGTCGGACCGTGTTGAGGAACTCAGTGAAGGGCAGCAGCGGGAGGGCGACGACGCCATCGTCGGGGACGGTCAAGGCGGGGAACACCGACACCGGCAGCGACGACGTCTCATCGTTACCGAGGGGGACCTCCAAGTAGCTCTCGACGGTCACTGCGCCGCCGGCAGGGCATCCTGAGATCAGGATCGAGCCCGCGCCGGAGGTCTCGAGGGTTCGCATGGTCAGTCCGGGCGGGAACTCGATGACAGCGGAGGGACTGCTGGGGATCTCCTCGGCCGCCGCGGAGCCCCCGGTCATCACCAGTGCCGAGAACACGGCGGCTGCAGTTGCACCGAGCACGAACCTCGACGTCGAGTTCGCGTGCCAGGCTCTGGTGCGCGGCGGGGAAGAGTGCATGCCGCGTCGATTCGTTCGGCCGGCGTCGACTCGGCGGAGATGTCGGTGCGGGGTACAACCCCCGCCGGGGTAGCGGGACGCGGCGACCTCGGCACGTACACGAACGTGAGCCTCGCGACCATCGACGAGCTTGGCCGCGCCGCCGTGAATGTCGCTGACACGGCGATCACCAGCTTCGTCCCACGCTGAATCGGTGCCGGCCTGGTCTGCGCCGGTGTCTCGAATCGACACTGAGCAGGAGCTGGTGAGCCGCCACAAGGCGCTCGCCGGCATCGAAGGCCTTACCCGCTTCCATGTAGTCCGCCAGCTTCGGAGTCATTGGGCCCGTGTAGTGCGACGCACTGACCTCGGCCACTACCGAGGATGCCCCACTCATTGACGCTTCGACAGCAAGCCGTCTGCCGGTTCGGCTAGGACGACATGCTCCCTGGGCACGTCTTCCCGCGACCCCCTGAAGCACTGAGGCAGGGACTCACCCAACCATGCAGAACGTCCTCAAGTTCTACGCCCGCGTCCTCGGCGAGCAATAGACGATCGAGGGGCTGCGCCGACTCCATGAATTGGCGACGGGACACCACAGACCCTCGCGGCATTCGATAGCAGCGATCACCCCACCTCAGTACGCACCAACCTATTATTGTTTAATATTTCAGTACTGGACTTCCTGTTCGTGATCGGGAAGGGTCATATCGCTGAGTGTCGCGCTCAGCGGAGAGGGTATCGAGAATGAACATGACCAGTGCGAAGCCGATCTCTCGGCGGAAACTGCGGCGCCTCGGCGTTCGCCTCACAACGATGCTGGGGGCTTTGCTCGCGTTGTCTGTCGCTCCTGCAATCCCGGCGGGGGCAGAGACGGAAGATGAGGCGACCGCGTATGCCGATGAACGGGTGGCCGTCGAGGAGTTTGGTGATCCTGCCGAACTGCGCGCGCTCTTGAACAAGAGCGGGGGTGTGACCACCCATCCTGATCCGGCTGATCCAGATCTGACGCTGACGACCTGGGCGGACGAAGGGCGCAGTCTTGTCTCGAGCGTGCCGATCGAGCGCGATGCCAATGGCGAAGCGATCTTGTCGGAGGATGCGTGGTATTGCGAGACACAGATCCCGGAGATGCGAGTCGTGAATGGTGGCCTGGAGTGGGGTGGTGGGGCGACCTGTGAGGGAGATCACACACCATCCTGGGTTGTCGTCACTTTCGAGGACACTTGCGCGGCTGATGCATGCTTCATCTGGGAGACGAAACGGGGTCCGTACAGGAGCCCCTCGCAACAGGACTTCAGCCGCGTGAAGATTCTGGCGTACACGTCGCCTTGCAGTTCGTCTGAGGAGCGCAAGATGCGGGTCTCAGTTCAATTGTTCGTGCGGGACGGTGTCCACGTCTCGACGCGATACCACCCGGACTACAAGCTGAAGTGCCACGTGAAGAAGTAACGACCGGATCGGCGTGCACTATTGTGCACGCCGATCCCCGGACCTGGGTGGTTTGACTCGCTCTCACCGGGATGATTCGATCATCCGCCGGAGCAAGTAATCCAGGCTTTGGTGACCACCGAACACATGCTGAACGAGTGCAACGTCAACATGTGCCTCGTTCGCCACGCTTTCGACACTGCTGCCGCTCGCGCTGAGCTCGAGAAGTGCTGCGTCGAGGTCGGAGCCGAGCCGAGCCGCGTTCAGCAGGTGCTCCTGGAGCGAGCTGCCGATCTCGAATACCCGACGAGCAACGTCAGGATCGGGTGCGTTGACCGATGCCTCGGTGGATGAGATGGCCGAGCGGAACATGTGTCGTCCGGTTTCGTCGCTCATCGTGCCAATATACTCGTGATCTGATCGAACGTCAGGGTGCCGCGTGCAGCGGCCACTTCTCCACGTCGGGGCCGACCCTCGGTTCCACGCCTCGATGAACAGTGAGGTTCCGGGACCGCGATCCGAGTCATCGTGCGCCGGCGACAACCTGTTCGATCAGCGCGAGCGCAGCGATGCTGTCGGCCGGATCGACCGGCACCGGCCGGCCCTCCGTGATCGCCGCGGCGAGGGCGCGGTAGTACGCGGGATAGTCGCCGGCGGCCAACGGGATCCGACGGGCGCCGCTCGGACCTTCGAGCTCGGCTGCTCGACCGTCGGCGTGCCGACCGTAGCCCGGGTCCCCGGGCCGAACGCCGTCGATGAGCTGCGGCTCCTGCGGATCGAGCCCGTGGAAGGTCAGCACGCCGTGCTCGCCGACCACCCGGAAGCGAGGTCGTGATGCGGGCGCCACGGCGCTCATCCACAGTCGCGCCCGCACCCCGGACCCGTGTCGCATCGAGATGAACGCCTCGTCGTCGGCGGCACCGCCCGCGCGCCGGACGTCGAGCTCGGCGTGCAGGTCGGCGACCGGGCCGAAGAGCTGCACAGCCTGGTCGATGAGGTGCGGGGCGAGGTCGTAGGCGATGCCGCCGCCCGCGGCATGCGGGGCGGTGTCCTTCCACCGCTCGCCGAGTTCAGGCGCGAACCACTCGAACGCGGACTCGAACTGCCGCACCTCGCCCAGTTCGCCCGACGCGAGCACGTCCCGGAGCGTGAGGAAGTCGCCGTCCCACCGGCGGTTCTGAAACACGGAGAACACCACACCACGGGCCCATGCGCGCTCGACGACCGCCTCGGCCTCGGCGACGGTGACGGCGACGGGTTTGTCGACGACGACGTGCTTGCCTGCGTCGATGGCGCGGAGCGCGAGCGGCGCGTGGGTCTCGTTCGGGCTGCCGATGACGACGAGGTCGAACTCGTCGGCGCGGGCAAAGAGCGCGTCGGCGCCACCGACCACGGTCGCGCCCGGATACGCGACCGCCGCAGCTGCGGCGCGTTCGGGCGAGCCGGTGACGACCGTCGCGAGCTCGTACGCCGGATCGGCGGCGATGAGTGGCGCGTGGAAGACACGGCCTGCGGTGCCGTACCCGACGATCGCGGTGCGGATGGCCATTCGGGGTCCTTTCAGCGGGTCGGCGAGACGCCGAATGCGGGTCAGCGCGGGCCGAGATCGGCGGGCAGGTGCGCGACGGCGCGGTCGATCGCGTCGAAGAGGGCATCCGGGATGTCCCGCTCGACGAGCGCGACGCTCTGCGCGATGCGCTCGGGCCGGGAGACCCCGACGATCGTCGTCCCGATCCGCGGGTCGCGCGCCGAGAACTGCACGGCGGCCGCCGCGAGCGGAACGTCGGCCTCGGCGCAGAGCCGCTCGATCTCGCGGATCGCGTCGAGCAACACGGCGGGCGCCTCCCGGTAGCCGTACCGCGTGCGGCCGTCACTGCCGGCGGCGAGGATACCCCCACCGAACACCGCGGCGTTGACAACGCCCATGTCGCGTTCGGTCGCGGCGTCGATGAGGCGGTCTGCGGTGCGGTTCACGAGCGTCCAGCGGTTGTGGGTCAGGAGCACGTCGAACACGCCGGTCTCCACGTACTCGAGAATCGTGGCGGTGTCTCCGCCTGCCACGCCGATCGCGCCCGCGACGCCGGCGTCCTTGAGCTCGCGGATGACGTCGACGGGGCCGCCCGGCTCAGTCGCCTGCGAGAACGTCGTGTTCTCAGGGTCGTGCAGATACAGGAGCGGCACCCGGTCGACACCGAGCCGTTCGAGGCTCCCGGCGATCGCACGGCGCATCTCCTCGCCCGAGAAGTCGCCGGTGTCGAGATCCCGTGTGATCTTGGTCGCGAGCACGAAGTCCTCGGGGACGCCGCCGACGCGGCGGATCGCCTCGCCGATCCGCCGCTCGGATTCGCCCCGGCTGTAGGCGCACGAGGTGTCGATCGCCCGGATCGGGCCTGTCAGCGTCGCCTGGGCCGTGGCGATACCCGCCTCGGCCTCGACCTCGTACCCGAAGTTGCCGGGCATCGAGCCCAGGGGCGCGCCGCCCACCGTCAGCGGGGTGATCTCGATCCCGCTCCGCCCGAGCCGGTTCATGGTCCACTGCATGTCAGTCCTCCGGAAGGTTCCAGTCGAAGAAGTCCTCGGCGCCCGGCTCGAGGTGCCTCGCTGCCGCGACGCGGTCCCACTCGAAGCCGAGCCCCGGCCGGTCGCCGACACGCACGAACCCGTCGACGACGATCGGTGAGTCGAAGCCGTCGAGGATGTCGTACCACCACGGGTCCTGCGCGAGCGGGTACTCGAACGCGATGAGATTGTCCGGGAGCG
This sequence comes from Agromyces protaetiae, assembly GCF_030866785.1. Classification (NCBI taxonomy): domain Bacteria; kingdom Bacillati; phylum Actinomycetota; class Actinomycetes; order Micrococcales; family Microbacteriaceae; genus Agromyces; species Agromyces silvae. Next base: position 499,000 of record NZ_CP133018.1, on the reverse strand, counting down.
TCGCCGACACCTGGATGAGCGCGGCGAGTCCCAAGAGACCGCTACTGACCCCGTGCGGTGCCATGCCGACGCCGTAGAGGTCGGCGAACTCGGCGATCCACTTCAGCTCGGCGAGCCCGCCGACGTCTCCGGGATCGGGCCCGATCACCCGGACGGCACGCTGCTCGATGAGCTCGCGGAAGTTCTGACGCAGGTAGAGCTGCTCGCCCGTGTGGGTCGGCACGGCGACCGAGGAGGTGAGCTCGCGATAGCCGGCGACGTCGTTCCACGGCACGAAGTCGCCCGTGAGCACGTCCTCCGCCCAGGCGATGTCGAACGGCTCGAGCGCCCGCAGCACCGTGATGGCGTCGGAGACGACCCAGCCCGGCCCCATGTCGAGCGCGAGTCGGCGCGTGGGACCGATCGCGTCTTTCATCGCGGCCACGCAGTCGACGATGTGGCTCACGGCGCTCGGCGTGATGAAGCCGCGGTTCGGGTGCAGCGGACCCTCACGCAGGTCGCCGTAGAGGAAGTCGGGCGTGTTCGGCGCCATGAACCCGTGCAGTCCCACGCCCTCCTTGAGGATCGAGAACCCCTCCGGCGACGCCGCCATGTACGCCATCGATGCGGCGTAGTCCTCCGGCGTATGCGTTCCCAGATCGGTTCGGATGCCGCCGTTGTACACGCGGATCCGATCGCGCACCTTGCCGCCGAGCAGCCGGTGGACGGGGACGTCGAGCGCACGGCCGGCGATGTCCCAGAGCGCGATCTCGATCGCCGAGACGATCGCACCCCAGGGCTTGGACGCGCCCATCCGACGGATGCGCAGCATGCAGCGTTCGACCTCGGTGGGGTCGGCGCCGAGCAACAAACGGCGATACACGGGCAGCGTGTCGGCGACGTACGGCTTCGAGTACTCGATCTCGGCGAACCCGTCGATGCCTTCGTCGGTGAGGACCCGGATGATCGGGCTGCGGCCGATGCGGGCGCAGCGGATGTCGACGATCCTCATCCTTTGACCGCTCCCCCGGTGAGCCCGCCGACGAAGTAGCGCTGCATCGCGACGAACGCGATGACGATGGGCACCGTGAGCACGACCGATGCGGCCATCGTGGCGCCCCAGTCCACGCTGAACTCATTCGAGAACTCGGTGAGCGCCACGGGCGCGGTCCTGGAGGCGGCCGAGCTCGTGAGCACGGACGCGAAGAGGAACTCGTGCCACGACTGCAGGAAGGCGAACATGCCGGCCGCAGCGAGGCCTGGGGCGCAAATGGGCAGCGTCACGTAGGTGACCGCGTCGAAGCGCGATCCCCCGTCGATCATCGCCGCTTCCTCGAGCTCGACTGGGATGGCCGCGACCTGGTTGCGCACCATCCACGTCACTAGCGGGACCGTGATCGCGAGGTGCGCAAACGCGACGCCGATCGTCGAGTCGAGCAGGTTCGCCGAGGAGATGATCTGGAACAGCGGGAGCAGCACGACGGTGAGCGGCACGACCTGCCCGAGCAGGATGAACAGGGCGAGCGGGCGCGCGGACCGGAAGCGGAACCGCGCGAGCGCGTAGCCGGCGCTGAAGCAGAACACGAGCGTCGCGACGGCAACGAGGACGCCGACGACGATCGAGTTCCACAGGGCCTGGGGCATCGTGCTCGCCGTGAAGACCGAGACGTAGTTGTCGAGCGTCCACGTCTCGGGCAGGAGCCGCGCAGGCACCGAGAAGATGTCCCCGCGCGCCTTGAACGACGTGAAGACCATGACCACGACGGGCGCGAGGCTCCAGACGAGGATGAGCGCCAGCAGCGCCCAGATGCCGATGCCGATGAGCGTCCGGCCGATGCGGGGGGTCACGACTGTTCCTCCAGGTCGGTGCGCATGGTGCGGGCGAAGAGCACCGCGAATCCGGCGCCGATGAGCAGCTGCACCATCGCCACGGCGAAGACGAGCGCTTGATCGCCGTTCTGGAATGCCTGGTAGAGCAGGATCGGCAGGATCGTCGAGGCGCCTGCCGGGCCGCCCGAGGTCGTGACCCAGATGATCGTGAACGAGTTGAGCGCCCAGATCGCGAGGGTGAGCACGCAGATGCCGGTCGTCGTCCGGATCGCCGGGAGCACGATGTGCCAGAGGATCACCCGCGCGTTGGCGCCGTCGAGCCGGGCCGCCTCGTAGCGTTCTTCCGGGATGCCGGCGAGCGCCGCCGACACCATGAGCATCACGAACGGGGCGGTCACCCAGATCTGGATCATCGCGACCGCGATGAGGACGATGTCGGGGTTGGACAGCCACCGGACGGGGGCGTCGAGGATGCCGAGATCGAGCAGGGTCTGGTTCAGGATCCCGTAGTCGGTCGAGAGTGTCCACCGCCACACGGTCGCGGCGACGACGCCGGGGATGATCCACGGCACCATGACGAGCGCCCGCCAGACGCCCACGAGCCGGAGCCGTGGCGACTGCAGGACCAGTGCACCGAGGTACCCGATGACGATTCCGCCCAGGACCGACCCCAGGGTCCAGATTGCGGTGTTGAGCATGATCGGCCAGATGTTCGGCAGATCGAAGAGGCGCACGAGCCCCTCGCCGCCGTCGCCGATCACCCGGACGATCGTCGACACGATCGGCACGAGCATCAGCACGGCCGTCAACACGGCGGCCGGGATCATGAGGGCCACGGGGTGGCCTGCCCGTCGCCGGCGAGGGGCAGGCCGGACCGGCCTGGGGGCGGTGATCGTCATCGGGTCCTCGTTCAGCCTGCGAGCGCGTCGTCCGCGAGCTGCTGGATGGCCGCGGCGGCACCCTCGGCGGTCTCACGGCCGAGGGCGACCTGCTGGATCTGGTCGTGCACGGACTGGAGGATCGCGGTCCAGCGCGGGTCGTTCGGAGCCGGGACGGAGTGCTCGGCGAGCTGTTCGGCGTAGGCCGCACGCTCCGGGGTCGTGAACTTCGGGTCCTCGGACGCGCTGATCCGGGCGGGGAAGGTCATGGTGAGCGCGGCCATGTTCTCAGGCTGGCCGAGGAAGGCGACGAGCTCCTTCGCGGCATCCTGCTGCGTGGATGCCTCGGGCACGATGTACGCCCAGCCGACGCCCTGCGCGGTGCCGGGGCCGTCGGGACCGGGCAGCAGCGCGCTCGCGACCGGAGCGCCCTGTGCGATCGCCTCGTCGACGTCGAAGACGCCTGCCGGGTACATGGCGATCCGGCCCTGCAGGAACAGTTCGCGGATGCCGGTGTTGTCGAGCTCGAACGAGCTCGGGCTCGCCCAGCCCTCCTGGATCGCGGTGCCGATGAGCTCGATCGCGGCGGCACTCGACGCCTCGGTCAACTGCGGCGTCCCGTTCTCGATCGACGCGCCATCGGACACGGCGAAGTCGAGGTAGCGCAGGATGAGGTCCATCGCGTCGCCCTGCATCGGCCATGCGGTGCCGACCACGTCGCCCTGGGTGAGCGTGCGCGCATCCTCCACGAACTCGTCCCAGGTCGCCGGGGGCGCGTCGATGCCGGCGGCTTCGAAGAGCTCCGGGTTGTAGATGAGCGCGTTCGTGGCCCACCGGTACGGCACGGCGTACGTGCCGCCGTCGAAGGTGAGCGATTCCACCAGCCCCGGTGCGAAGTCGCTGGTCGGCATGTCGCCGCCGTAGAGATCGCTCAGGTCGGCGAGCTGTCCCGCGTCCGCGTAGCCGCGAATGCGGCCGATCGACTCGGTGATCACGTCGGGCGTCGTGCCGGAGTCGAGCGCGACCGACACGCGGTTCGCAATGGTGTCGCCGGTGGTGGTGACCATCTCGACGTCGATGCCGGGGTGCTCCGACTCGAACTGTTCGACGATGGTCTCCGCCGCGGCGGCATCCCAGTCGGGGACCCACCAGGTCACGGTGTCCTGGTCGGAGGACGATCCTGCGGCGTTGATGGCGACGGTGGCGCCGATCGCGACAACCGCCGCGGCGGCGACGCCCAGGAGGATTGCGGTGCGAGGTCTCACGGCCATGCTCTGCTCCATTGCTCGAGGTGCGCACAGGCGCGTGCGCTGGAGCTAGTGTGCAACCTGTAATTACAGGATGTCAAATCGGGGCGTCATGTGCGTTTCGAACTTCGATGTCGAGCCGACTGCGATCACCCCGGTGCCACCCCGCGAAGCGCTCGATGGCACGCCCGTCGGCGTCGAATGAGAGGCTCCGCATGATCAGCATGGCCGCGCCGACCGCGACACCGAGCGCGTTCGCCACCGCTTCGCTCGCGACATCCGCCTCGACCGAACGCTTCGCATGATCGAAGCGCACGCCGTACTCGCGTTCGAGGATGCCGAACAGCGACACGTCCTCGAGCGGAATGTCGAGCAACGGACGGCCGATGTCCAGCGGGAGCTGGGTGCGCGTGTAGGCCCAAGGGGACCCGTCGACTTCGCGGAGCCGCTCGATCTCGACGACCTCCACGCCCTCGTCGATGCCGAGATCGCGCGCAACCTGCGGCGAGGCCGAGACCAGGCCGCGCCGCAACAGGCTCGAGTGCTGCTCCCCCGCATTGCTCTGGATGTCTTCGAACGTGCCGACGAGCGCGCCGCCGATACCGCGTGAGCTGTGCGGATCGCCGACGAACGTGCCGCGACCCTTCTCGCGCCGCACGAACCCCTCGCGCTCGAGCTCGAGCAGGGCCTGCCGCACGACCGTGCGCGAGACATCGTAGTGCTCGCACATCTCCATCTCACCTGGCAGTCGATCACCGGGCTCGAGCGCGCGGCGCGCGATGTCCGCGACGATCGCATCCTTGAGTTGCAGATAGAACGGGATCGGCGAGCGTCGATCGACGCCGTTCACGAGGCCCCACCGATCGCGTCATGGATCGCCGCCATCGCGAGGTCATGGTCGGCGCGCATCGTCTCGGTCAGCCCGGACACGACGACCACGCCCACGAGACTGCCCGCGAGGAAGAGCGGCACCGCACCGCCCGCGACCGCGTACTCGTGCGGGTCGAGCCAATCCGGCACCCGGCCGGCGACCCGCTGACGGAGGACGAGCTCGAGGCTGGGCACCTCGTGGAGCACCGCGCTGTTGACCTTCCGGCGCAACCAGTCGTCGTGCTCGGCCGTCGTACCCTCGAACGCCGCGTGGAACACCCGCTGCGCACCGCGCATCACCCCGATGGCGACGGGAAGCCCGTCCCGCTCCGCCCGGGTCGCCGCAGTCATGCCGATGCGGCGAGCGATCGCGTGATCGAAGCGCGGCACCTGCAGCACCGGCGCCTCTGATCGGACCTCAGCGAGCAGGGCCTCATCATTGTGTTCCATTGGGCAACTGTACCGCTCACAATCATCCTGTCATGACATCTTTGTGTGCGATAGGTGGCATCCCAACACCACCGGCACGGCGACAGCGCGAACCCACAAAAAAATCCCGAGCCGCGACACCGTTTGTCAACGATGTCGCGACTCAGGACATGAGCGGAGACGAGGGGATTTGAACCCCTGGTCCCCTTACGGGGACTCCACCTTAGCAGGGTGGTGCACTCGACCGGACTATGCGACGTCTCCTCGCGTGCGCTCGCGCACACGCGACTGCCATCATAACCCGGACCCGCCGGGAATGACGATTCGAGCTACTGGTCGCCGAGCGTGCGGCCCGACGAACAGCGCGTCTCGGCCGCGGTCTGCCCCGCGACCGTGCTGGGCAGCGCCTCGGTCGGCGTCGGCGCGGGCGCCTCGGGGTCGGCGGGCGCCTCACCCTCGACCGGGGCCTCACCCTCGACCGGCGCCTCGCCCTCGACGGGTGCCTCACCCTCGACGGGCGCCTCGGGCGGGACCGCGTTCGGGTCGGCCGCCGACCCGAAGTCGTTGTTCTGGGCGTTCGGGTCGAACGTCACCGGCAGGTCCTGCTGCAGTGCCGTGTTCACCAGCTCGGCCGCCGCGGTGGGAGCCACGGCACCACCACCGTCGACGTACGCGGTCGGGTACTGGATGAACGCGATCTTCTCGAGGTCGGTGTCTTTCAGCGCCTTCGCGATCGAGATCATCTTCGTCGGGTCGACGAGGCTGCTCGAGAGCTGCATGTTGGCGAGCGCGGCCTTCGCAATCGAGTACAGCTTGACCGGATCGTTGAGCGTGCCGTCGGACTGGAGCTTCCGCGCGAGCGACGACAGGAACACCTGCTGGTTCGAGATGCGCCCGAGGTCGGATCCGTCACCGACGCCGTGCCGCGTGCGCAGGAACTGCAGCGCGTCGATGCCGGCGAGCGTGTGCGTGCCCGGGTCGAGGAAGATGCCCGTGTACTCGTCTTCGATGGGCTCCGCGACGCAGACGTCCACGCCGCCGACCGCCTCGGAGAGCCCCGCGACACCGAGGAACTGCACGATGCCCGCGAACGGGATCGTCACGCCGGTGAGGTTCTCGACGGTCTTCGCGACGCAGTCCATGCCTCCGTACGACAACACCGTGTTGATCTTCACGTCGTACTGCTCGTAGAGCGTCTCGCCGGGGTTCTCGGGGTCGTTGCACGCGGGCACGTCCACGAGCATGTCGCGCGGGAAGCTGATGACCTCGGCGTGCGAGTGGTCTTCGGCGATGTGCATGAGCATCGTCACGTCGTTCAGCACGGCGGTCTCTTCGTCGGGGTCGCCGAACCCGGTGCCCTGACCGGCGCGACTGTCGCTGCCGATGAGCAGCAGGTTCACTCCGCCTTCGATCGCGCCGACGTCGGGCACGCCCTCGAGCACCTTCTCGCTGTCGAGCTTGACGGTCGGCTGCACCGTGTTGGCCAGGTCCCACGCGGCGTACGCCGCGACCGCGGTGCCCGAGACGAGCACGACGGCGACGGTGGATGCCACGACCTTCGCGATGGACTTCCAGACATTGTGTGCGCGAAGGCGCCCGTGGCGCGCCACGGACGGAGTCTTCGCGGCGCGGCGGGAGGTGGGACGCGGGACCTGGGGGTTCACCGGGCTCCTCTCGGACGGTCGGCGGGACGGAACTGGACAGGCTCTATTGTGCGGAGGGCGTGGGATTCGAACCCACGAGGCATTGCTGCCCACTGGTTTTCAAGACCAGCTCCATCGGCCGCTCGGACAGCCCTCCCGACCCCGCAATCCGGGCGCCGCGCAGTGACACGACGCTCGCCTTCGCGCGGAGATGGGCCGATTCTAGCGGACGCACATCCTCTATAGCCTCGCAGCCGCGCCTGAAAAGGTGCTGAGGCTCCGCTCGGATGCCTCGACGGCCCGCCGGGCCGACCTGTCTCATTACGTCGTGTGTTGCTGTACTGATATGTCACAATTGGGCATCTCTTCGTTCGAACACAGGAGTTCGCGGTGGCTGTAGTGCGTGATGGTTCGGTGCACACCTGGCGGGGTGCCGCGCTCGGCGGGGCACTGTGTGCCGCCCTCCTGCTCGGTGGCGTCTCGCCGTCGTGGGCGGCTGATGAGGGCTCGGGTGCCGGCGGTGGTTCGCCCGTGCTGGGCGCATTGCCACTCGGCGCCGGCGTGCAGGGCACGCTTGACGAGCGCGCGGGGTCGTTCTCGTTCGAGGTGCCCCTGGGCGGGCTGAGCCTGGCGTGGGATTCGCGAGGGCGTGACGAGGGCCGGTTCGGGTTCGGGCCGCGCTGGTCCGTGGGCGGGGTCGCGTACGTGGACACTCAGGGCGGGGTTCGGGTGATTCCGTCCCGCGGGGTGCAGGGCGTGTTCGAGGCCGACGCGACGGCACCGTCCGGGCTCGCCAGCTACATCGGCGACGACGTGCGCTTCGCGCAGACGCCGGGCGTGTTGCCGCCACGGGCCGACGGCGTGCTGGGCGAGCGCGAGTACGCGTTCGTGCTGCGAGAGCTCGGCGGCATGGTGTCGTACTTCGACGCCGCGGGCGACCCCGTCGCGAAGCTGGACGCGCATGGCAACCGGGTCGACTGGCGGTGGGGGCCCGGTCACCGGCTGAAGGGCGTCGTGACCGAGCACGGGGTCGTCACCGAACTTGACTGGTCGGACCCGGCCAGGGTCGAGGTGCGGTCGCGCGCGGGTGCGGGCGACGCCCGCCCGGTCGGCACGGTCGAGTTGGACGGCGGCCAGGTCGCCGAGGTGACGGATGCCTCGGGCGCGCGCACGACCGTGACCTACGCCCCGTCCGGGCTGGTGGAACAGGTCGGCACCGCGAGCGGAGCGGTCACGAGACTCACCTGGCAGCAGCTCCCGGACGGCACATCCGCGGTGCAACGGGTCGCGGTCACCGATCCAGCGACCGGCGAGGTGATCGTCGAGCGTCACTGGGAGGCCGTCGCGGCGCTGGCCTCGGGCTGGCCCGCAGCCACCGACGCGGCGACACAGGCGACCAGCGGGGTCGAGTTCCGGACCGCGGTCACCGACGGGGTGAACCGGGTCACGACGACGTACGACGGCGCCCAGGCCATGACGCGTCGCGACACGTCGGAGAGCTCGCCGTCGGGTGAGCGGGTGCTCCAGCGGCAGCACTTCGCGTATCCCGACCGCGACGCCGGCGCACCGGGGCGGGTGGACCGGCCGAGCGGCATCGACCTGACCCTGTTCAACGTCACCGGCACGGCGAAGACCGTGTCCGAGGGTTTCGTGTTCGATGCGTACGGCCGGGTCGCCGAGCACACCGCAGCGGATGGCACGGTCACGAGGACCGAGTACGACGCCGAGGTCCCGGCCGACCTGCCGGAAGACCAGCGGGTGCCCATCGGATTGCCGGTGCTCGAACGCACCGCGGCACCTGACGGGTCGGTCACGGAGACCAGGTACACGCTCAACGAGGCCCGCACTGCGGTCACCGTCGCCGAGACCTACGCGGGCCGACGCACCGACGCCCAGCTCACGCGGACGGGGCGGACGGAGTTCGTGGTCGACCCCGACGGGTTCGTCAGCACCGAGCGGGTGTACCCGCAGGGCGGTGAGGGCAAGCCGCTGGTCACCGAGCACACCGAGTCGATCGATCTGGCGGCCGGCACGCGGACCACGACCGAGACGGTCGCGGCGCACACCGACCTCGCGGGCATCACCACGACCGTCACCGACCTGATCCACGGCCGGCAGCTCGCCGCCACCGACGTGCTGGGCCGGACCGCGACGGCGACGTACGATCCGGCCGGCCGGCCGATCACCACGACCATTTCGCCCATCGATGACGACCCCGGTGCGACGACCGACCGTTTGGTCGCGTCCCGGAGCTTCGACGAGCGAGGCGCCAGCATCGAGAAGACCCTGACCGCGGCGGGCGAGTCCCGGACGGGTGGGCGGTGGGTGTATGACCTGCTGGGTCGGGAGCAGACCGTGACCGATCAGGCGGGCGGGGTGACCCTCGCTGCCGACGGCACCCGGAGCGGCTACAACGCGCTGAATCAACCCGTCCGCGAAACCACCCCGACCGGTGCCACGACCCGCACCGGGTACTGGGCCACCGGCGACCGCGCCACCCTCACCACCCGCGAGCAGACGACCGGGTTCTACTGGGACGACGGCACTCTCCTGAACGACACCCACACCACCGCCGACACGACGCAGACCGCGAGCTACCTCACCGGCCTCACCCGCGAATCCCGCACCCTCACCGACGACACCGTCTACGCCATCCACGACCGGCACGGCAACACCACCGAACTCACCGACCCCACCGGCACCCCCACCGCCCGCTACGCCTACACCGACTACGGCACCACGACCACGACCACCACAGCCACGACCCACACCCCCGACGAGGCATCCAGATACCCGTTCCTCTACGCCGGCGAGTACACCAACCCGTCCGGCACCCAACACCTCGCCGTCCGCACCTACACCCCCGACCGGTTCGCGTTCACCACCCTCGACACTCTGCCGCTACAGAACCGGTACGGCTACGCCAACGCCAACCCCATCACCAACATCGACCCCACCGGCCACTTCTCGGTCGCGGACGTGATCAACGGCGTCGTCATCGCCGCGGGCGTCCTGTTCACAGTCGTCACCGCGTGGGCGACCTTCGGCGCGACCCTCGCCGCCCTCTCCCCCGCTGCAGCGATCGCCGTCGCCGCCTCGGCCGGCGCCTCCGTCACGGTCAGCTCGCTCGCCGGCGTCGCCGGCTCCACGCTCGCGGTCCTCGGCTATGTCAACGACAACCATGTCCAGTTCCTCGACGAAGGAACGCGCGAGCGCTTCACCTACTCGGAGTACGCCCTCATGGGCGTAGGCGTGCTGGCGACCGGCCTCACCGTCGCCGCCCTCAAGGTCGCACCGAAAATGGGCGCAGCCACCGCTCAGCAGACCGAACCGGTCATTCAGCTCGTGACCGAGAACACGACCCCGCTCGACAAGGCGCTGAAAACGTTCAAACCGCGCGCGTACCTCTCACAGCGAACGAGCGCGACTGACTTCGGGCGACGCACCGAGGTCTATGAGGTTTTCCAGCGCACCGCTACCCAGGAGGTCAGCACCGCCCTCGACTGGGAGCTCAATGTCAGCGGTATCGGACTCGCGAGCGTCTCGAAGGACTACGAGCTCGCCGTCACCCGACTGAACACCACGAGTCTCGCCGGCGAGCAGCTCTTGGACTTCCTGAAGGAGCACCGCACCCTGATCGAGTACGCTGAGAAGACGTTCGCGAAGGTCCGTGGAGCCGTCCTTCCCGCCTTCAAGGGGACTGACGACGAACGGGCGGCATTCAACTTGATCATGCCCGCACTCGAGGAGACCCCCGAGTTCGCCGCGATCGCGCTGCTGCTCGGGACATGACCCCCTTCACGGCAGCGTGCGCAGCACCTCCGCGAGCCCGGCCTCGGCGATGCTCCCGGTCACCTCGGTCGCCGCCGCCTTCACCTCGTCGGGCGCCTGCCCCATCGCCACGGCGCGGCCGCCCGCCCCGGCCCAGGTGAACATCTCGATGTCGTTCCGCCCGTCGCCCACCGCGATCACCCGGTCGATCGGCACGTCGAGCCAGCCGCGCACGCGCTCCAGCGCGGTCGCCTTGTTCACGCCGTCGGGCGCGATGTCCATCCATGCGGTCCAGCCGATGGCGTAGCTCACGTGATGCAGGCCCATGCGGTCGACGAGCGCGAGGAACTCCTCGACCTCGTGTTCGAGGCTCGTGACCACCACACGCGTGGCGCGTTGGTCGAGCAGTTCTTCGAAGACCACCTCGCGCGCATTCGCGAGGTTCCAGTCGCTCATGCCCTCGGTGTACAAGCGGAACCCGTCGGGCAGCTCGACCATGAACTTGCCGGCCGGGAGGAACCCGCGGATGCGTTCGAGGACCGGGGTCGGGTCGAACGTCTCGACGTGCACACGCGCGTAGCCGCTCGGCTCGGTGTCGTCGCGGCCCATGGTGATCGCGCCGTTCGCGCACACCACGTACTCGGGATCGAGCCCGAGATGCGCGAGCACGGGCGCGGTCGTCGCCCACGACCGCCCGGTGGCGAGCGTCACGAGGTGGCCGCGATCGCGCGCGGATGCCACGGCGTCGACCACGGCCGCATCGATGGTCTCGTCCTCGTGCATGACGGTGCCGTCGACGTCGAGCGCGACGAGCCACGGGTCGGCTCTCGGCACACGCGCGCGCTCGTCGGGCGCGATTCGACCGGCGGGGAACTCGCTCATGCGACCGGCTCGAGCACCTCGAGGCCGCCGAGGTAGGGGCGGAGCGCCTCGGGCACCACGACCGATCCGTCCTCCTGCTGGTGCGTCTCGAGGATCGCGACGATCCAGCGCGTCGTCGCGAGCGTGCCGTTCAGCGTCGCGACGGGCTGCGTCTTGCCGCCCTCGACGCGGTGCCGGATGTCGAGCCGGCGCGCCTGGAACGTCGTGCAGTTCGACGTCGACGTGAGCTCCCGGTACGCCTGCTGGGTCGGCACCCACGCCTCGACGTCGTACTTGCGGGCCGCGCTCGACCCGAGGTCGCCCGCGGCGGTGTCGATCACGCGGTAGGCGAGCCCGAGGGACTGCAGCATGCCCTCCTGCCAGCCGAGCATGCGCTCGTGCTCGGCCTCGGCGTCGGCCGGGTCGATGTAGCTGAACATCTCGAGCTTGTTGAACTGGTGCACGCGGATGATGCCGCGCGTGTCCTTGCCGTGGCTGCCCGCCTCGCGGCGGTAGCAGGTCGACCAGCCCGCGTAGCGCAGCGGCCCCTTCGATACGTCGAGGATCTCGTCGGCATGGTAGCCGGCGAGCGCGACCTCGCTCGTGCCCGTCAGGTACAGCTCGTCGTCGGGCAGGTAGTAGATCTCTTCGGAGTGGGCGCCGAGGAATCCGGTGCCCTGCATGATCTCGGGCCGTACCAGCGTGGGCGTGATGAGCGGCGTGAAGCCCTGGGCGAGCGCGCGGTCGAGCGCGAGGTTCATGAGCGCGAGCTCGAGCCGCGCCCCGACGCCCTTCAGGTAGTGGAAGCGCGCGCCCGACACCTTCGCGCCGCGCGACATGTCGATGGCGTCGAGCCGCTCGCCGATCTCGAGGTGATCGCGCGGCTCGAACCCGAACGCGGGGATCTCGCCGACCTCGCGCAGCACGATGTAGTCGTCTTCACCGCCCGCAGGCACCCCGTCGATGACGATGTTGCCGAGCCGCTGCACCGCCTCGGTGAACGCGGTCTCGGCGTCGTTCGCGCGCTGGTTCGCGGCCTTCACGGATGCGGCGAGGGTCTGCGCCTGCGCGACGAGCGCGGCCTTCTGGTCTTTCGGCGCCGTGGCGACCTGCTTGCCGAACGCGTTCTGCTCGGCCCGGAGCGACTCGAACTCGGTGATGGCGGCCCGCCGCGAGGCATCCGCCTCGACCGCCTCGTCGACGAGCGCGGTGGACTCGCCGCGCAGCTCTTGTGAATGCTTGACCAGGTCGGGGTTCTCGCGGAGCAGCACGGGGTCGATCACGCGAGCCAGTCTAGCCGCGGCTCCGCAAGGCCCCGTCGGGCGGGCCGGGATGCCGTACCGTTGCGATCGTGGGCGACCAGGAGCGTGAAGTGACGGATGCCACGACCGCCGAGGCGGCCGTGACGGATCAGCCGCGCGCGGCGATCATCGCGAACCCCAGCAAGGAGGGCATCGACGAGCTCCGCGCCGCGGTCTCGCAGGCCGAGGAACGTCAGCACTATGGGCCGAGCCTGTGGCTCGAGACCACGGTCGACGACCCGGGCACCGGCCAGGCGCGAGAAGCCGTCGAGGCGGGCGTCGACCTCGTGGTCGCAGCTGGCGGCGATGGCACGATCCGGTCGGTCGCCGCCGGCCTGAAGGGCACGGGCGTGCCGATGGGCCTCGTCCCGCTCGGCACCGGCAACCTGTTCGCGCGCAACCTCGACATCCCGGTGAATGATCAGGACGACGCGATCACGCTCGCGTTCGCGGGCGTGGATCGTGAGGTCGACGTGCTCGTGGCCGACATCCGTCGCCCCGACGGCAGCCAGGAATCGCATACCTCGCTCGTCATGGCGGGCATCGGCATCGATGCCACGATGATCGCGAACACCAACCCCGACCTGAAGAAGCGGGTCGGCTGGCTCGCGTATGTCGACGCGGGCATCCGCTCGCTCCCGGCCTCGATCCCGTTCCGGGCGACCTGGCGCGTGGACTCGGGCCGGCTGCACCGGCCCAAGGCCAGCAGCCTGCTGGTCGCGAATCTCGGGTATCTGCCCGGCAACATCGAGCTCATCCCCGACGCCGAACTGGACGACGGTCAGCTCGACGTGATCGTGCTGCAGCCCCGCAACGCGCTCGGCTGGCTGTTCGTGTGGCGCAAGATCATGGTCGACAACCGCGTGCTCCGAAAGTCGGCGATGGGTCGTCAGATCATCGACCTCACCGGTGGCAACCGGCGCCGCGAGGTCGTCTACGGTCGTGGCCGGCATGTCGCGATCCGGATCGAGGGCGAGCCGCAGGAGTTGGAGATCGACGGCGACGAGTTCGGGTCACTCGTCGCGGCGGACTTCCACATCGAGCCGCACGCGCTCATCGTCCGTGCGCCGCTCTGACACCTGGGCGGGCGCCGCGGCGCGCACCTCGCGCTCGACCCATCGCACGCTGACCGCGCGTGCGCCGATCACGACGAGCGCGAACGCCGAGGCCGCGGCGAGCGTCGCGAACGCGGGAAGTCCCAGACCGTAGCTGATCTGCAGCAGCGCGAACGCCATCAGGGCTGCGTCGCCGGGCTCGCGACCCGACCACAGCACCGCGCTCGCGTTGCCCGCCTGCCACACCGCCACAGTGCCCACGACACCCGCCACGGCGAAGACGGCGAGCGCGAACGTCGCGATGCGCCCCGTGTTCATCGCGCTCGGTCCCGGTGCGCGCCGCGCGCACCTATGAGCGCCCAGGCGAGGAGCGCGCCGACCATGCCGAGCACGCCGGCCTGCACGATGGCCGGGGTCAGCGACGTCAGGATCTGGTCGACGGTGGTGTCCCGCGCTCCGGCGCCGCTCTCGAACGGGTTCTGCCGCGAGACGACGCTCCAGTAGAGCGCGGTGCCGACGATCGTGAACGCCGCGCCGGCACCGAACACGAGCCAGAGCCAGCGCGCGACGATCGCGTGCGCCCAAGGCGCGGCGGGTGTGACGGGTGCGACCGGGTCGGCCAGGTCCGCGGCGGCACCCGGCGCCGCCGCATCCGGGGCGGAGCCGGCCGGGCGGGGCTCGGCGGGCGCGCGGGTCACTCGCTCGTCCGTCGGCGCGGGTTCGGTCCGGGCTCCACGAGCGGCCTCGGGATCCGGCGCGACGGGCTGCACTGCGACGGGCTGCGCAGCGACGGGCTGCGTCGCCGACGAGGCATCCGTCGTCGACGAGACATCCGTCGCCGTTGCCCCGACCTGCTCGTCTGATGGCGGGGTGTACCCGCGCTGGTAGCGGATGTCGTACCGTGGGTCGAACGTCGAGGGGCCCTGACTCACGACTCCTCCTTCTCGGGTGGCGCCACCGCCAGCTTAGGCGTCCCGATGGAGGTTCAGCCGTCGTGTTCGCCCGTCGGCTCGCCGGTCAGGATGCCGCGCAGCCAGTCCCGCGCCTCGATGAAGATCTCATCGTCGTACTTCGAGTGGTACTCGACCTCGCGGCGGTCGGCGCTCGGGTACGAGCCGAGGAATATGACGCGCGGGCTGAACCGGCGGAGGCCGAGCAGTGCGTCGGCTACGCGCTCGTCCTCGACGTGCCCGTCGAGGTCGATGACGAAGCGGTACCGCCCGAGCGCGTCGCCGATCGGCCTGGATTCCAGCAGCGACATGTTCACGCCGCGGGTGGAGAACTGCTCGAGCATGGCGAGCAGCGAACCCGGCTCGTCGTCGGGCAGTTCGACGATGAGGCTGGTCTTGTCGGCGCCGGTGGGCGGCGGAATGCGGCGCGAGCGGCTGACGAGCACGAAGCGCGTCACCGCGTTCGGGTTGTCGCCGATGTCCATCGCGAGCACACCGACGTCGAGCTGGTCGACGATGCCGGGCGGCGCGACCGCGGCGTCGGCGTTGCTGTCCGGGTCGAAGAGCGAGGTGGCCGCCTGCACGTTGCTCGCCGCCGGGATGTGGCCGTGGTCGGGCAGGTTGCGCTCGAGCCAGCCGCGGGACTGCGCGTACGCGACCGGATGCGCATTGACCACCCGGACATCGGCGAGCGTCGTGCCGGGACGCGCGACGAGCACGAAGTTCACCGGCACGAGCACCTCGCCGATGATGCGGAGCCCGGGCACGGTCGCGAGCGCATCCTGCGCCGCCGAGACGCCGCCCTCGATGGAGTTCTCGATCGCGATCATCGCGGCCACGCTGCGGCCGCTCGTGACGTCGGCGAGCGCCTCGCCGACGTTGTTCACCGACCGCCACGGCTTGCCTGCCGCCTCGGGGACCTGCTTGAGCGCGGCCTCCGTGAACGTGCCGGCTGGCCCGAGATACGAGTACGTCTCCGAGGGGCGTGGCACGGCATCCGTCATGCTGGCAAGCCTAGCCAGCGCGGGCACCGGTGAAGATACCGTGGCGCCGGTACGCCGGCCGGTACGCCGGGAGTACCGTGAGGCAGTCGCAAGGAGGTCCGGCATGACCACGCTCGACACGACACCGCAGTCCGCCGCCGCGTGGACCCCGGATGCGGAACGCCTCGCCGCGCTCCGCCGGATGAAGCGGCTCGCCACCGGCCTGTTGGTGCTGGCCGCGATCGTGTTCGCGGTGGCGTTCGCCCTCCAGGACCGCTACCCGTGGCTCGGCTACGTGCGTGCCGCCGCCGAGGGGGCGATGGTCGGCGCGATCGCGGACTGGTTCGCGGTCACCGCATTGTTCCGGCACCCGCTCGGCCTGCGGATCCCGCACACCGCGATCATCCCGACCCGGAAGGACGAGATCGGGCGCACGCTCGGCGCGTTCGTCGAGCTCGAGTTCCTCTCCGACGATGTGGTCCTCGGCAAGCTCCGCTCGATGGGCGTGGCGCGCCGGCTCGGTGAGTGGCTCCGCGAACCGGCGAACGCCGGCCGGCTCACCGACGAGGCCGCGGTCGCCGCGCGCGCCGCACTGACGCTGCTCGGCGACGAGGACGTCGAAGACGTCATCGAGCGCCTCGCGCGCCGCCACCTCTTCGCGCCCGACTGGGGCCCGACGATCGGCCGCCTCGGCTCGGAGCTCGTCGCCGCCGGCCAGCACCGGCACGCCGTCGACGCGTTCGTGGAGCAGGCGGAGGCCTGGCTCGAGGCGAACCCCGACGCGCTCGGGCGGATGGTCTCCGCCCGGCTCCCCCGCTGGCTCCCCGGCATCGTCGACCGGTTCGTCGACGACCGCACCCACCGCGAGGCGCTCGGCTTCATCCGGGCGGTCCGCGACGACCCGGAGCATCCGTTGCGGCTCGCCGTTGACGCCTACCTGCGCGAGCTGACCGACCGGCTGCAGCACGATCAGGCCATGATCGCGCGGGTCGAGGCGCTCAAGGTCGACCTCCTCGAGAGCCCGCGCGTGCGCGAGTTCGCGGCCGAGGCGTGGGCGTCGCTCAAGTCGACGCTCGACGAAGCGCTCGACGACCCGGCGAGTGCGCTCCGCGAAGGGCTCCGGCAGGCGGTGCTCGAGTTCGGCACGCGCCTCGCGGACGATCCGGTGCTCCAGTCCAAGGCCGACGCCTGGATGACGGATGCCGCGGCCTACCTCGTGCGCACGTACCGGCACGACATCGCGGGCGTCATTAGCGAGACCGTGGAACGCTGGGACCCGCGCGAGGCGACCGACAAGATCGAGGTGCAGGTCGGGCGCGACCTGCAGTTCATCAGGATCAACGGCACGGTCGTCGGAGCCCTCGCGGGGCTCGCCATCTTCTCGATCGCGACCGGCCTGCACGCGCTGCTCGGCTGAGCGAGGCAGCGCAAGGGGTGGAGCCGGACCGTCGAGCCGGGGCAGACTGGCCTCATGCACGAGCGAGCGGGAACCCCGGCGACCCAGTCCGACCTCATCGACGTGGAGGCGCTCGTGCGGGCGTACTACGACCTGAAGCCCGACCCTTCGGTCCCCGAGCAGCGCGTGGCGTTCGGCACCTCCGGCCATCGCGGCACGTCGCTCTCGACGAGCTTCAACGAGCACCACATCCTCGCGATCACGCAGGCGATCTGCGAGTACCGCGCCGCGCAGGGCATCACGGGCCCGCTGTTCATCGGCTCCGACACGCACGCGCTCTCGGCGCCCGCGCAGACCACGGCGGTCGACGTGCTCGTCGCGAACGGCGTGCGCGTGCTCGTCGACGAGTTCGACGACTACGTGCCGACGCCGGCGCTGTCGCACGCGATCCTGACCTGGAACAACGACCCCGCGCGCCGCGCGGAGGGCGAGGCCGACGGCATCGTCATCACACCGAGCCACAATCCGCCGCAGGACGGCGGGTTCAAGTACAACCCGCCGCACGGCGGACCGGCCGACTCCGACGCGACCGGCTGGATCGCGAACCGCGCGAACGAGCTCATCGCCGATGAGCTCCGCGGCGTGAACCAGGCCGAGCCGAGCGGCGTGGAGACCTACGACTTCCGCAGCCGGTACGTCGACGACCTCGCGAACGTCATCGACTTCGAGGCCATCCGCACGGCGGGCATCACGATCGGGGCGGACCCGCTGGGCGGGGCCTCGGTGAACTACTGGGCGGCGATCCGCGACCGGTACGACCTCGACCTCACGGTCGTGAACGAGCGCGTCGATCCGACGTGGTCGTTCATGACGCTCGACTGGGACGGCAAGATCCGCATGGATCCGTCGAGTCGGCACGCGATGGCGTCGGTGCTCGACCACGCGGGCGAGTTCGACATCCTCACGGGCAACGACGCCGACGCCGACCGGCACGGCATCGTCACGCCCGATGGCGGGCTGATGAACCCCAACCACTACCTCGCCGTCGCGATCGAGTACCTGTTCGGGCACCGCGACGGCTGGCGCCCGGATGCCGCGATCGGCAAGACGCTCGTGTCGAGCTCGATGATCGACCGGGTTGCGGCCGGGCTCGGCCGCCACCTCTGGGAGGTGCCGGTCGGGTTCAAGTGGTTCGTGCCCGGACTGGTCGACGGGTCGGTCGGCTTCGGCGGCGAAGAGAGCGCCGGCGCGTCGTTCCTGCGCTTCGACGGCAGCGTCTGGACGACCGACAAAGACGGCATCCTGCTGTGCCTGCTCGCCTCCGAGATCCGCGCGGTCACGGGGAAGTCGCCCTCAGAGCTCTACCGGGACCTGGTCGCGCGCTACGGCGACCCGGCATACGAGCGCACGGATGCTCCGGCGAGCCCCGCGCAGAAGGCCGCGCTCGGCAAGCTCGACGGCGAGGCGATCACCGCCACCGAGCTCGCGGGCGAGCCGATCACCGCGAAGCTCTCGCACGCGCCCGGCAACGGCGCCGCCGTGGGCGGAGTGAAGGTGCAGACCGAGGATGCCTGGTTCGCCGCGCGTCCCAGCGGCACCGAGAACGTCTACAAGATCTACGCCGAGTCGTTCCGGGGCGCCGACCACCTCACCCAGGTGCAGGCCGAGGCGCAACGGATCGTCAGCGACGCCCTCGGCTGATTCGCGCGGGCCGCGGCTCGCGTGAGTCACCGCGCGCGAGCCGCGGTCGATGCGCATGGCATGGCCGCCGGGATCGCGCAACCCGCTCAGGCGCCCTGCCGCGACCACGCATGATGAGTTCCGTCACCCACGTCACGTGTTCCTGAAGGAGCCCAATGGAAGCCTGGCCCGGCACCGCCTATCCGCTCGGCGCGACCTTCGACGGGAGCGGCACGAACTTCGCGATCTTCAGCGAGTCGGCCGAGCGCGTCGAGCTGTGCCTCTTCGGCGAGGACGGCACCGAGACGCGCATCGAGCTGCAGGACGTCGACGCGTTCGTGTGGCACGCCTACCTGCCGCAGGTGCAGCCGGGACAGCGGTACGGCTACCGGGTGCACGGGCCGTACGATCCCACGCACGGGCACCGGCACAATCCGAACAAGGTCCTGCTCGACCCGTACGCGAAGGCCATGGCGGGAGCGTTCTCGTGGGACCAGTCGCTGTTCGGCTACGACTTCGGCGACCCCGACTCGCGCAACGACGACGACTCCGCCGCGCACGTCATGCACTCGGTCGTGGTGAACCCGTTCTTCGACTGGGCCGGCGACCGGCACCCGAACACGCCCTACTCGTCGACGGTCATCTATGAGGCCCACGTGAAGGGCCTCACCGAGCTGCACCCCGACGTCCCCGAGGAGCAGCGCGGCACCTACGCCGGCCTCGCGCACCCGGCGGTGATCGAGCACCTCAAGAAGCTCGGCATCACCGCGATCGAGCTCATGCCGGTGCACCAGTTCGTGCAGGACTCGACCCTGCTCGAGAAGGGCCTGCGCAACTACTGGGGCTACAACACCATCGGGTTCTTCGCGCCGCACAACGAGTACGCCTCGAACGGCGAGCTCGGCCAGCAGGTGCAGGAGTTCAAGAGCATGGTGCGCGCCATGCACGAGGCGGGCATCGAAGTGATCCTCGACGTCGTCTACAACCACACCGCCGAGGGCAACCACCTCGGCCCCACGATCGCGTTCCGCGGCATCGACAACCAGGCCTACTACCGGCTCGAGGAGGACGACCGGCGGTACTACACGGACTACACGGGCACGGGCAACTCGCTGAACGTCCGCAGCCCGCACTCGCTGCAGTTGATCATGGACAGCCTGCGCTACTGGGTCACCGAGATGCGCGTCGACGGATTCCGCTTCGACCTCGCGGCGACCCTCGCACGCGAGTTCTACGACGTCGACCGGCTGTCGAGCTTCTTCGAGCTCGTGCAGCAGGATCCGGTGGTCTCGCAGGTGAAGCTCATCGCCGAGCCGTGGGACATCGGCCCGGGCGGCTACCAGGTCGGGAACTTCCCGCCGCAGTGGACCGAGTGGAACGGCAAGTACCGCGACGTCGTCCGCGACTTCTGGCGCGGCGAGCCGTCGACCCTCGGCGAGTTCGCGGCGCGCATCACGGGCTCGGCCGACCTCTACGAGAGCGACGGCCGGCGGCCGGTCGCCTCGATCAACTTCGTCACGGCCCACGACGGCTTCACCCTGCGCGACCTCGTGTCGTACAACGAGAAGCACAATGACGCCAACGGCGAGGACAACAACGACGGCGAATCGCACAACCGCTCGTGGAACTCGGGTGCGGAGGGCGAGACCGACGACCCAGAGGTGCTGCAGCTGCGTGCCCGTCAGCAGCGCAACTTCATCGCCACGCTGCTGCTCTCGCAGGGCGTGCCGATGCTGCTGCACGGCGACGAGCTCGGCCGCACCCAGCAGGGCAACAACAACACGTACGCGCAGGACACCGCGTTGAGCTGGGTGCACTGGGACGAGGCCGACCGTCCGCTCATCGAGTTCACCGCCGCGGTGCTGCAGCTGCGACACGACCACCCGACCTTCCGGCGCAACCGGTTCTTCGACGGGCGCCCCGTCGAAGCCGAAGAGGGTGCCGAGAACGAAGGGCGGCCGCTGCCCGACATCGTCTGGCTGCGGCCGAACGGCAGCCAGATGCGGCCGAAGGACTGGGACGCACCGCTCGGCCGGGCGGTCGGCGTCTACCTCAACGGCAATGGCATCCGGCAGCGCGATACGCGCGGCGAGCCCATCACCGACGTGGACTTCCTGCTCTACTACAACGCCGAGCCCGAGCCCACGAGCTTCACGATCCCCCGGCGCATGCACCAGACCTGGGACGTCGTGATCGACACCGCCGGTCGCACGGCGGACAGCGCGCCGAAGAGCGCCGGCGACACGTTCGAGCTCGAAGAGCGGTCGATGCTCGTACTGCGGGCCCACCGTGAGGCCGAGGTCGAACCCGACCACTCGGTCGCCGCCTCGCTCGCCGGCCGCACCGCCCACTCGGAGTCCGGCACGGGCGCGATCACCACCCCGGTGCAGTGAGCGCGGACATGCGAACGCCCGTCTCGACGTACCGCATCCAGGTGCGGCAGGCGTTCGACCTGGATGCGGTCGCGGCGGTGACCGACTACCTGCACGACCTCGGCGCGGACTGGGTCTACCTCTCACCGCTGCTCGAGGCGGAAGCCGGCTCGGACCACGGCTACGACGTGGTCGACCACTCGCTCGTCGACCCCGCCCGCGGCGGGCCCGAGGCTCTCTCGCGGGCGTCCGCGGCGGCACACGCGCTCGGCATGGGCGTGCTCGCCGACCTCGTGCCGAACCACGTGGGTGTCGCGACGCCCGCGGCGATGGCGTGGTGGTGGGACGTGCTCGCGAACGGCCGGGCCTCGCGCTACGCGGAGGCGTTCGACATCGACTGGGAGTTCGGCGCCGGCCGCGTGCGGCACCCGGTGCTCGGCAGCGCCGACGACGTCTCCGCGCTGCGCCTCGTCGCGACGTCCGACAGCGGCGAAGGGTTCGAGCTGCACTATTACGATCACCGCTTCCCCGTGGCATCCGGAACCGCGCACGCGGGCGACGACCCCCGTGCCGTCCACGACCGCCAGCACTACGAGCTCATCGACTGGCGGCGCGCCGACCACGACCTCAACTACCGGCGATTCTTCGCGGTCAACACGCTCGCCGCGATCCGCGTCGAGGTGCCATGGGTGTTCGACGAGAGCCACGTCGAGGTGCTGCGCTGGCTGCGCGAAGGTCTCGTCGACGGGCTCCGCATCGATCACCCCGACGGGCTGCTCGACCCTGGCGGCTACCTCGCGCGGCTGGCTGAGCTGACCGGCGGCGCGTACGTGCTCGTCGAGAAGATCCTCGAGGGCGACGAACGCATGCCCGAGGAGTGGCCGACCGAGGGTACGACGGGCTACGACGCGCTCGCCGACGTCGACCGCGTGCTCGTGGATCCGGCCGGCGAGTCCCCGCTCACCGAGCTCGACACCGCGTTGCGCGGCGGCGAGACGGCCCACTGGGCGACCATGATCCATGGCACGAAGCGCGCGATCGCCGACGGCATCCTGCGCTCGGAGGTGCTGCGACTCGATCGCATGCTCGTCGACGCGACCTCGGCGGACGAGGCTCCGGGCGCGGTGGCCGACGCCGTCGCCGAGCTGCTCGCGTGGTTCCCCGTCTACCGGTCGTACCTGCCCTTCGGCGTCGAGCATCTGCACGAGGCCGCCCAGCGGACGGTGCAGCTCCGGCCAGAGCTCGCCCCGGTCGTCGAGCGTCTGCTCCCGATCCTCGCCGACCCCGAGCACCCGGCCGCGCGACGCTTCCAGCAGACCAGCGGCATGGTCATGGCGAAGGGCGTCGAGGACACCGCCTTCTACCGCTACACCCGGCTCACGAGCCTCACGGAGGTGGGCGGCGACCCGGCTGAGTTCGCCATCGACGTCGACGAGTTCCACGCGCGATCGCGCGATCGATTCGAGCGGATGCCTCGGTCGATGACCACGCTGTCGACCCATGACACGAAGCGCGGCGAGGACGTGCGTGCGCGCCTCGACGTCATCGCCGAGCTCCCGGCCGAGTGGGCCGCGGTCTTCCAGGAGCTGCGCGCGCTCGCACCGCTCGGTGACGGCCCGTTCGAACACCTGCTCTGGCAGGCGGTCGTCGGCGCCTGGCCCGCGAGCCGCGAGCGCCTGCACGCCTATGTCGAGAAGGCCGCCCGCGAAGCCGGCGTCTCGACGACCTGGACCGAGCCCGATGCGGCGTTCGAGTCGCGCATGCACGCGGCCGTCGACGCGGTCTTCGACGACCCGCGCGTCGGCGCCCTGGTCGCACAGGCGGTGGCGTTGCTCGAGGCGCCGGGCTGGTCGAACGCGCTCGCGGCCAAGCTCATCCAGCTGACCGCGCCGGGCGTGCCCGATGTGTACCAGGGCAGCGAGCTGTGGGAGCAGTCGCTCGTCGACCCCGACAATCGGCGCGCGGTCGACTTTGCGCTGCGCCGCCGGATGCTGGCCGAACTCGACACGGGTGCGCTGCCCGAGGTCGACGCCGGCGGTGCCGCCAAACTGCTCGTCACGAGCCGCGCCCTGCGGCTCCGCCGCGACCGACCCGAGCTCTTCATGGACTATATGCCGCTCGCGGCATCCGGCGGCGCGGCGGGTCATCTCGTCGCGTTCGACCGCGGCGGCGCGATCACGCTCGCGACCCGGCTGCCCGTCGGACTCGCCCGGCGCGGCGGCTGGGGTGACACCGTCGTCGACGTCGGCAGCGCGCCGGTCGTCGACGTGCTCACCGGGCGCCATCACCAGGGCGGCGAGCTGCGGCTCGCCGAGGTGCTCGACCGGTACCCCGTCGCGCTGCTCGTGGACGTGGAAGGGCTGTGACCATCAGAGGAGAGCTGGCGTGAGCCTGGAGGGAGGATCCGGCGTGACCGAGTTCCGCGTGTGGGCGCCGAAGGCGCAGCGTCTGGCGCTGCACCTCGACGGGACGAGACATCCGATGACCGAGGAGCCGGGCGGCTGGTGGGCGACCTCCGCCGAGGGCCGCGACTACGGGTACCTCATCGACGACGCCGAGACGCCGCGGCCCGACCCGCGCTCGCGGTGGCAGCCCGACGGGGTGCACGGACTGTCGCGCGTGTTCGACCCGGCCGAGCACGTGTGGCAGGACGGGTCATGGACCGGGCGCCAGCTCGCGGGCAGCGTGATCTACGAGCTGCACATCGGCACCTTCACGCCCGAGGGCACGTTCGACGCGGCCGTCGAGCGGCTCGACCATCTCGTCGAGCTCGGCGTCGACGCCGTCGAGGTGCTGCCGGTCAACGCCTTCAACGGCGAATGGAACTGGGGCTATGACGGCGTGCTCTGGTACGCCGTGCAGGAGTCGTACGGCGGCCCCGCCGGCTATCAGCGATTCGTCGACGCCTGCCACGCGCGCGGACTCGCGGTGATCCAGGACGTGGTCTACAACCATCTCGGCCCGAGCGGCAACTACCTGCCCGAGTTCGGGCCCTACCTGCACGAAGGGCGCGCGAACACCTGGGGCTCATCGATCAACCTCGACGGCGCCGACTCCGACGAGGTGCGCGAGTTCATCATCGAGAACGCGCTGATGTGGCTGCGCGACCACCACGTGGACGGGCTGCGGCTCGATGCGGTGCACGCGCTCGTCGACCACCGTGCGGTGCACCTGCTCGAAGCGCTCGCCGAGCGCGTCGACGCGCTCTCCGCGCACCTCGGCCGGCCCCTCACCCTCATCGCCGAGAGCGACCTGAACGACCCGAAGCTGATCCGCCCGCGCGAAGCGCACGGGTACGGCATCGACGCGCAGTGGAGCGACGACTTCCACCACGCGGTGCACGTGGCGGTGTCGGGCGAGACCGTCGGCTACTACGAGGACTTCGCACCGCTCGCGGCGCTCCGCGACGTGTTCGAACGCGGGTTCTTCCACGCCCGCACCACATCGACGTTCCGCGGGCGCGAGCACGGCCGGCCGCTCGATCTCGAGCGCACCCCGGCCTGGCGCCTCGTGGTGTTCGACCAGGACCACGACCAGATCGGCAACCGGGCGGCCGGCGACCGGCTCGGGGCATCCGTCGACGAAGGCGGACTCGCCATCGCGGCCGCGCTCACGCTGCTCTCGCCGTTCACGCCCATGCTGTTCATGGGCGAGGAGTGGGCCGCGTCGACGCCCTGGCAGTTCTTCACGTCGCATCCGGAACCCGAGCTCGGAAAAGCGACCGCCGAGGGCCGCATCGCCGAGTTCGCGCGCATGGGCTGGGACCCCGACGTCGTGCCCGACCCGCAGGACCCCGAGACGTTCCGGCGGTCGAAGCTCGACTGGCGCGAACCCTATCCGGCCGCCGATGCCGGCGACGCGACGGCCGGGTCCCCGCACACGCGCATGCTCGAGTGGTACCGGTCGCTCATCGCGCTGCGCAAGGCGCGCCCGGAGATCACCGACCCGCGGCTCGATGGCACCCGGGTCGACGTGGACGAGGAGGCGCGCACCGTCATCGTGCACCGCGGCCCGATCGCGATCGCCGTGAACCTCGGCCCGGCCGGCGCGGCGACCGCCCTCGGCGGGCGGGTGCTGCTGCACTCGGGCGTCCTGACCGAGCACGACGCCGCAGCCGCGCTGCCGGCCGAGGCCGCGGCGCTCGTGCTCCCCGCGCGCTCGGTCGTCGTGCTCGACACGTCAGCCGGGGTGTCGGCGCTCGACGATGTGCTGGCGACGGGCTGAGCCCGTCGAGCGCGCGGGTGCAGCTCGGGGGGCGCGGCTCAGCGGCGGCGCGCGGATCGCGAGCGCGGATCAGCGGCGGCGGATCAGCGGATCGAGAACCAGCTGACCGAGCCGCCGCCCGACGCGAGTGCGGCGTCGACGTCCCAGTAATCGGCGTCCTTCGTGTGACTGGCGACCCAGACCTTCGTGCCGGCGTCGGTGCGCTCGACGCGCGTGACGACGGCCGTGTGGTCGCGGTCGCCCGAGTCGTCCCAGTCGAACTGGGCGAGGTCGCCGGCCTTCACCTGGTCGCGCTGCGCGTCGGTCAGCTCGGTCGCGCGGTCGGTGCGGGTGAGCAGGTACTCGCGCAGCGCGGTCGAGCTCGACCACGCCGCGGACATCGCGCCGGTCGACGGGTCGACGTTCCAGGCGTCGTCCATGGTCCAGCCGCGCGCGATCAGGGCCTGGCTGGCGAAGTTCACGGCATCCTTGCCGGGCACCGCCGGATACTCCGCGGTGTTGTAGTCGTCCCAGTGCGCGAGCACGTAGGCGAGCTGCGCATCGATGCCGGGATCGGTCGTGTAGGTGAGCGTGAGCGAGTCGGAGGCGGATGCCCCGTCGGCGGCCTCCGGCTCGGACGAGGAGCCCGCGGATGCCTCGGCCGACGCCGCGGCCCCGGACGCGGGCACCGCGACCTTGACGGGCCGCCCGTCGGCGTCGGCGAAGACGACCTCGGCCGCGCCGATGGCATCGTCGGTCGTGGCGGGCACCGCGAACGTGAGCTGGTCGGCAGAGGCCTCGAGGATCGTGGCCGGCGCACCGCCGACCGAGACCTGCGTCACCTCGTCCAGGCGCTCGCCTGTCACGCTGACCGAGGTGCCGCCCGTGAAGGGCGCCGCGGGCTCCGACAGGTCGCTCGTGATCGCGGGCGATGCCGCGCCCGCGAGCGCATCGGGCTGCGCCGGGTCGTTCGCGGCGGACACGTCGAACAGGCTCGCCGGCACGTCGTTCACCACGGCGAGCGCACCGAGGCCGGTGACGACGAGCAGGGCGGCCGCGGACGCACCCACGACGAGGCGCCGGCGACCGCGACCGCGACCGCGACGGGGAGCTTGCTCCTCGGCCGGGGCGCGCCCGTCGGGCACGTCGACCGGCGCCTCCGGCGTGAGCCGCCACGGGAACACGGTCTCGTTGCGCGCTGCCGAACCGGCCGGCTCGGCCGGTCGTGCCTCGGGCGCAGTCGGCTCGGTCGGTGCCGTCTTGGGCACGGCCGCCGTGGTTCGAACGGCCTCGGGGACAGCCGGTTCGGTCGGCCCCGTCTCGGGCACGCCCGGTTCGGCCAGCCCAGCCATTGGCATGGCCGGCTCGGCCGGAGCAGTCTCGGGCACGGCCGTCGTGGGCGGAGCGGTGTCGGACGCTGCCGGCTCGGCCGGTCGCGCCTCGGGCGCGGCCGCTGTGAACGGAGGCGCCGTGGGCGGAGCGGCCTCGGGCACGGCCAGCTCGGCCGGACCCGTCTCGGGCGCGGCCGCTGTGAACGGAGGCGCCGTGGGCGGAGCGGCCTCGGACACGGCCAGCTCGATCGGACCCGTCTCGGGCACGGCCGGTTCGGCCAGTCGTGCCTCGGGCTGGGGCGCCTCGGGCGGAGCGGACGCGCCGTCGACGCGCGATGCGGGCGGTGCCGACGGCTCGGCGGCGGCGCGCCGCCGACCGGTGCGCTGGGATCGGCGTTCGGGTGCTCGGACGTCGATCGGGTCGGCCGACGCACGGCGGCCCGTCCGAGCGCCGCCGCCGCGCTCCGGCGAGGCCGGGACGGCCGGGCTCGCGGGCGCCGGCACGTCACCGATCATGCGTGGGTCCGGCTTCGCGGGCGACAGGGGAACTGCAGGCGCCTCGGCGGCGGCCCGCGACTCGTTGGCGTGCGTCTCGGCCGCATCGGGTGCTTCGGAGCGGCGGGCGGCGGTCTCACCGAACACCCGGGTCAACGCATCAGCGTCGACTGAGCCGGGCGTGGGCGCGCGGAAGTTCGAGCGGCGGCGGGGAGCGGAGGAATCCTGGGTCACGGCGTAGGGGGGGGGATCGGAAGCGGGAGCGACTGACAGTTCAGCATGCGAACGTCTGAGATTGCTCAAGCACGGAGGCCACCGATCGGTTTTCGCGGCGATGCGCGCTCAGCGGATCGAGAAGTAGCTGACGGAACCGCCGCCCGTGGCGAGCGCGGTGTCGACGTCCCAGTAGTCGGCGTCCTTGGTGTGGCCGCCGACCCAGACCTTCGTGCCGGCGTCGGTGCGCTCGACGCGCGTGACGACGGCGGTGTGGTCGCGGTCGCCCGAGTCGTCCCAGTCGAACTGCGCGATGTCGCCGACCTTGACCTGGTCGCGCTGCGCGTCGGTCAGCTCGGTGGCGCGGTCGGTTCGGGTGCGGAGGTAGTCGCGCAGCGCGGTCGAGCTCGCCCAGCTCGGCGTCATGGCGCCGGAGGCGCGGTCGAGGTTCCAGCCGGCATCCATCGTCCAGCCCCGGGCGAGCAGCGACTGGCTCGCGAAGTTCGCGCAGTCGTACCCGCTGATGACCGGGAACTCGGCGGTGTTGTAGCTGCTCCAGTACGTCAGCACGTACGCCACCTGGGCGTCGATCAGCGGGTCCGTCGTGTAGGTCAACGTCAGGGCGCCGGCACCCGCGTCAGCACCCGCGCCGGTCACGGCCGTCACGTTCGCCGGGTCGGCGGCGGATGCCACGGACGCGGTGCTGCCCGAGGCATCCGTCTGGATGTCAGGTGCGGTGCCCGCCGCATCGGCGAAGGTCACCGCCGTGGCGCCGAGCGCTGTATCCGCGGTCGCGGGCACCGCGAACGTGACGTGATCCGCGCTCGACTCGACGATCGGGGCGGGCGCGCCGCCGACCGCGACCTGCGTGATCCGGTCGAGTCGCTCGCCCGTGACGGTCACCTGCGTGCCGCCCGTGAAGGGCGCCTGCGTGGTCGACAGCCCGCTCGTGATCGTCGGCTTGGCCGCCGCCACCGCGGTGCTGATCTCGTCGGCGACGGGCGCGAGCGGCGCGGCCTGCGCGCCCAGCGTGCCCGGCACCGTCGCCCGCCCGGCCGCTTGTGCGGTCGACGGCGCGTCGCTCGTGACCGCGAGCGCACCGAACGCGCTCACGCCGACGATGGCCGTCGCCGATGAGATCGCCGCCCAGCGGCGCACTTCGCGCCGGGGCGCGCCGGCGGCGCGCTGCCGGGCCCGCACGGGTTCGACGCGATGTCTCGGCGCACCCGGTCTCGGCACACCTCTCGATGCGCGGCCGGCGTTTCCTTGCTCAGGAAGATGTGCGCGACGCGCGGTACGGCTCGCGCCGCTCCGCGGCGTGTTCGCGGGTCCGTCCTGAGTAAGGAATCGGCGAGCGGAGAGTGAAGAGTGGACTGCTGTGGGTTCTTTGGGCACGGTGAAGCACGGATCCGGGTCGGGCTGGGCGGGGGAAGCCGACAGTTCAGCACCCAAAATTGTGAGGAACCCTCTCAGTCCCTGGACAACCCCTCAACGCCCGGCCCGGCCCAGGCCGCCCGCACAGAACCCGAGCGGTCGCAGATGGCGGGTCGTACCGCGCCGGACCCGCACAGAACCCGAGCGTTCGCAGCGGTGCGGTCAGGCGTCGGCGCGGTCGGGAGTGCGCGTGCCCGCGCGACTCCGCCCCAGCAGCACGCGCGCACCCGCGAGCACGAGGGGGACGAGCACGAGCGCGGCCACGAGATTCACCGCGGCGAAGCCGCCGAGCTCGAGCACCAGCCCCGAGAACGCGGCGGCGAACGCGGCCGCGAAGTTCATCGAGGCATCCGACGCGCCCTGGAGGGGCACGCGCAGATCCCGGCCGACCGACGTGGTCAGCAGCGCCGACCCGCCGATCATCCCGGCCGACCAGCCGAGGCCGAGCAGGCCCAACGCGAGCGGGATGAGCAGCACATCGTCTGGAGGCGCGAGCATGCCGATGAGGGTCGCCGAGAGCAGCACGGCGGCGCCGGCGCCGATCACCCCGATCGCTCCGAGGCGGTCGACGAGCCAGCCGACGAGCGGGCTCGCCCCGTACATGCCGAGAATGTGGATCGAGATCACGAGCCCGACCAAGCCGAGCGACGACCCGTGCGCGTGCATGTGCACCGGGGTCATCACCATGACCGCGACCATGACCGTGTGCGAGCAGACCACCGCCGCGAGGGCGAGCAGCGCGCGCGGCTCGCGCACCGCGATCGCCAGCGCGCGCCACGATCCGATGGTGCGAGCCGCGCCCTCTTGCGCGGGCTGGGCGGATGCCTCGGGGCCCACGCGCTCGTCGGCGCCGGGTTCCCCCGTCGCGGCGGCCGGCCCGGCGACCGCGGCAGCGTCGGGCCCCGGCGCGACGGCAGCCCGCGCACCGGTTCGGTCGCCAGAAGCGCTGGTCGGCGCTTCGGCCGCGAGCTCGCCCGGCCGAGGCATCCGGAGCAGGGTCGCGACCACCAGTGTGGAGATCGCGAACGCCGCGCCCGAGATCAGGAACGGGCCGACGAGCGGGGGCAGGCCGAGCGACCGGCCGAGCGCATCGCCGACCTCCGACAGGTTCGGCCCCGCGACCGAACCGATCGTCGTGGCCCAGAGCACGAGCGACATGGCGCGCGCCTCGAAGCCGGCACTCGCGACCTCGGTCGCCGCGAATCGCGCCTGCAGGCCGGCGGCCGAACCTGCGCCGAATGCGGCGAGCCCGAGGAAGACCAGCGGCACGAACGCGGTGACCGCCGCCGCGATCACGAGCCCGGCTCCGACGGCCGCGAGCGCGTAGCCGGTCGCGAGCGCGACGTGCCGGCCGCGCGCGACCGCGAGCCGGGCGAGCGGGATCGCCACGAGCCCGGCGCCGAGCACTGAGGCGGTCTGGCTGAGGCCCGCAAGGATCACGGTGCCCGTGAGCTCTTGCGCGAGCAGCGCGGCGACCGCGATCCCCGACGCGACGCCGATGCCCGCGAGCAGCTGGTTGCCGATCAGGATCGCGAGCGAGAGCCCGCGGCGAGGCGTCCGCCCGACGGGCCCGGAACCGCGCGGCTCGCTCACGTCACTCGTATTCGGGCGCGGCCGGAAGCTGGAAGAACTCCTCCAGCGTGGTGAACCCCGTCTCGCGCATCTCGGTCGCGAGGTCGACGCCGACGTACCGGAAGTGCCAGGGTTCGTACTCGTACCCGGTGACCGGGGTCTTGTCGGCGGGGTAGCGCAGGATGAACCCGAACCGGTACGCGTTGTCGCGCAGCCAGATGCCCTCGGCGGTCTCGCCGAAGCACGCGTTCAGCGAGCACTCCCCCGACTCGGCGCCGATGTCCATGGTGAGGCCGGTCTGGTGCTCGCTGAAGCCGGGGCGCGCCGTCGAGAGGTCGTCGCCCGAGTAGATCGACTGCTGCGCCGAGTACGAGCGATACGCGCTGTTCGAGGCGAGCGAGAGCCCGGCCTCGTTCGCCGCCGCGTCGAACATGGCGACGATGGCGTCGCTGGCCTCCTGCCGGAGCAGCGGGTCCCACGTGTGCGGCACCGGCACGTCGACGAGATCGGCCGGCACGTAGTCCGTCGGGTTCAGCGGGCGGAGCTTGTTCACGACGACCCAGATGCTCGCCGGGTCGTCGATCGAGTGCGCCGCGCGGTCGAACGTCGCGACGCTCGCGGGTGGCGGCGCCTCGGCGGGCGCCGGGCGCGGGCTCGCGGCCTCGGGCGCGTTCACGTCGTCGGATGCCTCGGGGCCGGCGGTCTCGGCGCCCGCACCCCCGCCCGAGGTCGCCCCGACCACGATCGCCGCGACGCCGAGCAGTGCGACGATCGCGGGGATCGCGACCCGCATGCGCCGCCGGCTGAGCTCGACGGAGCGCTGATCGGGTGCGGAAGCCATTGCCGAAGTCTACCGAGCGCGGGTCCCGGCCCCCTGGTTCGATCCCCTGCTCAGGATGTTCTGCACGACAGGCCCTCTGTCCGCTCCGCTGCTCAGGACATTCCGCACGACATGCCGTGCGGCTCGCGCCGCTGCGCGGCGTGTCGGCGATTTCTTCCTGAGCAAGGAATCCGGAGGCGAGAGTGCACGTCGGCTCGTGCGGCCCGAGCGGAGAACCTGAGCGGCCTGAGCGAATGAACGGAGGCGGGAACCGCGCTGTGAGAGCGCTCTCTTGACAGGCATCGATGCCACCCGTAGAGTCTCGTCCTGAGCTCGTGAGAGCGCTCTCACCCAGCGTTCCCGGGCTTCTCCCGCGCGGCCTGACGCGTCGCTCCGGCGCGCCTGCGCACGCTCGACCACGCACCATCCATGCACCACATCCGCCCTGAACCACGCACACAAAGGAGTGACCGTGAAGCGCTCACGACCCATCCGCGCCGCAGCCGCCATCGCCGGCGCGGCGACCATCGCCCTCGTGGCCACCGCCTGCGCCGGAGGCGCTGACGACGGCGGCGGCGACGGTGGCGGCGACCTCACCCTGACGGTGACCACCTTCGGCACCTTCGGCTACGACGACCTCTACGCCGAGTACGAGGAGCTGAACCCCGGCATCACCATCGAGGCCACCAACATCGACACCGGCGGCAACGCCCGCACCGACGCGTTCACCAAGATCGCCGCGGGCTCCGGTCTCAGCGACGTCGTCGCGATCGAGGAGGGCTGGCTCGGCGCGATCATGGAGGTGTCCGACCAGTTCGTCGACCTGCGCGACTACGGCATCGAAGACCGGGAGTCCGACTGGGTCGACTGGAAGTACCAGCAGGCGACCGACCCCGACGGCCGGGTCATCGGCTACGGCACCGACATCGGTCCCGAGGGCATCTGCTACAACGGTCCCGCGCTCGCCGCGGCCGGCCTGCCCACCGACCGTGAGGAGGTCGCGAGCCTGCTCGAGGGCGACTGGGCGAACTACTTCGACGTCGGCCGCCAGTACCAGCAGGCGACCGGCAAGGCCTGGTTCGACCACGCCGGATTCGTCTGGAACGGCATGGTCAACCAGATGCCCGAGGGCTACTACACGACCGACGGCGACCTGAACGTCGAGGGCAACGCCGACCTGCAGGCGAACTTCGAGCTGCTCGGCTCCGCCGTCGAAGACGGCCTCTCGGGCGCACAGGCGGTCTGGGACTGGAACGGCGGCAAGTCGTTCGTCGACGGCACGTTCGCGACCTTCGTCTGCCCCGGCTGGATGCTCGGCGTCGTGCAGGGCCAGGTCGAGGCGGGCGGCGGCGACGCCAGCACCGGCTGGGACTTCGCCGACGTGTTCCCGGGCGGCGCGGGCAACTGGGGCGGCGCGTTCCTGTCGATCCCCGAGAGCTCGAAGCACAAGGAGGAGGCGGCCAAGCTCGCCGACTGGCTCACGCAGCCCGAGCAGCAGGTGAAGCAGTCGGCCGCGGCCGGCAACTTCCCGAGCACCGTGGAGGCGCAGGAGACGCTCGCGGCCGACGCGACGCCGAACGAGTTCTTCAACGGCGCCCCGACCGGCGCGATCCTCGCCGAGCGCGCCAAGGGCATCGTCGCGCAGTTCAAGGGCCCGGACGACTCGGTCATCCAGGAGAACGTCTTCGGCCCGCCGCTGCAGAAGCTCGACCGCGGCGAGCTCACGACGCAGCAGGCCTGGGACGAGGCGATCTCGCTCCTGAACGAACTCGTCGGCTGATGGACCGGTGCGGGGTCCCGGCGCCCATCCGGGACCCCGCACCAACGACGACCCCCGGTTCGAGAGAAGGATCCACATGACCGCCACCCTGCGCCCGCCCACACGCGGCGATACGCCCGGCGACACCGGCGGGCAGCCGCGATCGCCCCGGCAGGGCCAGCCCCGCCTCACGCTCCGCCAGCGGGTCAGCCGATTCGACGTCAAGGCGAGCCCGTACCTCTACGTCTCGCCGTTCTTCCTCCTCTTCGCGCTCGTCGGGCTCTTCCCGCTCATCTACACGTTCGTCGTCTCGATGTTCGAGTGGGACCTGCTGAAGGGCCAGGGCGAGTTCGTCGGCCTCGGCAACTTCACCGAGGTGCTGGGCGATGCCTTCTTCTGGAACTCCATCCGCAACACGATCAGCATCTTCCTGCTCTCCGCCGTCCCACAGCTCGCGATGGCGCTGCTCATCGCGGCCCTGCTCGACCGCGGACTGCGCGCACCGACCATCTGGCGCATGAGCGTGCTGCTCCCCTACGTCGTCACCCCCGTGGCCGCCGCCCTGATCTTCTCGAGCGTGTTCAACAACGCCGACGGGCTCGCGAACAACCTGCTGAACCTCGTCGGCATCTCCGACCAGGCGTGGAAGCAGGACACGTTCCTCTCGCACCTCGCGATCGCGAGCATGGTCAACTGGCGCTGGACCGGGTACAACGCGCTCATCCTGCTCGCCGCGATGCAGGCCGTGCCCAAAGACCTCTACGAGTCCGCCGCGATCGACGGCGCAGGCGCCGCCCGCCGCTTCTTCTCGATCACGATCCCGTCCATCCGGCCCACCCTCATCTTCGTGATCATCACGGCCACCATCGGCGGCCTGCAGATCTTCACCGAGCCGCGCCTGTTCGACGTCTCGAACGCCGGCGGCATCGGCGGCAGCGACCGGCAGTTCCAGACCACGGTCCTCTACATGTGGGAGCTCGCGTTCTTCCGCAGGGACTTCGGCGAGGCATCCGCCGTCGCCTGGTTGCTGTTCCTGCTCATCGTGGGCTTCGGCCTGATCAACTTCGTCGTCTCGCGACGCATCGCGAACACGGGCGCGCCGCGCAAGCGGCGCCGGCGCGGGCGGGCGGATGCCTCGGGCTCAGCGGATGCCCCGGATGCGACGGATGCCTCGGGCGCCGACGACACCCGCTCGATCACGACCGAAGGGGCGAACCGATGACGACCGCCACCCCCGAACCCATTCCCGCCGAGCGGGTCGACCTCGTCCCGCCCGAGCGGCCCCAGCCCGAGACATCCGCCGATGCCCGCCCGCCGCGGCGCCGTAGCCGTCAGGGCGACGCGGGACTCGGCAGCCGGCCCGGGTTCCTCACCTACGGGCTGCTGCTCGCGTTCATCATCGGCGGCGCGTACCCGCTGTGGTGGTCGTTCGTCGTCGGCAGCGGCACGAACGCGACCCGCGGCGAGACCTTCCCGCTGCTCCCGGGCGGCAACTTCCTGACGAACGCGGCGAAGGTGTTCGACGCGATCCCGTTCTGGCTCGCGCTCGGCAACTCGATCATCGTGTCGACCGTGATCACGGTCTCGGTCGTGACGTTCTCGACGCTCGCGGGCTACGCATTCGCGAAGCTGCGGTTCCGCGGCCGCGACGGGCTCATGGTGTTCGTGATCGCGACCATGGCGATCCCGACGCAGCTCGGCATCATCCCGCTGTTCATGGTCATGAAGGAGCTCGGCTGGACGGGCGAGCTCGGCGCGGTCATCGTGCCGACGCTGGTGACCGCGTTCGGGGTGTTCTTCATGCGGCAGTACCTCGTGGACGTCATCCCAGACGAGCTCATCGAGGCCGCGCGCGTCGACGGCGCGAACCAGATCCGCACGTTCCTGAACGTCGCGCTGCCCGCCGCCCGGCCCGCGATGGCGATCCTGGGGCTGTTCACGTTCATGATGGCCTGGACCGACTTCCTGTGGCCGCTCATCGTGCTGAGCCCGCAGAACCCGACGCTGCAGACCGCGCTCAGCCAGCTGCAGTCGGGCTACTACGTCGACTACTCGATCGTGCTGACCGGCGCCGTGCTCGCCACCATCCCGCTGCTCGTGCTGTTCATCGTGGCCGGCAAGCAGCTCATCTCCGGAATCATGCAAGGAGCCGTGAAGGGTTGAACGACCAGCTCACCACCCCCACCCAGCCGATCGTCGTCCCCGCCGCCGTCCCGTTCGGGGCGTTCGGGCGCGACTTCATCTGGGGATCGGCGACCGCCGCGATCCAGGTCGAGGGCGCCGCCCACGAGGGCGGCCGCGAGGACTCCATCTGGGACGCGTTCGCGCGCGTGCCGAACGCGATCGCGAACGGCGATACCCCGGCCGCCGGTGT
This sequence comes from Agromyces protaetiae, assembly GCF_030866785.1. Lineage (NCBI taxonomy): Bacteria > Bacillati > Actinomycetota > Actinomycetes > Micrococcales > Microbacteriaceae > Agromyces > Agromyces silvae. Next base: position 463,554 of record NZ_CP133018.1, on the reverse strand, counting down.
CGACCACTACCACCGCGTACCCGAGGACGTCGCGCTGATGCGCGGGCTCGGCCTCGACTCGTACCGGTTCTCGACGAGCTGGGCGCGCGTCGTGCCGGGCGGCCGGCGCGTGAATCGCGAGGGCCTCGACTTCTATTCGCGGCTCGTCGACGAGCTGCTCGGCGCCGGCATCCTGCCGTGGCTCACGCTGTATCACTGGGACCTGCCGCAGGCGCTGCAGGAGCTGGGCGGCTGGGCGAACCGCGACACGGCGTACCGCTTCGTCGAGTACGCCGAGGCCGTCTACGACGCGCTCGGCGACCGCGTGACGCACTGGACGACGTTCAACGAGCCGCTGTGCTCGTCGCTGATCGGGTACATCGGGGGCGAGCACGCGCCCGGGCTCAACGACCCGGTAGCGGGACTCGCCGCGGTGCACCACCAGCACCTGGCTCACGGGCTCACCACGCGGCGGCTCCGCTCGCTCGCGCGGGACGCAGGCCGAGACATCCGTCTCGGGATCACGCTGAACCTCACCAACGCGGTGCCGGCCGACCCGGCCGACCCCGCCGACGTCGAGGCCGCGCGTCGCATCGACGCGCTCTGGAACCGGATGTTCCTCGAACCACTCGTGCTCGGCCGCTACCCCGCTGACCTGCTCGATGACGTGCGCGGGTTCGGGCTCGAGGCGCACATCCTCGCCGGCGACCTGGGGACGATCGCGGCCCCCATCGACTTCCTCGGCGTGAACCACTACCACGACGACAACGTGTCGGGGCGGCCGCTGCCCGCCGACGCGGTGCCGTCGCTGCGGCCGACCGACAAGCCGGGGCGCTCGCCGTTCCCCGGCAGCGAATGGGTGACGCAGCCGTCCCGCGGGCTGCCGCGCACGGCCATGGACTGGGAGGTGAACCCGGCCGGGCTCGAGCAGCTGCTCGTGCGCCTCGGCCGCGAGTACCCGACGCTACCGCCGCTGTACGTGACCGAGAACGGCGCGGCGTACGACGACGTGGTGGCGGCCGACGGCCGCGTGCACGACGTCGAGCGCACGCAGTACCTGGTCGACCACATCGCGGCCGTCGGCCGTGCGATCGAGGCGGGCGCCGACGTGCGCGGATACTTCGTCTGGTCGCTGCTCGACAACTTCGAGTGGGCGTGGGGCTACGACAAGCGGTTCGGCATCGTTCGCGTCGAACGCGACACGATGGCGCGCATCCCGAAGGACAGCGCGCTGGCGTACGCGGCGCTCATCGCGCAGGCGAAGGCGGATGCCTCGGGCTCGACGCCGCGCCCCGCCTCCGCCGAACCCTCCGCCCACGTCCCGGCCTCCGCGGAATCCTCCGCCCACGTCCCGGCCTCCGCGCCACTTCTGCACGCGCGCGCCAGCACTGCGGGCGCGGAGGCGCAGAACTGGCGCGGAGGTGAGACCCGGGAAGGTCGCGGCGGCACAGCAGACAGCGGCACGGCAGACAGCGGCACGGCAGACGGCGGCACGGCAGAGAGCGGCACAGCGGACGGCGGTCGCGCCGGGGCATCCGCTCGGCCCGCCGCTATCGTGGAGTGAACCGGGCCGGACGCGCCCGGGACGGATGGGGGACGCGATGATCGGATCCTCCGGCGGCGCGCCGACGCTCGAGATGGTCGCCGCGCGAGCGGGCGTCTCCCGGGCGACCGTGTCGCGGGTCGTGAACGGCTCGCCGAAGGTCAGCCCCGACGTCGTCGCGAGCGTACAGGCGGCGATCGCGGACCTGAACTACGTGCCGAACCGTGCTGCGCGCTCGCTCGCCAGCCGGCGCACCCAGTCGATCGCGCTGATCGTGCCCGAGTCGGCCGCGAAGGTGTTCGACGACCCGTTCTTCGCGTCGATCGTGCAGGGCATCGCGGTGGCGATCGCGTCGACCGAGTACACGCTGACCATGCTCATCGAGTCGGAGGTCGACCCCGGCAAGACGAGGCGCTACCTGCTGGGCGGCAACGTCGACGGCGCGCTCGTGGTCTCGCACCACACGGGCGACCACTCCTACGCTCAGCTCAGCGGCTCGCTGCCGCTCGTGTTCGGCGGCCGGCCGCTCGACGTGGCCGAATCGAGCGGGTACACCGTCGACGTCGACAACGAGCACGGCGCCGCCATGGGCACACGTCATCTCGTGGAGCGCGGAGCGCGGCGGATCGCGACGATCGCCGGTCCGCAGGACATGCCCCCCGGTGTCGACCGGCTGCGCGGCTGGCGCACGTCGCTCGACGCGGCCGGCCTCGCCGCCGACCTCGTCGAGCCCGGCGACTTCACGGCGGCGTCGGGTGCCGCGGCCATGCGCCGGCTGCTCGAACGCGAGCCCGCGGTCGACGGCCTGTTCGCGGCGAACGACCAGATGGCGATGGGTGCGCTCGCGACGCTCGCCGAGACCGGGCGCAGCGTGCCCGACGACGTCGCCGTGGTCGGCTTCGACGACGACCGCTACGCCGCCACGACGACCCCGTCGCTCACGACCGTGCGCCAGCCGTCGTCGAAGATGGGTGCGGAGATGGCCACGAAGCTCGTGCGCCTCATCGCGGGCCAGCCGGTCGAGGCCGAGACCATCCTGCCGACCGAGCTCGTCGTCCGCGCCTCCGCCTGACGCGCCCGGCCGTGTCGGCCACGTCGCCCGCGCCGCGCAAGCCCGCCGCGCGCCCCCGCCGCGCGCCCCCGCCGCGCGCCCCGCCGAGTGCCCCCGCCGAGTGCCCCCGCCGAGTGATGACGAAACGCGTCGGTGTGACCGTCGTTTCGTCATCACTCGGCGCATATCGTTCACACTCGGCGGGTTGGGGCGGATCGGGTCGAGTGGGGTCGGGTCGGATCGGGGCGGGTCGGGTCGGATCGGGGCGGGGCGGGGCGGGGCAGGCAGTGGCGCGGGTCAGGGGACGTGCGGCAACACATCCTCGGCGAGGTAGTCGAGCAGGTCGGGGTCGTCGAAGTCGAGCACCTGGAGGTACAGCGTCTCGGCGCCGAGTTCGGCGACGCCCGCGATGCGGTCGATGACCTGCTGCGTCGTGCCGCCGATGCCAGACGTCCGCAACTGGGCGGGGTCGCGGTCCACGCGCTCGGCGCGGCGCAGGAACTCGGCCTCGCTCGCACCGGCGACGGTCGTGAGCGCGGTCGAGTACACGAGCGATCCCGGGTCGCGGCCGGCCGCCTCGGCCGCGGCGCGCACGCGCGCGAACTGCGCCGCGATCACCTCGTCGGACCGGAACGGCACATTGAACTCATGTGCGAAGCGCGCGGCGAGAGCCGGGGTGCGGGTCGGCCCACCGCCGCCGATGATCACTGGCACGGACTGCTGCACGGGCTTCGGCAGAGCGGGCGCGTCCTCGAGCTCGTAGTGCTCGCCGGCGAAGGAGAAGGTCGAACCGATGGGCGTCGACCACAGGCCGGTCACGATCTCGAGCTGCTCCTCGAGACGGCCGAACCGCTTCGCGGGGAACGGGATTCCGTACGCGCGGTGCTCCCCCTCGTGCCAGCCGGTGCCGAGGCCGAACTCGATCCGGCCACCGCTCATCTCGTCGACCTGCGCGACCTGGATCGCGAGCAGGCCCGGGTGCCGGAACGTGAGGCTCGTGACGAGCGTGCCGAGCCGGATCGTCGACGTCTCACGTGCGAGCGCGCCGAGCGTGACCCACGAGTCCGTCGGCCCGGGCAGCCCGTTCCCGGACTGTGCGAGCAGGTGATCACTGCGGAAGTACGCGTCGAACCCGAGCCGCTCCGCGGCGAGCGCGAGGTCGAGTTGCTGCCGGTAGGACGCGCCGATCTGCGGCTCGGTGAACACCCGGAATCTCATCCCGCCATCATCTCGCACCGCTCGGGCGGCGCTCCGTGACGTGCGTCACGCGGCGTGATACGTCGGGTTCAGGCGGATGCCTCGCCCGGGGCTGCGATCTCGAAGACCACGTCCGGCGTCGCGGCGAAGCGGGCGCGCATGACCTCGATCGCCTCGGGGTTCTGATCCACGAGCACGAATCGCCGGCCGAGCGTCGCGGCCACGGCCCCGGTCGTGCCCGATCCGGCGAAGAAGTCCAGCACCCAGTCGCCCGGCCTGGTCGATGCCTGCACGATGCGCCGCAGCACGCCCTCGGGCTTCTGCGTCGGATACCCCGTCTTCTCACGCCCGGTCGGCGACACGATCGTGTGCCACCACACATCGGTCGGCAGTTTGCCGAGCTCGGCCTTCTCGGGCGTCACCAGGCCGGGCGCCATGTACGGCTCGCGGTCGACCGCGGCGGAGTCGAACCAGTACCGGCCGGGGTCTTTCACGTACACGAGGATCGTGTCGTGTTTCGCGGGCCAGCGGCTGCGGGTCTTCGCGCCGTAGTCGTACGCCCAGATGATCTCGTTGAGGAAGCACTCGCGGCCGAACAGCGCGTCGAGCAACACCTTCGCGTAGTGCGCTTCGCGGTAGTCGAGATGCAGGTACAGCGTGCCGTCGTCAGCGAGCAGCCGCCATGCCTCGGTCAGCCTCGGCTCGAGGAAGCCCCAGTAGTCGTCGAACCGGTCGTCGTATCGCATGAGGTCGCCCCGGATCCGTTCGTACCGTTGGCCGCCGAAGCCGGTGACGGCGAGGGCGGATGCCTCGGCCGGAGCCGTATGCCCATCGAGCCGTACATGCCGGACGGACTGCCTGGTCTGCGGACGCCCGGTGTTGAACGGCGGGTCGAGATAGACGAGCGTGAACGCGCCGTCGGGCAGGGTCGGCAGCACGTCGAGGTTGTCCGCATGGATGATGCGGTCGGGTCCGTCGAGCGCCACGCGCCCAGTCTGCCAGCGCGGGGAGCGAGCGCGTCGCGCCCCGCGCCGTGGCGACGCCTCAGGCTGGGCTGCGACGATACTCGATGCGCGTGTCCACGGCCCTGGCCTGCGTCACGATGGTGGTACCCGCCGAGCCCGGCGCACGCGTGATCCACGAGGTGGCGACCTCGCGCCGCACCCCGTCGGCGCTCTCGAACGTGGTGACGGCACGGGCCTGCACCCGCAGTTCGAGCTGCAGGCAGGTGGCCGTCAGCTCATACTCGACGTACCCGGCGGTGCGCTCGGTCATCGTGAGCTCGGACTGGCATGCATTTCCCGACTCGACGACCGCCGCGGTGTCCTCGGCGGCGATGGCGACGAGGCCCCCCGTCAGCGGCAGTCCCGCCCCGAGCGCGGCCCCGATGAGCGCCCGCGTGATGCGCTTCATGATCCGGTCCCTTTCTCTCGCCACGATCTGTCGCGAGGATAGTAATATCCCGAATGGGCCTATGAGCCACCTGAGGAGCCGACGATCGGCCTGACGGCCGACGGGTCAGCGGTCGACGTCGAGGCGGATGCGGCCGCGGAACCGGTCGGGATCGTCGTCGTCGGCGTCGGCCGACGCGAAGGCGATGCCCTTGTCGCCGTCACCGGGCAGCGGTGCGGGCGCGGGGAGCCGGCTCTGCCGGTCGGCCTCGACCTGCGCCTCGTACTTGCGCGGCGCGAACACCTCGTCGCCGATCATGAGCACACCGCCGGCGGTGCCGCCGCGCTTGGTCTTGTCGGAGAGGTCGATCCAGCCGGCGCGCTGCGCCAGCCAGCCGACGGCGACGATCGCGACCGCGATCACCACCCAGATCCACCACTCCACCCGGCGAGTCTAACGAAGGCCACCCGACCGTTCCTCAGCACCCGGGCATTACCCAGGTGAACTTCAGGGGACGCGGTGCAGCCACTCGCGCGTCGAGAACTTCGTCTCCACGAGCTGTTCGGCCTCGGCGAACTCGTCGGCGGTCACGGCGCCGGGGGTCGCCCCGTAGAGCGACGTGAACGTCTGCTTGAGGCTCTCGATGATGGCCGCCCGGCTGAGCCCGGTCTGCGACCGCAGCGGGTCGACCCGCTTCGCCGCGCTCGCGATGCCCTTGTCGCTGATCTTCTCGCGGCCGATGCGCAGCACCTCGAGCATCTTCTCGTTGTCGAGGTCGTACGCCATGGTCACGTGGTGCAGCACGCCGCCCGACCCGAGACGTTTCTGCGCGGCGCCGCCGATCTTGCCGAGCGGGCTCGCGATGTCGTTCAGCGGCTGATACGTGGCCTCGATGCCGATCGCCCGGAGCCCCTGCAGCACCCAGTCGTCGAGATAGGCGTACGAGTCGGCGAAGCTCATGCCCTGCACGAGCTCGGCCGGCACGTACAGCGAGTAGGTGACGACGTTGCCCTGCTCCATCATCATCGCGCCGCCGCCCGAGATGCGGCGCACGACGTCGAACCCGTACTTCTCGGCGCCCTCGGCGTCCACCTCGTTCGTGACCGACTGGAACGAGCCGATGACGACGGCGGATTCGTCCCACTCCCAGATGCGCAGTGTGGGCTTGCGGCGCCCCTCGCCGACCCGGGTCGCGAGCACCTCGTCGAGGGCGAGGTGCAGTCGCGGCGACACCGCGGCGTCGTGCACGAGCTCCCACTCGTAGTCCGCCCAGGTGCGCGCGTTCGTCAGCGCGCGCCGCACCGCGACCGCGACCGCCTCGGCCGAGAACCCGAGCATGACGGCATCGGGTCGCAGCCCGGCCGAGATCGCCTCGGCGATCTGCTTCGCATCGGATGCCTCGGGCAGGCCGTCGAGCGCGCGGTTCAGGTCGTCGAGCGCCTCGTCGGGCTCGAGGAAGAAGTCGCCCGCGACGCGCGGATTCCGGATGAGGCCGTCGACCACGTCGAAGTCGACGACCACGAGCTTGCCACCGGGGACCTTGTACTCGCCGTGCATGAGGGACAGCCTACGGCGAGCGGATGCCTCAGGCCCGGGCCGCGCGCACCGAACAGCACGCGCGCCGGCGTTCATCGAACGGTCGCGCATGGCGGGTCGGATCGCGCGACACCCGCCATCCGCGACCGCTCGATGAACTGATGCGGCGGGAGCGCGACACAGCGCGAGCGGGCGGAGGTCAATCGACGGCGAAGCGGGCGTCGAGCCAGGCGATGAGGTCGGCGCGGACCTCGGCCTGGTTGGTCTCGTTGAACACCTCGTGGCGGGCGCCGTCGTAGACGATGACCTCGACGTCGATGAGACCCGAGCGCCGCACGTACGCCTCGGCCAGTCTGCGGGCGCTCTCCTCGCCGCCGAGCGTGTCGTCGGAGCCGACCACGATGAGCACGGGCAGCTCGCGCGGCAGCCCGCGGGCGGGGCGGCCCAGCAGGCGCGCAGCGTCGGCGAGGCCGAACAGCCGCTGCAGCCGCTTCTCGGTCGTGTACGGGTCGGCGGTGAACTCGGCGGCGACGGACGGGTCGCGGCTGAGCCACTCCACGCCCGTCGACCCGAGATGCGCGTGCCGTCGGTTGAGATCGCCCCCGTCCATGTGCCGCACGGTGCGGTAGGCCGTGCCGGTGAGCACGACCGCGTCGTACCGGTCGGCGTGGCGGTTCACGATGATCTGCGCCATGAGCGAGCCCCACGAGTGGCCGAGCAGGATGAGCGGCAGCTCGTCGCCCTCGGCCTCGCGGATGACGCCGGTGAACTGTTCGACCGCCGCGACCGCGGCGCGCAGTCCGCCCGGGCCGAGCCGGCCCATCCGCGTGAGGTCGCCGCCGTGCTGCTCGAATCCGGTCTGCCCATGACCGCGGTGGTCGTCGGCCCACACCGAGTACCCGGCGGCGTTGAGCGCCTCGATCAGCCGCCCGTACCGGCCGATGTGCTCGCCGACCCCGTGCACGAGCTGCACGGCGGCCACGGGCTCGGCCACCCGCCACGACGAGTAGTGGATGCGCACGCCGTGCGGATCGGTGAAGGTCGCCATGGGCACATTCTGCACCCGCGCACATCGCTGAGCCGAGAAGCCAGGAATCATTAGCGCCGCTCATTAGTTAGGCTAAGGGTATGACCGACACCCTGACCGCGCCCGCGCGCTCGCGTCGCCCGACGCTCGCGGAGCAGAGCACCGAGTTCCGCCTCGCGGTCATGCGCGTCGCGAGACGGCTCCGCCAGGAGCGCGCCGACACCGACATCAGCGCGACGCAGCTCGCCGCGCTCGGCTGGATCACGACCGAGGGTCCGATCACGCTCGGCCGCATCGCCGAGCTCGAGCGGGTCACCCCGCCCTCCATGAACCGCACGGTGAACTGGCTGGTCGGCGCCGGCTACGCGACCCGAGAGGCCTCGCCCGACGACGGGCGGAAGGTCCTGCTCCGCGCGACGCCCGAGGGGGCCGCGATCATCCGCGAGACCCGCCGCCGCCGCGACGCCTGGATCGCGAAGCGCTACACCGCCCTGACCCCTGACGAACGCGAGACGCTCGCCAAGGCCACCACGATCCTCAGGAGGCTCGCCGACCAGTGACCACCATGTTCCGTTCACTCGCCCACATCGACTACCGCATCTGGTTCATCGGCGCGCTCGTCTCCAACGTCGGCGCCTGGATGCAGGCCACCGCCCAGAACTGGGTCGTGCTCACCGAGCTGAGCGACAACGATGCGCTCGCGGTGGGCTTCACGGTCGCCCTCCAGTTCGCCCCGCAGCTGCTGCTCGTACCGGTCACGGGGCTCATCGCCGACCGGTTCGACCGGCGCAAGATCCTGATCGCGACGCAGTCGGCGCTGATGCTGCTCGGCCTCGCGCTCGGCCTGCTGCTGCTCTCGGGCCGCGCCGAGCTGTGGCACCTCTACGTCTTCGCGACCCTCCTCGGCATCGTGACCGCGGTCGACAACCCCGCGCGCCAGACCTTCGTCTCCGACCTCGTCTCGGGCCGCGACATGTCGAACGCGGTCGCCCTGAACTCGGCCTCGTTCAACGCCGCGCGCATGATCGGTCCGGCCGTCGCCGGCCTGCTGATCGTGGTGGTCGGCTCGGGCTGGGTGTTCATCATCAACGCCGCGACCTTCCTCGCCGTGATCGGCGCGCTCATCGTCCTCCTGCGCCGGCCGGTCCGGCGCCTGACGCGCGCGCCGCAGCAACGCGGCGCGTTCGTCGCCGGGTTCCGGTACGCGTGGCGGCGGCCCGACCTCGTGGTCGTGTTCGCGATGGTGTTCCTGATCGGCGCGTTCGGCATGAACTTCCCGATCTTCTCCTCGACCATGGCGGTCGAGTTCGGGCGCGGTGCCGGCGACTACGGCCTGCTGAACTCGATCATCGCGATCGGCTCGCTGACCGGAGCGCTGCTCGCCGCTCGTCGTGAGCGGGCCCGCATGCGGGTCATCATCCTCGCGACCGCGTTCTTCGGCGTCGCCGCACTGACCGCGGCGCTCATGCCGACGTACTGGCTCTTCGCCGCGTCGACCGTGCTGATCGGGTTCGGCGCCGTGACCATTCTCACGACGGCGAACGGGTACGTGCAGACGACGACCGAGCCGTTGCTGCGCGGCCGCGTCATGGCGATCTACATGGCGATCCTCGCGGGCGGTATGCCCATCGGCGCGCCGATCATCGGCGCGGTCGCGAACGAGTGGGGTCCGCGCTGGGGCCTCGGGCTCGCGGCGATCGCGGCGGGCATCGCCGCCGTGATCGGCCTCGTCTGGCTCGTCGTGGCGCGCGGCATGCGGCTGGGTCGGCACCCCGAGCGGCGGTGGGCGCCCGCGCTCAGCTTCACCGAGACGCCGACGGCCGCCATCGCGATCACCCCGACGATGCCCGTACAGGTCGTCGACGCCGAAGCCTCGGCGCCGACCGCAGCATCGGCACCGAGCGGAGCATCCGTCCCGGCCAAGCCTGCTGTCAGTCAGCGGGCATCCGTCACCGACGAGGCATCCGTCACGGCCGCGCCCGACGAGGCATCCGTCACCGAAGACGACACGGTCGGCGCGACCGGAACCGCGCCGACCGGCCTCCGCCTCAGATGACGCCGAGCGCGAGCATCGCGTCGGCGACGCGCGTGAAGCCCGCGATGTTCGCGCCCACGACGTAGTCGCCGGGCGCCCCGTACTCCTCAGCGGTCGACGCCGTGCGCTCGTGGATCCCGGCCATGATCTCGGCGAGCCGCTCCTCGGTGTGCTCGAACGTCCACGAGTCGCGCGACGCGTTCTGCTGCATCTCGAGCGCGCTCGTCGCGACGCCGCCGGCGTTGACGGCCTTGCCCGGCCCGAAGAGCACGTTCGCCTCGCGGAACACCCGGATCGCGTCGGGCGTCGCGGGCATGTTCGCACCCTCGGCGACCGCGACCACGCCGCTCGCGACGAGGCCGCGCGCGTGCGCCTCGGTCAGCTCGTTCTGCGTCGCGCAGGGCAGCGCGACGTCGATGCGCTCGGCGCTCGCGATCTCCCAGACGGATGCCCCTGGCCGGAACGTCGCCCGGCCGCCACGCTCCTCGGCGTAGACGGAGACGCTCTCGCGGCGGCGCTCCTTGACGTCGCGCAGCAGCTCGAGGTCGATCCCGTCGGGGTCGTGCACCGCTCCCGCCGAGTTGGAGACGCCGACCACCTTGCCGCCGAGCTCCTGCACCTTCTCGACGGCGTAGATCGCGACGTTGCCGGCGCCGGAGACGAGCACCTGAGCCCCGTCGAACGACCGGCCACGCGTCTCGAGCATGTGCTGCGTGAAAAACGCCGTGCCGTACCCGGTCGCCTCGGTGCGCACGAGCGAGCCACCCCAGGTGAGCCCCTTGCCGGTGAGGACGCCCGACTCGTACCGGTTCGTCATGCGCTTGTACTGGCCGAAGAGGTACCCGATCTCGCGGGCGCCGACCCCGATGTCGCCCGCGGGCACGTCGGTGTACTCACCGAGGTGCCGATGCGCCTCGAGCATGAACGACTGGCAGAACCGCATGATCTCGCCGTCGGACTTGCCCTTGGGGTCGAAGTCGCTGCCGCCCTTGCCGCCGCCGATGGGCATGCCGGTGAGGGCGTTCTTGAAGATCTGCTCGAAGCCGAGGAACTTCACGGTGCCGAGCAGCACGCTCGGGTGGAAGCGCAGCCCGCCCTTGTACGGGCCGAGCGCCGAGTTGAACTGCACCCGGAAGCCGCGGTTGATGTTCACGCGGCCCGCGTCGTCGACCCACGGCACCCGGAAGATGATCTGCCGCTCGGGCTCGCACAGCCGCTCGAGGATCGAGGCCTGCACGTAATGCGGATTCCGCTCGAGCACACGGTCGAGCGAGTCGAAGACCTCGCGGACCGCCTGATGGAACTCGGCCTCGCCGGGGTTGCGGGCGAGCACCTGCTCGTAGACGTGCTCGATCGCGGAGTGGTTCTGTGCCACGTGGGTGATTCCTCTCTCAACGCGACGCCGCGCGGCGAATCGGGCCGCAGCGCGCGAAATCTCCACATTACCGAGCGATCGACCCGGATGACGTCGCCCGCCGCTGACGGCCGAGTGACGTCGACGCCGTCGAACGGTCGCGGATGGCGGGTTCTGTCGCGAACCACCCGCCATCTGCGACCGTTCGGTGTTCGAAGCTCCGCGTCTACCGCCCGCGCGTCGAGTCGCGCACGACGAGCTCGGGCTGGAACACGATCTGTTCCCGCTCGGCCTCGCCGCCGCCCGCGGCCTCCTTCAAGAGCAGGTCAACCGCGGTGTAGCCGATCAGTGCGGCGGGCTGGCGGATCGACGACAGCGGCACGACGGCCGCGCGCGCGAAGTCGATGTCGTCGTAGCCGATGAGCGCGATGTCTTCGGGGACGCGGACGGTGCCGAGCATCATGAGCGCCTGCAGCACGCCCATCGCGAGCAGGTCGTTCGCGGCGAAGATCGCGTCGGGGCGCTCGGCCGGCTCGCGCTCGCGGATGAGCTCGCCCGCCGCGCGCCCCTGCAGCACGGTCAGCGAATCGGTCTCGATCACTTCGAGCGAGGCATCCGGCACCTCGGCGACGGCGCGACGCGCGCCGTCCAGACGGTCGGTGACCTGACGGATGCTCCGGGGCCCACCCACGAACGCGATGCGGCGCCGGCCCGACTCGAGCAGGTGCCGCACGGCGACCGTGCCGCCCACCACGTCGTCGACCGCGACCGACGAGAAGACGCGGTCGCCCGCCTGCCGGTCGACCAGCACGACGGGTGTGCCCCGATCGCGCAGGCGTTCGAGCCGGGCCGGGTCGTCGGTCATCGGCGAGATGAGCACGCCGCGCACGCGCTGCTCTTCGAACAGGTCGACGTAGGCCGCCTCGCGGTCGGCATTGTCGTCGGTATTGCCGAGCAGCACCGTGTACCCGTCTTCGGCGGCACGGTCCTCGGCACCTCGCGCGACGTCGGTGAAGAACGGGTTGCGCACGTCGAGCACCACGAGGCCGATCGAGCGGCTCCGGCCGGCCCGCAACTGCCGGGCGGCGTCATTGCGCACGAACCCGAGCTGCTCGATCGCCGCGAGCACGCGCTCGACCGTGGCCGGCGCGACCTTCTCGGGCCGGTTCAGCACGTTCGAGACGGTGCCGACGGACACCGACGCCGCTGCCGCGACGTCGCGCACACTCACGACCACGCGGCACCCCTGTTTCCTCTGTCGACGCCGACTCGGTGGGCGTCTCTGTCCACGCCCCGCGGCACCACGGCACGACCACCGTCGGATCGGACTCTACCAAGCCGGCCGGCCCGGTCGCCCGCGGCGACCGGACCGGCGCTGATGGTAGGAACGGCGCACATCAGACCCGCCGCCTGCGGCGGGCGAAGAACACCGCCGCCGCGCCGACGAGGAGCAGCACGATGACCGCCCCGATCCACACGACGGCGTCGAAGCCGGTCGAGGCGATCACGTTGGCCGGCACCTCGACGGCGCCGCCGCCCGGGCCGCCGTCGGCAGCCACGGGTACGAGCACGAGGGTGTGCTGACCGGCGGGCAGGCCGGCCGGGACCGTCGCATACGCCGCGATGACACCGGCGGCACTCGCGGTCGCGGTCGCGAGCAGCACCGGGTCGGAGTGCAGCTCGATGCGGACCTGCACGCCAGGCTCGAACCCGCTCGCCTCGACGAGCACCTGCGCGCCCGGCTCGAGGTCGACGGGCGTGGGCGCCGCCGTGCGGTCGAGCGCCAGCTCGGCCGACGTATTGCCCGCCCGATCGATCGTGCGCACGAGCAGGGCGTCGGGAGCCGGCGTCGTGGCGACGAGACGTTCGAGACCGGCTACCCACGTGGCGCCGTCGGCCGAGTACTCGATGCGCTCGATGCCGGAGCCCGCGTCAGAGGCGAGCACGCTCACGCGGCCCGAGTCGGAGAGCCAGCCCCACACGACCGGTGCCGTGGCGTCGACCTCGATCGTGCGCGAGCCGACCGGGCTGACGTTGCCCGAGACATCCGTCGCGCGGTACTCGAACACGTGACGGCCGTCGGCCAGCGCGACCGGCGCGGTGTAGGCCGTCCAGTCGCCGCCGTCGAGACGGTACTCGATCGTCGCGACGCCGCTCTCGGCGTCGGTCGCGGTGAGCGTCGCCGTCGCGCCCCCGACGTGCCAGCCGCCGGTGCCGGGGTTCGAGACCTCGAGCGAGACGGTCGGCGCCGTGACGTCGGGAGCGGTGACGGTGACGTCGACCGACCGGGTCGCGCCGACGTTGCCCGCGACGTCGATCGCGCGGTACTCGATGCGGTGCTCGCCCGGCCGGTCGATCGTGAGCGTGTCGCCCTCGACCCAGGCGCCGTCGCCGACTCGGGACTCGATCGAGCGGACCCCGGACGTGGCATCCGTCGCCTGGAACGTCACCGTGCCGGAACCGATCGCCTCGCCGTCGACGAACTCGTCGCCGAGCGTCGCCGTCGCCTCGGGCGCAACCGTGTCGATGCGGACCGGAAGGCGCACGTCGTCGGAGACGTTGGCAGCCCGGTCGGTGGCGCGCGCCACGACCTCGAAGTCGCCGTCGTCGGCGAACCCGACCGGTGACCCGTACGCCTGCGCCGCCGCACCGTCGATCGCGTACTCGATCTCGACCTGCTCGTCGGCGTCGCGATCGTCGCGCGCCGCCATCGAGACGCTCACGGGCGCCTGGGTGAACCAGCCGGTCGTCGCGTCCGGCGCCGACGGATCGGTGCGCAGCACCAGCTGAGGTGCGGTCGTGTCGGGCGCGACCGGCAGCGTCCACACGTCGGCGATCGACGGGTCGTAGAAGCTGTGGTCGTCCTGCGTCTCGAACCGCACGCGCACGCTCGAGGCGTCTGGCGTCTCGGGCGCCACGAACTCGAACGTCTCGGTCCCGACGCCGGTCGTGTGCGAGTACTGGCGCAGATGCGCCTCCTCGCCGTCGATGTAGACCTTGTACCGCTTTGTCTGCGCCCGGTCGTAGGTCTCGATCGCGCGGATCGCGAACGGCTCGCCCGCCACCACGGCCATGTCGAACTCGAAGAACGAGAAGTCGGTGAGGTGACCGGCGTACCGCCTCGTGAGCCCGGCCTCGGTGTTGATGCCCGACGAGGCCGACGCCGTGAGGCCGTGCGCCTGCTCGTCGGCCGGCACGCCGAGATCGAGGTGGTCGTAGCCGTCGGGCACCTCGGTGACCGGGGCCAGGTCGACCGTGAGCTCGGCCCTCGTCGTCGCGAACGTCGCGCCGTCGCGCACGAACGCCACGTCGAAGCCGGCGCGCGCGCCGGACGACGGCGAGCCGAGCGGGACGAACACCGGCACCCGCACCTCGGTCTGCCCACCCGCTGGCACGACGACCGTCGCACTCGGCAGCGGCTGCACCCAGCCGTCCGGCGCCGTCACCGCGACCTCGCCGGCCGCCGGCGTCGTGCCGGTGTTCTCGATCGTGGCCACGAGCGCCGTCGCGGCACCCGGTTCGACCGTGGCGGGGTCGAACCGCGCATCCGTGAAGGCGACCGGGGAGTCGACAGTCAGCGCGAAGGACGTCGGGAACGCGATCGCGTGACCCGCGAACAGATAGCCGACCTCGGCCGCGCCCGGCACGGATCCCGGAGCCGTGTCGACCGGCACCGTGAACGGCAGCTCCGCGGCGCCGTCCGCGCCGGCCGCGAGCTCGTCGGCGATCGGGACGATCGGGTCGGCGGATGCCTCGAGCCAGCCCTCGGGCAGATCGGCGAGCCACGCGGCCACCTCGGTGAGCCCGGCGTCGCCGCCGTTCGTCACGCGCACCGCGACCGCGCCGGACTCGCCCGGCTTGGATGCGGCGGCGACCGGCTCGGCGCTCACCCCGACCGAGAGCAGCGCGCTCACCGCGACGCCGTGCGTGTCGCGAACCGTCTGCGCGGCCTGGGCGAGCGCGGTGCGCGCCGGCTCGGCGACGTCGTCGCCCCGGAGCCGACCATCGATCTCGTCGAGCGTGCCGGAGACGGCCGCGAGCCGTTCGGCGGCGGCGATCTCGCCGTCGGCGAGCGCGTTCAGCGCACCGGCGACATGGTCTCGCGCCTCGTCGACGCGCGCCAGCAGGTCACCGTACGCGTCGGCGCCGAGGTCGCCGGCGTCGTGCGCGGCCTGCACGGCCGCGGCGAACCGCTCGAGCTCGGCGAACACCGTGCCGACGGCGCCCGCGCGCTCGTCGACCTCGAAGGCGTAGTCGCCCGAGCCGACGGTCACGACGAGCTCACCCGCGAGCTCCTCGACGCCGACCACGCCCTCGACCTCGTCGAGCGGGAGCCCGCCCTCGGTCGCGGCCCAGCGGTTCTCGGCGGGCAGCGTCACGCGCGCCGTCGAGCCGACCGGCACGTGCGTCGCGAGCTCGAGCACGCCGTCGCGGGACTCCCAGTCCACGCGGACCGGGCCGTAGGGGGTCTGCGTCTCGGCGCGCGCCCAGTCCATCTGATCGGTGACCACCGGTGCGATGTCGATCGTGCGGTAGCCGTCGTCGACGGACGGCCTGATGCCGGCGACGCCGTGATAGAACCAGTCGTCGACCGTGCCGAGGAAGTAGTGGCCGAGCGAGCGCGACTCGAGCGACCAGTGCTCCCACATCGAGGTGCCGCCGTTCTCGATCATGTAGCCCCAGCTGGGGTACGCGGTCTCGACGGCGAGGTCGAACGCCACGTCGGCGTAACCGAACTCGCTGAGCACGGGCAGCAGGTACTTGGTGCCGGCCACGCCCGTGTTGAGCTTGCGGCCCTTCGCGTCGATGTCGGCCACGAGGCTCGCGGCCACGCGCTCGGCCGTCTGGTCGTCGGGCGTGAGCCCGAACGCGAGCGCGAGCACGTTGTGCGTCTGCCGGTAGCCGCGGTCGCCCACGCCCCGGTAGTGGCCGGCGGCCTCATCGAGGAATGTGGCGTTGAAGGTCGCCTTCACGGTCTCGGCGTTCGCGGCGAACCGGGCCGCGTCGTCGCTCTTCCCGAGATGCTCCGCGGTGCGCTGCATCGACACGAGCATCTCGTAGAGGTAGGCGGTGTTCGATACGCGCGTGTCCTCCGGCGCGTTGCCGCCGGCCGGGCTCGCCTCGGGGCTGACCCAGTCGCCGAGGCGCGGGTTCGTCACGAGTCCGTTCGCCGAACGGCCGAACTCGAGGTCGACGTAGGCCTGCATGCCGTCGTACTGCTCGGCGATCACGCGCTCGTCGCCGCCGTACTGGTAGAGCCACCACGGGATCATGACGTACGCCGAGTGCCAGATGGGGTTCACGCCCCACTGGCCCCAGTCGCTCGAGCTCGGCGCGATCACGTACGGGGCGCCGTTCTCGTCGCGGCTCTCGTGCACGTCGCGCATCCATTTGGCGAACAGCTCGTGCGTGTCGAGGTTCATCATGAACATCTCGGCGCCGACGGCGGCGTCGCCCGTCCAGCCGTTCTTCTCGAACATCGGGGTGTCGGTCGGGATGCCGTGGATGTTGTTCTTGAGCGTGTCCACCACCGCGCGGTGGACGCGGTTCATGATCGGCTCGGATGACTCGAACGTGCCCCATTCGTCGGCATCGGTGTGCACGACCTTCGCCGTGAAGTCGGCGAGCTCGGGTTCGTCGCCCTCGGGCCAGCCGGTCACCTCGATGTACTGGAAGCCCTTGTAGGAGAAGCTCGGCTCCCAGGTCTCGGGCTCGCCGGTCCCGGCGAGGATGAACCGGTCGGTCTGGAACCCCGAGCCGAACCCGCCGTTGTTGTCGGCGTTCAGCCGGCCGTTCGCGCGCAGCTTCTCCGCCGCCTGGGCGCGGATCGTGGTGCCCGCCGGCCCCTCGACCGTGTACTCGACCCAGCCGGCGATCACGCGCGGGAACTTGACGATGTAGGTGCCGTCGGCGGGCTCGGTGATCTCGACCGCCGGCAGCTCCTCGGTGATCCGGATGGGCTGCTGGCGCTGGTTGACGAGCACGCCAGCAGGGCCCGTGGTCTCGGTCGCCGACGCCCACGCACCGTCGTCGAAGCCCACGGTGTCGAAGCCGGGTTGCACGGCGCCCGCGTCGTAGGTCTCGCCCCCGAAGAGGTCGTCGAAGACGGTCGGGCCGTCGGCGATGCGCCAGCTGTCGTCGGTGACGACGTGCTGCACCGTGCCGTCGGCGAACTCGACCCGCAGCAGCGCGCGGACCACCGGCTCGTCGTGCCACGGCGGCGACTCCCACCACCAGACGTTCGATCCGGTCATGCCGTAGAAGCCGCGGCCGAGCTCGACACCGATCGCGTTCGTGCCGGCCTCGAGCAGCGAGGTGACATCGGTGGCGACGTACTGTGCGGTGTCGTCGAAGTCGGTGAACCCGGGCGAGAGCACGTCTGCACTGATCGGCTCGCCGTTCAGCGTGACGTCGGCGTACCCTCCGGCCGCGACGAAGACCGTGGCCTGGCGGACGCCGGCGCTGAGGTCGAACTCCTTGCGCAGCAGCGGCGCGGGATTCGGATCGGCGACCGGCGCGCGGACGCCGGAGCCCCAGGGGCCGGAGCCGTACGTGGCGTGCACGGCGGCCGCACCCCAGGCTGAGTCGTCGAAGTCGGGCTCGGCGAAGCCGGGCTCGACGACCTTCGACGCCTTCCAGTCCGTGCCCGTGCGGACGAGGTCCGCCGAGCCGTCGGAGTAGGTCACGCGGATCGTGGCGATGAGGCCGGCCGGCGAGCCCTCGCCGTTGTTCGTCAGCACCGCGACGACATTGCGGTCGGCCTGCAGCTCGACCTCGTACCGACGCGACTGCTGCCACTCGTTCACCGCGCCCTCGGTCTCGCCGAGCGTGTCGCCGTTCACGAAGAGACGGAAGAGATCGTCTGCGGTGATCACGATCTCGGCCGACGTCGCCGTCTTGCCGGCGGGCGTCTCGAGGGTGCGGCGGAACGCGCGCTCCTCGGCCGGGGCGACCGGGGCCGTGGCCTCGGGGGTCCAGATCCAGGACGAGCCCTCGACGGTGAGCGCCTCGCCGCCGTCCGGGTCGTCGAGTCGCTCATTGCCGATCCACTGGCTGCCCTGCCAGTCCTCGTCGGTGAACAACCCCGAGCGGAACTCCGAGTCGGCGGTCGCGGCGCCCGCGTTCGTGGTGGCCTCGACGCTCCAGACGTACCGCGTGGCGGGTGCGAGCGCCGGGCCGTCGTACTCCACGTTCGCCGACTCGGCGGACGCCACGACGCCGCTGTCCCAGACCGTCTCGCCGGCGCTGAGGGCCGCCTCGGACTCGGCGAGGCGCAGCCGGTACGACTCCTGCAGCACGCCGCGGGCCGAGCTCTCGATGATCCAGGAGAACCGGGGCCGGTCCACGTCGATGCCGACCGGCTCGGTCTTCTTCTCGACCTGGAGCCCGCTGAGCCGCAGTCCCTCGTCGACCGCGGCACGCGGTCCCGAGGTGCCCGCGTCGACCGGTGCGGCCGCCGCGACCGTGCCGCCGGTCGCCACGAGGGCGAACGAGAGCAGCAGGGCGGAGAGCGCGGGCCGGACGCGGATCCTTCGCGGCCCGGCGGTGGCTCGTGTCGTGCGGCGGGCGCTGAGTCGGGCGTAGGGCATCGCGGTGCATCCCATCGTCGTTGATCGGAGGTGCTGCCCGCTGCGGGGCAGTCGAGCAGGAGGTGCGGGGTGAATCGAAGGGTGACGCGCTGGGCGAAGAACACGCGGAAGAGGTGCCGGTTCGATGCCTGAAACGATTCAAATGTCAACCTATCATTCCCCCCATGAGAGGGTCAAGGACGTGCCGATGCATCCGCCCTCCCCCCGCCCGCCAGCCCGCCGCAGGCCCGCCCGCAGACCCGCAAATCCCCGCCGAACGGGCGCAGATGGCGGGTCCACACGGAAATCACCCACCAGGCGCGACCGCCCGATGAGATCGCGGCGCCCCGGAGCCCGGCCCGACTTCAGCTTGACGAGCGCGGCTTCCGGACGTAGCATCAGATGAAACGATTCATTCCCTCGACGTGGAGGCTGCTCCGATGACGCCCGAGTCCCCGACCGGCACCGAACCACCTCGCGTGGCGCTCTCTCTCACCGGGGCGGCGAAGACCTTCGGGCCCGTCGTTGCACTCGCCGACGGCACGATCGAACTGCGTGCCGGCGAGATCCACGCGCTCGTCGGCGAGAACGGTGCGGGCAAGTCGACGCTGGTGAAGATCCTCGCCGGCCTGCACCACCCCGATGCGGGCGTGTTCACCGTCGGCGGCGAGCCGGTCGAGTTCCGCTCGGTCGCCGACAGCAAGGCCGCGGGCATCTCCGTGATCTACCAGGAGCCGACGCTCTTCCCCGACCTCACGGTCGCCGAGAACATCTTCATCGGCCGCCAGCCGCGCGGCCGCGCCGGGCTCATCAGCCGCGCCACCATGCGCAAGCGTGCCGCCGAGCTCTTCGCGCAGCTCGGAGTGCCGATCGACCCGGACCGCGTCGCCGAGGGGCTCTCGATCGCCGACCAGCAGATCATCGAGATCGCGAAGGCCATCTCGCTCGACGCCAAGGTCCTCATCATGGACGAGCCGACCGCGGCGCTCTCGGGCGTCGAGGTCGACCGGCTGTTCGCCGTCGCGCGGAGCCTCCGCGACCGCGGCGCGGGCATCCTCTTCATCTCCCACCGGTTCGACGAGGTGTTCGCGCTCACCGACCGCATCACCGTGATGCGCGACGGCCGCTACATCTCGACGCACGACACCGCCAACGCGACCGTCGAAGAGATCGTGCGCGAGATGGTCGGCCGCGACATCGCCCAGCTCTTCCCCAAGGAGCCCGCCGAGATCGGCGACGTGGTGCTGAGCGTGCGCGACCTCAGCCGCGCAGGTGTGTTCTCGGGGGTCGACCTCGAGGTCCGCGCGGGTGAGATCGTCGGTCTCGCGGGCCTCGTCGGCGCCGGCCGCACCGAGGTCGCTCGCGCGGTCTTCGGCATCGACCCGTACGACGGCGGCACGGTCGAACTGAGCGGGAGCCCGCTCAAGCCGGGCAACCCGCAGGCCGCGATCGACGCCGGCATCGGGTTCGTCCCCGAGGACCGGCGCAAGCAGGGTCTCGTCATGGACCTCTCCGTCACCCGCAACGTCGCGCTCACGCTCCGCAACTCGCTCGCCAGGTTCGGCCTGATCAACGGGCGCCGCGAGCGGCAGACCGCCGGCGAGTGGTCCAAGCGCCTGCAGGTCAAGACCGGTTCCGCCGATTACGCGGTCTCCACACTGTCCGGTGGAAACCAGCAGAAGGTCGTGCTCGCGAAATGGCTCGCGACCGAACCGAAGCTGCTCATCGTCGACGAGCCGACCCGCGGCATCGACGTCGGCACGAAGTCCGAGGTGCACCGCCTGCTCTCCGACCTCGCCGGGCGCGGCATCGCGATCCTCATGATCTCGTCCGAGCTGCCCGAAGTCCTCGGCATGGCCGACCGTGTCGTCGTCATGCACGAGGGTCGCGTCACCGCCGTGATCCCACGGGCGGAAGCGACGCCCGAGAACGTCATGCACGCCGCGACCGCGGTACTGGAGGAAGCCAAGTGAGCTCGACCGATCTGAAGCCGGAGCGCTCGGCCGCCGCGGGCGGTCCGAGCAAGCGGACCTCGCCTCTGGGGTCCGTGCTCCGGGCCCGCGAGACGCCGGTCGCGCTCGCGCTCATCATCCTCGTCGTGGTCACGTACGCCGCGAACCCGCTCTTCCTGAGCCCGCAGGGTACGAAAGACCTCCTGCTCAACGCGACGATCATGATCATCCTCGCCGCGGGCCAGGCGATCGTGATCATCACCCGCAACGTCGACCTCTCGGTGGGGTCGATCCTGGGTCTCGTCGCGTTCATGACCGGCTCGCTGTTCGCGAACGTCGAGGGCATCCCGATCGTGGTGGTGTTCCTCGCCGGCATCGCGCTCGGCGCGGTGCTCGGCGCGATCAACGGCCTGCTCGTCACTCTCGCCGGCGTTCCGGCGCTGGTGATCACGCTCGGTACGCTCTACATCTATCGCGGCTTGAACAACGCGTGGGCCGGCGGCACCCAGTACTTCGCCGGCGACCGTCCCGACGCGTTCGGCGCACTCTCCGTCGACACGATCCTCGGATTCCCGATCATCACCCTGCTGGCGATCGCGGTGGTCGTCGTCATCGGCGTCGTGCTCTCCGGCACGCGGTCCGGCCGCGACCTGTACGCGATCGGGTCCGACCCCGAGGCGGCCCGCGTGTTCGGCATCCCGGTCACCAAGCGCGTGTTCCTCGCCTTCCTCGCGAACGGCGTGCTCGCGGGACTCGCGGGTGTGCTCTACGCCTCGCGGTTCAACTCGGTCGGGGCGACGACCGGCAGCGGCATGGAGCTCGACGTGGTCGCCGCTGCGGTGGTCGGCGGCGTCGCGATCTTCGGCGGCAGCGGGTCCGTCTACGGAGCTGCGATCGGCGCGCTCCTGCTCACGACGATCACGAGTGCGCTCACGGCCCTGCGCGTGGACAAGTTCTGGCAGCAGGCCATCGTCGGCGTGCTCATCATCGCCGCCATCGTCATCGATCGCATCGCAAGCCTTCGCACAGCGAAGAAGCTCCGTATCAGTGAGGCCCGAGATGTCTGAACCCGTGAAGACCGCCCCGACCCAGACGCCCGGCACGCCCGGCACCGGTACCACGAGCGCCGGCATCATCGAGGCGGAGATCACCGGCCGCACCGGTTGGCGACGGATCCTGCTGGGTCGCGACGCGGCCATGATCTACGTCCTGATCGCGGCGATCGTGATCGCGATGATCACGATCCCCCGGTTCGCCTCACCGGTCACGACCGGCTTCCTGCTGCTCGACGTGATCCCGGTGCTGCTCATCGCCATGCCGATGACGCTCATCATCATCACCGGCGAGATCGACCTGTCGGTGGCCAGCATCGCGGGGCTCACGAGCGCGCTGCTGGGCGTGCTCTGGCAGGCCGGCGTCGGCATCGAGCTGGCGCTCGTGCTCAGCCTGGTCGCGGGCGTCGTCGCGGGCGCGTTCAACGGATTCCTCGTGGCGGTGCTCGGGCTCCCGTCCCTCGCCGTGACGATCGGTACGCTCGCGCTGTTCCGCGGGCTCGCGCTCGTCGTCATCGGCGACAACGCGGTGGCGAACTTCCCGCCCGAGCTGACCGCCTTCTTCACCTCGAAGATCGGCGCGACGGGCATCCCGACGGTCATGATCGGTGTCGTCATCGTCATCCTGTTCTTCGGCGTGCTGCTCCACTTCACGCCGTTCGGCCGGGGCCTGTACGCCCTCGGCTTCAGCAAGGAGGCGGCGCGTTTCGTCGGCATCAACGTCTCCCGCGCGAAGTTCTGGCTCTACGTCAGCTCGGGCACGGTCTCCGCACTCGCGGGCATCTACTGGACGCTGCGCTACTCGAGCGCCCGCTCGGACAACGCGAGCGGACTCGAGCTCGCGGTCATCGCGGCCGTGCTGCTCGGCGGCGTGTCGATCTTCGGCGGCAAGGGGTCGATCCCCGGCGTCGTCGCGGGCGTCCTGATCATCGGCGTCATCAACTACGCCCTCCGGCTCGGGCGTGTGTCCGACGTCGTGCTGATCATTGTCACCGGCACGCTGCTGATCGCGTCGGTCGTCGCACCGAGCATCTTCGCCGCGATCGCCAAATGGCGCCACGATCGGCGCATCAAGAGAGAGCTTCCCCAGGCAACCTCCTTGGGATGAGCGAGCGCCTGGCACCGGGCGCCCAATGAAAGGGAAGAACAATGGAGTTGATTCGCAATCGGACCCGAAAGGCACGGCGACTCGCAGCAGTGGTCGCGGTCGCGGCCTCGGCCGCACTGGTCATGACGGGGTGTGCAAGCGATGGCGGCGGAGGCGGTGAAGGCGGCGGCTCGGGCTCGGACGGCGACCAGACCATCACCTTCATCCCGAAGCAGCTGAACAACCCGTACACCGACGTCGTGCTCGGTGGCGGCGAAGAGGGCGCTGAGGCCGCCGGCTTCGCATCCAGCGAGGTCGTCGGACCGCTCGACGCGAGCGCGTCGAGCCAGGTCTCGTTCATCAACGCGGAGACGCAGGCCGGCACGAACGTCATCGTGATCGCGGCGAACGACCCCGACGCGGTGTGCTCGTCGCTCGAAGAGGCGCGCGCCGGTGGCGCGAAGATCGTCGCGTTCGACTCGGACACGAACCCCGACTGCCGCGACGTGTTCATCAGCCAGGTGGTCGCGAAGGACGTCGCGCTGATCCAGGTCGAGCTCATCGCTGAGCAGATCGGCGGCTCGGGCGAGATCGCGATCCTGTCGGCGACGGCGAACGCGACCAACCAGAACGAGTGGATCAAGTACATCGAGGAGGAGCTCGACTCCAACCCCGACTACGCGGACATCACGCTCGTCGCGAAGGTCTACGGCGACGACGACGACACCAAGTCGTTCCAGGAGGCCCAGGGCCTCATGCAGGCGTACCCGAACCTGAAGGGCATCATCTCGCCCACCACGGTCGGCATCGCCGCGACGGCTCGCTACCTCTCGACGTCGGAGTACAAGGGCCAGGTCGCGCTGACCGGCCTCGGTCTGCCGAACGAGATGCGTCCGTTCGTCAAGGACGGCACCGTCACCGAGTTCGCGCTCTGGGACCCGGCTCAGCTCGGCTACGTGTCGGCGTTCGCCGGCAAGGCGCTGGCCGACGGCACCATCACCGGCGCCGAGGGTGACACCTTCGAGGCCGGCGAGCTCGGCGAGCGTGAGGTCGGTGAGGGCGGCGTCGTCATCGTCGGCCCGCCGACGGTCTTCAACGCCGACAACATCGACGACTACGACTTCTAAGTCTTCGTCGTCACCTCAGACAGCGGATGCCCCGGGCTCATGCCCGGGGCATCCGCCGTTTCTGCGTGGTTCCCGTCGCTCAGCCGGCGAGCCGAGTCAGCCCGTGATCCGGGTCAGCCCGTGATCCGGCTCAGCCCATGATCTGGAAGTGCCTCGCGCGCGTGACCGGCCCGCCCGCCTGGAGGGCGTACACCTGGCCCGACGCCGGGCCGACCGCGAACAGGTCGCCCGTGGAGTGCAGCGCGACCGTCGTGGGCTCACCGCAGCTCCCGATGCCGGTGACCGCCCCGGACGCGACGCCGCCATTGAGATCGACCTGCACGATCTTGAGCCCGAAGGGCACGGGAGACACCGTGCCCGGGCCACAGGTGATGGTGACCGACGCGGTGACGGCCGCCCCGCCCTCGACGAGTGTGACGGCCCCGAAGTCGACCGAACCCGCGGCAGCGCTCGGCGGCGTTTCGGCCATCGCGGCCGCCGGCGCTGCGATCGCGCCCAGCGCCACGACGACCCCGCTCAGCGCGACGGCGAGCCCGACGCGACGGCGGATCTGAACCTGGCTTCCCAGCATCGGATGCCCCTTCCTGTGCGGTGCGGCACCGATGCCACACCATCCGCATCCTAGTATGCATTCTGGGTTTCGTGCATGCTCATCCGCCGAAGCATCCGAACGCCCGCGGCGCGGGCTCGCGGCGAGTCGTCGGGAACATCCGACGCCACGCCGACGATCCACCGGTCGCACGCGGCGTGTCGGCCGAATCTCCCGACGACTGGTCGCGGCCTCGGGATGACGCCTCAGGTCTCGGCCGGCGCACGACGACGCCGGCCCGCCGTCACGCGTGCTGCGTGTCGACGGGCCGGCGTCTGGTTCAGGCGGTGGGGGCCGCCCCGGTCACTCCGAGCGGATGCGGCGCAGGGAGCCGCGGCGCTTGGCGAGCAGGCCCAGGCCGAGCAGGGCCGCGGCGGCGAGGAGCAGTGCGACGACGCCGGTCACACCGGTCGAGGCCAGCGAGCCGCCGTCACCACCGGAGGATCCTGGCGGGGTGCCGGGCTCGCCCGGGCCACCGCCGGTGTCGCCACCACCGGGACCGCCGGGACCACCCGGACCACCGGGACCACCAGGACCACCCGGCCCGCCGTCCACCACGACCGTGAAGGACGCTCGCGCGACCTCGACCCCGTCGGCGAACGCCACGACGGCATGCTCGCCGGCGGTCAGGTCCTGCGGCACGGTGAAGGCGAACGTGAACCCGCCCTCGGCGTCCGTGCCGACCGTGCCGAGCGCGACCGGCTCGGACTGCAGCTCGAGCGCGTACTCGGCCTCGCCCGCGAAGCCGCTGCCGGTGACGACCTGCTCGTCACCCGGCGCGACGGTCGCATGCGCGACCGTGAGCACGGGGTCCGGTGCCTGGTACTCGGCGAGCTCGACCGTCGTCGTCGTGTACGGCGTCAGCGCGACCGGGCCGAGCAGGCCCGACGTGTAGATGCCGCCGCGCGCGTTGGCGTCGGTGTTCGTCACCGTGACCGAGATCTCGTGCGTTCCCGGCTCGAGCAGACCACCGAGGTCGACCCGGAACGGCGCATTGACGACGCTGGCGACCTGCTCGCCGTCGACCTCGACGAGCGCGGCATTTCTGACATCGCCGAGATCGAGCACCCACGAGACATCCGCGTCCGGCACGTCGACGTCGCGCGTGTAGGTCACATCGCCGGAGTGGTTCGGCGCGAACTCCGTCCACGACCCGAGTTCGCGGTTCTGTGCCGAGCCGGTGCCGACCGCGACCGACCAGGTGCCGTCCAGCGCGACCGCACCGGGCAGCTCGGGCGCGGTGTGCGTGCCGGAGAACAGCATCGCGCCGTCGGTCGCGAGCACCGAGGTCTCCCCCGCGGTGTCGCTTCGCAGGTCGACACTCATCGTGCCGTCCTCGGCGGTCACGCCGACGACCTTCGCGGGTCCGTCGACCTCGAGCGCGTGCGCAGACGGGGTCATCTCGGGCGAGACCGTCACGCCGACGGGCACGAACGGCTCGAGCGTGAGCGGTGCCGTCGTCGATGCGTCGCCGATCCGGTACGTCGCCAGCTCGCCGACGTCGCCGGTGTCCGGGTCCCAGAGCACGGGCACGCCCGCCACGCCGAACGTGACGTCCGTCGATACCGCCTCGGTGCCCTCGTTGAGAAGCATGAAGCCCGACGTGCCGTCCTGCTCGAACCGCAGCACCCGCACCTGCGAGTCGGGCTCCGCGAGCGTCACCGCCGCCCGGCCGAACCCGGCCGCCGCAGCACCGGCGTCCGCGGCATCCGCCGTCACGACCACCCGCTCACCGCCGGCCGCGATCATCGCCGCGACCACCTCGGCGAGCTCACCGTCGCGCTGACCGATCTCACGCTCGGGCGCACCGCCGGCGAAGACGACCTCGCCACCGGCCTCGACGAATTCGAGCAGCCGCTCCGCGGCCGCCAGCGACATCACCGGCGCACTCGGCACCACGATGGTCCGGTACTGCACCTCACCGACCTGCAACGCGCCGTCGTCGGTCACGACCGCGTGCGCGAGGTTGGCCGCGTCATCGCTCAACGCGCCCTCGTCCACGATGTCGAAGTCGATCTGCACGTCCTCGAGGCCGCGCTGCGCCGCGTAGTACGGCACGTCGACGGATGCCTCGTCACCACGCTGCACCATCTCAGCAGCGCGCTGCATCTGCACGAGCCCTGTCTCGGCCGCGGTGGTGTGCCGGCCGAATTGCATGAGCCGAGCCGTCCACTCGTTCAACTGCGGCACGAACTTCCACCACACATTGGTGTCGCCGTAGACGGGCGGGTAGGGAGCGGTCAGCGGGGCGTCGAACGTCGCGTGATAGAGCGCCTTGTTGATGCCGCGCACCGCCGACATGGCAACGCCGACGCGCGAGTCCTCGACCGTCTTGTGCCAGCCGGTGGCGCCCAT
The DNA here is from genome assembly GCF_030866785.1 of Agromyces protaetiae. NCBI lineage: Bacteria > Bacillati > Actinomycetota > Actinomycetes > Micrococcales > Microbacteriaceae > Agromyces > Agromyces silvae. The sequence goes on along the minus strand of NZ_CP133018.1, from coordinate 436,710 downwards.
CATCTCGTCGTAGACGAGCGGGTATCCGAGCTGATGCGCCACGCTCGCTGGTTCGCGCGGCAGGTGCCGCACGTAGCCTCGTTCGACGTGGTCGTAGATGAGGTCGGTGCCCGGCACCTGCGCCCACTGGTGCATGGTCATCAGGTTGCCGCTCTCGTGGAGCCGGCCGGCCGGCCCGTACTCGTCGTAGAGCGGGTTCGAGATCATGTTGATCCCGTGCTCGTCGGCCCACTCGAACTTCGACTTCCAGTACGTGTCGGCCCACTGGTCCGACATCTCCTGGTAGTACTTCGCGCGGAGCTCGTCGCCTCCGGCGCCGAAGTCCTGGTAGATCGAGGCGATCATCGCGGCGAGCGGAAGCCCACCGTCCTCGATCCGGTCGCCGAGATCCGGCGACCACGGCGGCAGGTCGTCGCCGTGGCGGCCGACCTCGGGCTCGTCGTCGGCGAAGCCGATGAACGTCGTGCCGAAGTACTCGGAGAAGCGCTCGTAGTACTCGTCGTAGATGATGTCGAGGTAGAGCTGCTGCGCCTCGGCACTCATGACGTCGGCATAGTGGGCCCGGTCGCCGCCGCGCGGCGCCCAGCTGTACGCCTCGAGGCGCCACTGGCCCTCGGGCGCCGTCCACTCACCGGACTCGCTGCGGTAGGCGTCGGTGACGTCGATGATCTGGTCGACGTCGTTCGCGCCCTCGCCGGATGCGGGCCGCGCGGTGACCGCGACGACGTTCTCGAGGTAGCGGGCTTCGGTGTCCCACGCGGCGAGCGCCGCGTCGTCGTCGAACGCCGAGGCGAACAGCTCGGCGCCGTCGGTTGCGGTGACGGCCAGGTCGTCGAGCTCCCACACCTGGGGCCCGTCGACGCGCATGCCGACGCCGCCGGCCGGATGCGCCGAGTCGGTGACGACCGGCAGGGCGATGTCGTCGAGGGTCACGCGAATCTCGTTGCCGGCGACCTGGATCTCGATCCGGTGGTCGCCGGTCGGGTCGAACCCTGGGCGCGGGGTGTTGGGATGGATCCGCGTGAAGTTGCCGTTGGTCTGGCGCCAGATGTCGACGCCGCCGTCGGTGCGCACATCGACGAGGTATCCGTTGCGGTCATCGCTCGAACGCACCATGAACCCGGCAGTGGCCTGACGGATCGCGAAGTCGGCGACGACCGTGTAGTCGGTCCAGTCCGCGCTGTCACGGAGCAGGGTGATTCCGGGCGCGGTCGACGAGTCGGCGACCATACGCCCGTCTTCGAGCCGGAGCGAGGTGCCGAACAGCGGGTGCAGCTCGATCGGGCCGCCGCCGGTCCGGAGTGCGGCGCCGTCGTATTTGAGGGTCTTCACCCCGAGTTCGGGTCGCGGCTCGTAGGTCGTGTCGCCGACCTGACCGCCGTTGATGATGAATCCACCGGCCGATCCGCTCGGGAACTGGGCGTCATTGCTGAGCCACACGGTCAGTCCGCGATCGCGTGCGGCGCTCAGCAGGTGCTCGACGCGGTCGAACCAGGCCTCGCTGAAATACGCCTCGGGGAGGTTCGACGCCCATCGGAAGATGACGGTCTCGGTGAACCCGGCGGCCTGGATGGAGTCGAGCTTGGCCTCGACCTGCTCACGGCTCTGCACTCGATCCCAGAACCAGAGCACGGCGGGGCGCGCGTCGTCGGGTGCGGCGAAGGCGTCGACGTCGAACCCGGGGACGACGAGCTGCGGATCCTCGGCGAGGATCGCCGCCGCATTGGGGGCCGCGGTGGCCGCAGACGGGAGGAGGAGTCCGCCGACGAGAGCGCCTATGGCGGCGGTGACGGTGGCGAGACGGAGCGTTCTCACACGCCGCGTACGGCGTTGATGGAATGGCACGGTGACGGCTTCCAATCGTCGTTGACCGGACAGGGTGAATTCAATCGATTCAGTTGAATCGATTAAAACGTAAAGCAGCTCGCCGCTTCGCGTCAAGAGGCCGGCGCTCTACGTCGGCGGGCGCGCACCAGCCGCGCCATCCACGGGCGCGCGCCAGGCTCGCCGTCGGCGGGCGCGCATCAGGCTGTCCCGCCAGGCAGGACGCCGCCGTCACCGTTCCCAGCTCAGGAATCGCGGTACGACACGCGGTGCGTAGCGCGCGACACGCCGGCGAGGCATCCTGAACGTCCTGAGCAAGGATTCGCCGGCGGCGCTCGCGCGTGGGCACGGCGCCGGACGATCGCCTTCGGCGCTACCGCGAGCGCGTCGAGGATCTGAGGACGAGCTCCGGCCGGAGCATCCGCGCCTCGTGCTCGTGCCGATCGCCCTCGGTGAGCTCCTCGAGGAGCAGCTGCACCGCTTCGGCACCGAGCGCCTGCTTGGGCTGGTTCACCGAGGTGAGCACGTCGTGTTCGGGGCTCGCGAGCGAGAGGTCGCCGTAGCCGACGACGGATGCCTCGTCGGGAACCCGCACGCCGGCCGATGCCAACCCGCGCATGACCCCGGTCGCGAGCTGGTCGTTCGTGCAGAAGATCCGCCGCGGCGCGCCGTCGGCGGCGACCCGCACGCCGACCTCGAAACCCGCGTCGATCGTCATCTCGGCGACCTCGTACTCGGTCAACCGCGCCTGGGGGCCGTCGTGCTCGGTGAGCGCGGCGAGCGCGCCCTCGCGGCGGCTCGCGCACTGCGGGATCGACGTCGGCCCGTTGACGAGCGTGATGCCCTCGCCGACACAGGTCAGCAGATGCTCGACGGCCAGGCGCCCGCCGTACACGTCGTCGACCGCGACCGAGCAGTTCTCGGCGGTGTCGGCGACGCGGTCGACGATGATGAGCCGCGATCCGATCAGCCGGAGGTGGGCGAGCCGCGACGAGTCGGCGGTGAGCGGCACCACGATGGCGCCGGCAGCGCGCTGCTCGGCGAGCACCGAGAGGTGGCGTCGCTCGCGCGCGGGATCGTCGTGGCTCGCGCAGAGCGCGACCGCGTACCGCTCGCGATCGGCCGCATCGACGACCGCGTCGACGATCGCCGCGTAGAACGGGTTCGTGATGTCGGGGATGACGAGGCCGAGCAGCCGGTTGTGCCCCTGCCGCAGCGTGGCCGCCGCGCGGTTCGGCACGAAGTCGAGCTCGTCGATCGCCTTCTGGATGCGCTCGCGGGTCTCGGCGCGGACGATCTCTGGGCGGTTCAGCGCGTTCGACACGGTCGCCGTCGACACGCCCGCCCGCTTCGCGACAGCGGCGAGCCCGAGATCACGGCGCGCAGACACGGCACTCAGTCAATCACTATTCAGGACCGCGAGCCGCCATTGGCGGGCCCGCACACGCGGTTGACAGCGCCCCCGATCGGGAGGAGAGTGGAACCCGGAATATAATCGATTCAATTCCGCACTGACCCGGCGATGTTCCGCTGCGTTCCAACCCGACACACCCCGAAGGACCTCCTATGTCGCAGGCAACCTCGATCGACCACCTCCTGCCACCGAAGGCGCGCCGCAAGCCGCGCATCGGACTCGTCGCGGGCGGCCTCGGCACCTACTGGCCGCAGTTCCCCGACCTGCTGCCCCAGCTCCAGGAGTCCGCGCGCTACGTCTCCGAGCGCTTCCAGCAGATGGACGCCGACGTGACCGATGTCGGCTTCATCTCCGACGCGCAGGAGGGCGCCGCCGCAGCCGAACAGCTCCGCCGCGAGGACTGCGACCTCATCGTGCTCTTCCTCACGACCTACCTCACGAGCTCGATGGTGCTGCCGATCGCGCAGCGCGCGAACACCCCCGTGCTCGTGATCGACCTGCAGCCGACCGAGAAGATGGACCACGCCTCCTTCGACACCGGCGCGTGGCTGGCGTACTGCGGCCAATGCCCGGTGCCCGAGGTGGGCAACGTCTTCCGCCGCGCGGGCATCCCGTTCCGCTCGGTGTCGGGCTGGCTCCGTCAGGAGTCGGCGTGGGAGCGCATCGGCCAGTGGATCCGCGCCGCGCACGTACGTGCAGCTCTGCGCCACGCCCGGCACGGCCTCATGGGTCACCTCTACCCCGGCATGCTGGATGTCTCGACCGACCTGACCCTGCTGCCGACCACGTTCGGGTCGCACGTCGAGGTGCTCGAGTTCGACGACCTCCGCGTGCGCGTCGACGAGGTCACCGACGCGCAGGTCGCCGATCGCATGGCGCTCGCGCGCGAGCTGTTCACGCTCGACGACACCGTGGTCGACGAGGACTTCGCCTGGGGTGCGAAGGTGTCCGTCGGACTCGACCGGCTCATCGACGACTTCGACCTCGACTCGCTCGCGTACTACCACCGCGGACTCGACGGCGAGCAGCACGAGCGCCTCGGCGCGGGCATGATCCTCGGCGCCTCGCTGCTGACCGCGCGCGGCATCCCCGCGACCGGCGAGTACGAGCTGCGCACGACCGTCGCCCAGCTCGCGACGCAGGTCGTCGGTGCGGGCGGCTCGTTCTGCGAGATCCAGGCCCTCAACTTCGAGGACGGCGTCGTCGAGATGGGTCACGACGGCCCCGCGCACCTCGCAGTGTCGGGCCGTGACCCGCTGCTGCGCGGACTCGGCGTCTACCACGGCAAACGCGGATGGGGCGTCTCCGTCGAGTTCGACGTGCAGCCCGGCCCCGTCACGCTGCTCGGGCTCGGGCAGGACCGCGACGGCTCGCTCTCGTTCATCGCCTCCGAGGGCACGGTCGTGCCCGGTCCGTTGCTCGAGATCGGCAACACGACGAGTCGTGTCGACTTCGGTCGCGACCCGGGCGAGTGGGTCGACGAGTGGTCGGCGACGGGCGTCGGCCACCACTGGTCGCTCTCGATCGGTCACCGCTCCGCCGACTACCGCGCCGCGGCCTCGCTGCTCGGCATCGACTTCCGTCGGGTGTGAGCCCGATGTCCACCGACGAGGAGCGCCCGCGCGTCGAGCGCGTCGAGCCCGTCGAGCGCCCCGAGCGCGTCGAGCGCGTCTGCTTCCAGCTGCAGGTGCGCGCCGACCGGCTCGACGAGTACCGGGCCCGTCACGCTGCGGTCTGGCCCGAGTTCCTGCGCGCGCTCGAGGCCACCGGCTGGCGCAACTACTCGCTGTTCCTCCGCGACGACGGACTCTTGATCGGCTACCTCGAGACGACGGACTTCGCGGCCGCCCAGGCCGGCATGGCCGCGCTCGAGATCAACGCCCGCTGGCAGGCCGAGATGGGGCCGTTCTTCGAGGAGCTCGCCGGGCGACCCGACGAGGGTTTCGTCCGCCTGCCCGAGGTGTTCCACCTGGAAGACCAGCTCCGGGCGGCCGACGAGCACCACTGACCGGCGCACGAACACCGCCGGCCGCATCGGCGACGCGTCCCCGCGCATCGGCGACGCATCCCCGCGCATCGGCGACGCCACACCCCACGGCCAGCACCCCGAATCCCAACGCAGGAACCACGGACCGACACGCCGCCCGTCACGGCCGCCGACACCGCGCGTCCGCCACATCTTCCTGAGCAAGGATGCGAAGCGACGTCGACCCGGCGCTCCCCCGACGTCAGCGCACGCCACACCCCACGGCCAGCACCCCGAATCCCAGCTCAGGAACCGCGAGCCGACACGCCGCCCGTCACGGCCGCCGACACCGCGCGTCCGCCACATCTTCCTGAGCAAGGATGCGAAGCGACGTCGACCCGGCGCTCCCCCGACGTCAGCGCGCGCCACACCCCACGGCCAGCACCCCGAATCCCAGCTCAGGAACCGCGAGCCGACACGCCGCCCACAACGGCCGCCGACACGGCGCGTCGGCCACATCTTCCTGAGCAAGGAATGGCGAGGGGCCAGGGCCGGCGCAGCGGGCAGCGCGCGCCGCCCGTACCGCCCGCGGCGCGCACCTGGGGAACCTCCCGTGAGCGGCGCGCAGAGAGTTGCGTTCCGCATCAGTGCGACGTACTCTTGAAACGATTCATCTTCGGGTCGGACCCGAGGTGGATCCCCGCTGGACGAGACCTCTGCTCCAGCTCGGCAACACTGAACGGAGAGCTCGAAGATGAGCCTGAGCACGAAGCCGCAGCGAGTGTGCTTCCACCTCCAGGTCGACCCGGCCCGCCTCGACGAGTACACCGAGCGGCACGCCGCCGTCTGGCCCGACATGCTGCGCGCCATCGAGGCGTCCGGGCGCCGCAACTACTCCCTTTTCCTCCGCCCTGACGGGCTGCTCATCGGCTACTACGAGACCGATGACGACGAGGCATCCCAGCGCGCACTCGAAGCCGACCCGCGAACCGCCGCATGGGAGGCCGACATGGCCCCCTTCTTCATCTCCCTCGACGGCCGCCCCGACCAGGGCGCGCCACGACTCCGCGAGGTGTTCCACCTCGAAGACCAGCTCGCCGCGCTCGACCTCGAGCGCTGACCCGCGAGCCCACGAGACATCCCACACCACGAGAAAGCAGGAACCCCGTGAGCACCCTCCCGCAACACATCCAAGACCAGCTGGTCAAGCAGGCCATCGAGCTGCCCAGCTGGGCGTTCGGCAACTCCGGCACGCGCTTCAAGGTCTTCACGACGCCCGGCACGCCGCGTGACCCGTACGAGAAGATCGCCGATGCCGCGCAGGTGCAGAAGTACACCGCGCTCGCACCGGCGGTGGCGCTGCACATCCCGTGGGACAAGGTCGACTCGTACGACGACCTCCGCCGCCACGCCGAGGACCTCGGTGTGACGCTCGGCACCATCAACTCGAACACGTTCCAGGACGACGACTACAAGTTCGGCGCGCTGACGCACGAGGATGCCGCGATCCGCCGCAAGGCGATCGACCACCACCTCGAGTGCATCGACATCATGGACGCGACCGGCAGCCGCGACCTGAAGATCTGGCTCGCCGAGGGCTCGAACTACCCGGGCCAGGCCGACCTGCGCGGCCGCCAGGACCGCCTGCACGAGTCGCTGCAGGAGATCTACGCGCGACTCGGTGACGACCAGCGTCTGGTGCTCGAGTACAAGTTCTTCGAGCCGGCGTTCTACCACACGGATGTCCCGGACTGGGGCACCTCGTACGCCCAGGTCGCCGCGCTCGGCGACAAGGCCATGGTCTGCCTCGACACGGGTCACCACGCGCCGGGCACGAACATCGAGTTCATCGTGATGCAGCTGCTGCGCCTCGGCAAGCTCGGCTCGTTCGACTTCAACAGCCGGTTCTACGCCGACGACGACCTGATCGTGGGCGCGGCAGACCCGTTCCAGCTGTTCCGCATCATCTTCGAGGTCATCCGCGGCGGCGGCTACGGCGACCCCGATGTCGCGTTCATGCTCGACCAGTGCCACAACGTCGAGGACAAGATCCCCGGCCAGATCCGCAGCGTGCTGAACGTGCAGGAGATGACCGCGCGCGCACTGCTCGTCGACGAGGAGGCGCTCCGCGCCGCCCAGCTCGCGGGTGACGTGCTCGGCGCCAATGCCGTGTTCATGGACGCGTTCTACACCGACGTTCGCCCGGCCCTCGCCGAGTGGCGCGAGTCGCGGGGCCTGCCCGCGGACCCGATGAAGGCGTTCGCGGACTCCGGGTACCTGGCGAAGATCGCCGAGGAGCGCGTCGGCGGTGTCCAGGCCAGCTGGGGCGCATAACTCCAGCACCCATCGACACCCGAGCACCCATCGACCGGCTCCTCGAACGGTCGCAGATGGCGGGTTGCATTGCGCAACACCCACCATCCGCGACCGTTCGGTCGTGCTCAGGGGCTCGCACCGCAGCGGTGTGCGGGGCAGCGCGAGTGCCGAGCGGTCACGAATGGTGGGTCGTCACGCGCAGCACTCGCCATCCGCGACCGTTCGGTAGGGCTCGGCGGGTCCTCGCGAGCACGAACGAGGAGCCCGGCGCGAGCCCACCGCGAGCCCCGGCGCGAGCCCACCGCGAGCCCCGGCGCGAGCCCACCGGGAGCCCAGCGCGGCGCACCGCGCGCTCAGCGCGTCGCGTTGAGCGCCGCGAGCTCGGCGTAACGCTGCGCGCCCGCACGGTACGCGGCCGTCCGCCCCGCGTCGGGCTCGAACCGCTCATCCCGATCCGACTCCGCGCCGACCACGTCCGCGAACGACGCGATCTCGCCCGCCGCGACTCCCGCGAGCACGGCCGCACCCTGCGCGGCGCCGTGACCGCGCTCCGCGCGATGCACCGGCACGCCGAGCACGTCGGCCTTGATCTGCAGCCAGGCGCGCGAACGCGCGCCGCCACCCGTGCTGAGCAGGTGCGATACGGGGAATCCGGCGCGTTCGATGGCCGCGACGTCGGTCGCGAGCGCGCGTGCGTTGCCCTCCATCGCCGCGAGCAGCAGCTCGGTGCTGTCGGTGGCGAGGTCGATCCCGTCGACGATCCCGCGCGAGCGGGGGTTCCAGGTCGGCGTGCGTTCGCCGGCGAGGCTCGTGACCATCGTGAGCCGGGACGGCCGCTCGCGCGCGAGCAGCCGCTCGTCGTCACGGAGATCCCGGCTCTCGTCGAGCCCGTTCACCCAGTCGATGGTCGCTCCCGCGGTGACCTGCGCCGTGATGAGCAGGTCGAGTCCGGGCACGCAGTGCCGGGAGTGGATGAATCCCGGCACCCGGGTGCCGCGCGGCACCGGCAGGATCGTCACACTCGAGAACCCGGTCATGTCGACGAGCGGTCCGCCGGCTGCGACCGCGCCGGCCTCGATGGCCGAGCCGATCGAGTCGATGCCGCCGGCCGCGACGGGCGTGCCCGCGGGTATGCCGGTGGCCGCCGCGGCCGCGGAGGTCACGGCGCCGACGATCGTCAGAGCCGGCACGATCGGCGCGAGCTTCCGCAGCGACGGCTCCGCGTCGAGCAACGCGGGGTCGAAGCCGTCGTGTGCGTCGTCGAAGCCCTGCATGAGCGATGCCGAGGTGTCGTCGAGCACACTCACGGACGTGAGTCGGCGCACGATGTAGCCGTTGGCGGTGAGCACGTGCTCAGCCCGGTCGAACGCCTCGGGACGGTTCGCCGCGAGCCACGGCAGCTTCGCGGTGCCGAAGAACGGGTCGGCGCCGTTCCGAGAATCGGGCACGACCTCGGCGATCCGCGCCGCCTCGACGGCGGCGCGGCGGTCGAGCCAGGTCAGCGCTGGGGCGGTGGGCTCGTCGTCGGCGCCGACCGGCACGAATGTCGGCGCCTGCGAGGTCACGGCCACCGCGACGACCTCGACGTCAGCGGTGAGCCCGCGCGTCGCCTCGACCACGGCCGCCCACCACGCTCGGGCGTCCTGTTCCGCGGCCGCGCCCTCGGTGCTCGTCGGATACCGCACCGACGCATCCGCGACCCGTCGGCCCGCGAGATCGGTCGTGACCGCCTTGACCGAGCTCGTGCCCACGTCGAGGCCGAGCAGGACCCGCCGGCTCACGCCGGAGCCGCAGACAGGTCGACGAGCGGGTTGCGCAGCGGCTCGCCGTCGAGCAGACGGCGGACCTCTTCGGCGACCCCGTCGGCGGCGCGCTCCGCGGTCTGCAGGCTCGCACCGGCGATGTGGGGCGTGAGCACGATGTCCTTCCCCTGGTCGGCGAGCGTGAAGATGGGGTGGGTGAAGTCGACCGGCTCCTCCGGGAACACGTCGAACGCCGCACCGGCGAGGTGACCGCGCGAGATCGCCTCCGCCACGGCATCGTAATCGACCAGACCGCCGCGTGCGGCGTTGACGAGGCGCGAGCCCGGCCGCATGAGCCGGAGCCGCTCGGCGTTGACGACGTGACGGGTCTCGTCGCTGAGCCGCGCGTGCACCGACAGCAGGTCGGAGCGGGCGAACAGCTCGTCGATCGAGTCGACGCGCTGCACGACACCCTCGAGCGCCCCCGCGGGCAGGTACGGGTCGAACACGAGCACCTCGGCGCCCATCGCCCGGAACACCTTCGCGACGTGCGCGCCGACGGCGCCGGCGCCGAGCAGGCCGATCACCGCGCCGGATACCTCGGCCCCGACGGCGTCGTGCCGGTAGAGGTCGCCGCGCCACTGCCGGTCGAGCAGGCTCGCGTGCGAGAGCGGGATGCGGCGCAGCAGCGCGAGTGCGAGCCCGATGGTCATCTCGGCGGTCGCGATGCCGTTGCGGCCGGGGACGTTCGCGACCGCCACGCCGTGCCGGCGCGCGGCGTCGAGGTTGATGTTGGTCGGCCCGCCGCGCGACACCGCGATGAGGCGAAGCTCCGGTGACGCGGCGATCACGCGCTCGGTCATGGGCGCGAGCTGCGTGACGATGGCGGTCGCGCCCTCGAGGGCCGCGATCAGCTGGTCCTCGTCGCCGGATGCCTCGTCGACCTCGCCGACCCGCCCGAAGGGCTCGTCCGGCCACGCGAACTCGAGCTCGACGATCTCGGCCGGCCGGTCACCGAGCGCATGCTCGAGCGAGGCTCGGAACAGGGAGGACCGGATGAAGCGGTCTCCAGCGGCAAGGATCTTCGTCATGTCGGCGTTCTTTCACTGAGGGGCGGTGCTGGCAGGGCGACGGGCGGCGGATGCTCCGGGCACGACATGTGCCCGGAGCATCCGTCTGGTGTTACTTGCCGAAGACCTCGTCGTAGTAGGCCTGGGCGTTCTCGATCGTGATGACCTCGACCGGCATGTACTGGTCCTTCTCGACATCGTTGCCCGCGAGCAGGCCGCCGGTGATGTCGATCAGGGTGCGGCCGTGGGCCTTGCCGCCGCCGAGGCTGATGGAGGCCTTCTGCGGGTCGCCCTTGATGATGTTCTGGATCTCGATGTCGGTCGCGTCGATGCCGAAGAGCCCGAACGAGTCGTAGTCGGTGATGCCGCTGGCCTTCACGCCTTCGTTGCCGCCCTGTGCGCCGCCGCCACCGATCGTGGCGATGACCTTGAGGTTCGGGTTCGCCTGGAGGAAGTTCTCGGCGTTCTTGACGCCCTCCTCGGCGGTGAGCGCCGACGCGGTCGCGACGAGCTCGGCGTTGGGCGCGAGCTCGGCGATCGCGTCCTTGATGCCGTTGGCGCGGTCGATGATCTCGGGGAAGGTCGGCAGGTCCATGAGGCCCCACTCCACGACGGGCTCGTCGGCGTAGTTCTCGTTGATCCAGGCCGCGGCCGCCTCACCGTTGGCGTAGCCGGTGTTGTACGCGTCGACGAGGTACTGGGCGTCGTAGTTCTCGAGCACCTGGGTGTAGCCGACGACCTTGATGCCCGCGTCCTGGGCGCGCTTGGTCACATCGGCGACGGCGTTCGCGTCCACGGCGCAGACGATGATCGCGTCGACGCCCTGCTGGATGAAGTTCTCGATCTGGGTCACCTGCTTGGCGGCGTCGCTCGTCGCGTCGACGTAGTTGACGGACATGCCCTCTTCGGAGCCGTAGCTCTGCGCCTCCTGGACCAGCTCGGCCCACACGGGGTTGCTGAGGTCGGAGAAGGTGATGCCGACGTCGTACGTGTCGCCGCCGGCCTCGGAGGCGGTGGACCCGTCGCTGCTGCAGGCGGCGAGTCCGATCACCACGGCCGCAGCGGCGACCATGGCGCTGATCTTCTTCTTCATGGGGTGCGTTTCCTTTCGTTGGCAGAGTGCAGGGTTCGTTGGCGGAGTGCGGGGTGTGTTGGCGCGGTTCGGGGGTCGGGCCGGGTCAGGCCGGCGTCTGCGCCTTCTCGGGGACGATCGTCACGCCGCCGATGCGCTTGGCACGGCCCCGCGACGCCTTGGACATGGCGTCGTAGATGACCGCGGCGAGGAGGATGACGCCCTTGACGACGAGCTGGACGTACTCGCTGACGTTCAGGAGCACGAGTCCGTTGTCGAGCACGCCGACGATGAGCACGCCGATGAAGGCACCGAACAGCGTGCCGCGACCGCCCATGACGCTGACGCCGCCGAGCACGCAGGCCGTGAGCACGCTGAACTCGAAGCCCGCGCCGGTCGCCGACTGCGCCGAGTTGAGCCGGGAGAGGAGCAGGACCGCGCCGACCGCGCTGAACAGCCCGGAGATCGCATAGACGAACAGCAGGGTGCGGCGCGTGTTCACGCCCGAGAGCCGTGCCGCTTCCACGTTGTTGCCGATCGCGTAGAAGTAGCGTCCGAGGTACGTCTTCCCGATGATGAACAGGCCGATGCCCCACACGGCGAGCAGGACGAACAGCGAGATCGGGATGCCGAAGAACGCACCCTGACCCAGGATCGAGAAGTCGCTCGGGAACCCGGAGATCGGCAGGCCGCGCGAGAGCAGGTAGCTGACGCCGTTCAGGATGGTCATCATCGACAGGGTGACGATGAGCGGCGCCACCCCCGTGAAGGTGATGATGGCGCCGTTGATGAGTCCGATGCCGATGCCGAGTCCGAGGACGAGCAGGATCGCGAGCGGCCACGGCAGGCTGAACTGCGTCATGAGCAGACCGCAGACCACGACGTAGAGCGAGATCTGGTAGCCCACCGAGAGGTCGATGCCGCCCGTGATGAGCACGAAGGCGAAGCCGACCGCCACGATGCCGAGCGTCGTGACCTGCCGCATGATGTTGAACAGGTTGTTCGCGTCCAGGAAGTTCGGCGAGAGGATGCTGAACGCGACGATCAGCAGGATCAGGACGATGACGATCGCGAGCTCCTGCACCCGCGGCATCCGGAACGATTTCATACGAGTTCTCCTTCAGAGGCCAGGGTGAGGACGTTCTCCTGGCTGATGTCCGGTCGTTCGAGCACGCCCTGCTGCACGCCTTCTCTCAGGACGACGACCCGGTCCGACATGCCGATGAGCTCCTCCATGTCGGACGAGATCATGAGGATCGTCTTGCCCTGTGCGGCCAGCTCGCTCATGAGCAGGTAGATCTCGTGGCGTGCGCCGATGTCGATGCCCCGCGTCGGCTCGTCGAAGATGAGCACCTCGGGGTCGGTCGCGAGCCACTTCGCCAGGACGACCTTCTGCTGGTTCCCGCCGCTCAGGTTGCCGACGATCTCGTGACCGCTCGGTGCCTTGATCCGGAGACTCCGCATGTAGTCGGCCGCGAGCCGGTCCTCTTTCGCGGAGGGAATCGTGCCAAGGCGGGACATGCCCTTGAGCAGCGGCAGCGAGATGTTCTGCGTGATGGAGAACTCGAGGACGAGGCCGTGCCGCTTGCGGTCCTCGGGAACGAGCGCGATGCCGTTGCGGATCGCCTGCGCCGGGTTGACCGACAGCACGGACCTGCCGTGGAGGTCGACGGTCCCCGACTCCGGCTTCACGCTGCCGAAGATGAGCTCCATGAGCTCGGTGCGGCCGGCGCCGATGAGGCCGGCGAAGCCGAGGATCTCACCGGCGTGCGCCTGGAAGCTGATCTGCTCGACGCCGTTCCCGGTGAGGCCTTCCACCGTGAGGGTGGGCTCGCCGATCGCGTTCGTCCGCACGGGGTACTCGTCGTTCAGGTCCCGGCCGACCATGGCGGTGATCAGTTCGTTCCTCGTGGTCGCCGCGGTCTCGACGGTGGTGATGTAGGCCCCGTCGCGGAGCACGGTGACCCGGTCGGCGAGGCGGAAGATCTCATCCATCCGATGCGAGATGTAGATGATCGTCATGCCCTCGCGCTTGAGCGCGTCGACGATGGCGAACATGGCGTCGACCTCGGACGAGGTGAGCGGCGCCGACGGCTCGTCCATGATCAGCAGCCGGGCATCCTTCGAGAGGGCCTTCGCGATCTCGACGATCTGCTGGTAGCCGGTCGTCAGCGTCTCGACGAGCGCGTGCGGGTCGATGCGCACCCCGAGCCGGCGGAACAGGGCTTCGGCCTTGGCCGTCATGGTCTTCCGGTCGAGCACGAGGCCCTTGGTCAGGAACTCGCCGAGGAACACGTTGTCGACGGCGCTCAGGTTCGGGAAGAGCGTGAACTCCTGGTAGATCACGGCGACGCCCAGGGCGCGCGACAGCTGGGGCGTCAGGCGTTCGTACGTCTCGCCGTCGATCGTGATCGTGCCGCTCGTCGGCTCGACGGCGCCCGCGAGCGTCTTGATGAGCGTGGACTTGCCGGCTCCGTTCTCGCCCACGATCGCGTGGACCTCGCCCGGCCGGACGTCGAGCGAGACCCCGTCGAGCGCGCGGACGCCCGGATACTCCTTGACCAGCGAGTCGACGCGAAGCGCGAGGCCGGAGATGGAGTGGGTGCTTGGCGAGGTGGTCGCGGCGCTGTCCATGGTGTCTCCACTCCGTTGTGACGCTTCGTCGGGCGGGATCATTCTGGGCGAGCGTGTTCGTGTTTGTCAATTCCTGTCAGATGTTGTGAGCAATACCTGCCCAGAAGACGGCACGAGCGCGTCGCATCCGGTGCGAAGCGGAGGACTTGATGCCACTGCCGCGCACGCTCGCACACGCATCTGACACGACCGACGGAGCGAGCGTGTCGACGGCTCAGCGCACGTCTGAGATGACCTGGTGGTAGGACGCGAGTTCGGCGCTCGCGGGATCGAGCTCGGTCACGAGCGTGCTCACGCTCTTCAGCGGGACCGACGCCGCCGTGGCGATGCCGCCGAGCTTCTCGGCATGCGCACCGATAACCACGCGTGCGGACGACCTCGCGAACGCGCGCTTGATCTCCGCCTCCTCGAGCGTGTCTTCGTAGCACGCGCGTTCGTCCACCGCGGCGGTGGACGCGAAGAAGACGGCGAAGCGCATGGTCTCGAGGAACGCCGTGGCGACCGGGCCGATCAGGGAGTCGCTGCGGCGGTCCGCGGCACCACCGGTCAGGATCGCCGTGATGCCCGGGCGTTCTTGCAGTGCTTGAAAGGTCAGCAGCCCGTTGGTGACCACGACCAGATCGCCCGAGCCGCTGATCACCTGTGCCAACCGGTACATCGTGGTGGACGAGTCCATCGCGATGACGCCGTGCTCCGGCACCAGCGGCAGGATCTTATGGGCGATGGCCGTCTTCTCCTCGGCCTGCGATCGGTCACGGCTCTGGAAGCTCACGGGCCCCGAGTAGACGGCGCCGCCGCGGACGCGCCGCACCGTCCCGCCGACCTCGAGCCCGTTCAGGTCTCGGCGCACCGTCATCTCGCTCACGCCGAGCTCCGCCGCCGCTTCGGCCAGCGACAGGCGTTTCGCGTGACGCAGCTGTTCGAGCAGCCACGTGCGGCGTTCTTCGGCGGCGAGTGACGTCATTGCTCAGGATTGTACAAGTTCCGTGAGTTCTTGTGAGATCTCGTCGTGGTGGCGTCCATTTGTGCGCCGACGCGGCCATCGAGCATGATCGCTGCATGACCATGGCGAGCTCGGTGGACGGCGAGCACCGACGCGCGCGTCTGGTCGCGATCCTCGAGCGCGATGGCGGCATCAAGCACGAGGCGGCCGCCACCGAGCTCGGTGTCTCGGCGATGACGATCAGGCGCGATCTCGCGGAGATGGAGGCCGCGGGGCTTGTGCGGCGCGTCCGCGGCGGCGCGATCGCCCCCTCGGGGCCACGCCCGTTCCGCGAACGCAGCTCGGTGAACGCGCGCGCCAAGAGCGTGATCGCCGAGAAGGCGCTCCGGCTGCTCCCGGCCTCGGGGGCGGTCGCCCTCGACGCGTCGTCGACGACCGGCCGCATCGCGGCGACGCTCGGCGAGCGCACCGAGCTCATCGTCGCGACGAACTCCTGGGAGAACTTCACCGCGGCACGCAACACCGGGGCGCACCCCGTCCTCATCGGGGGCGAGCTCGAGGAGGCGACCGACAGCTTCGTCGGTCCGCTCGCGTGCCGAGGGGCCGCCTCGATGCTCTACCGCCGCTTCTTCGCCTCCGCGAGCGCGGTCGACCCGATCCACGGCACCTCCGACGTCACGCTCGCGGAGGCCCAGGTCAAGCGCGAGTTCGCCGGTGCGGCCGACGAGACGGTGGTCTGCGTGGACGCGAGCAAGCTCGAGCAGCGTGACGTCGCGGTCTGCCTGGCCTGGAGCGAGGTGACGATCATGGTCACCGAACTCTCCCCCGAGGACCCGCGCCTCGATCCGTTCCGCGACCTCGTCGACCTCGTCTGACGCCGCGCTCCCACCCAGCGATCACCGATGGTCTTGCCAGGAGTGTTATTTCTTGAAATACTTGACATCTTGTAACACCACCGGCGCTCAGGTGCCGCCCGCTCCGACGAAGGACACGTGATGACGAACCCCGCTGCCGCCGACCTCATCGCACGGTCGAACCGCCTCGGCGCCGACCCGAAGAACACGAACTACGCCGGCGGCAACACGTCGGCCAAGGGCACCGAGACCGACCCGGTGACGGGTGAGCCCGTCGAGCTCATGTGGGTCAAGGGCTCGGGCGGCGACCTCGGCACGCTGCAGGAGTCGGGCCTCGCGGTGCTGCGCCTCGACCGCCTGCGCGACCTGGTGAACGTCTACCCGGGTCTCGAGCGCGAAGACGAGATGGTCGCGGCGTTCGAGTACACCCTGCACGGCAAGGGCGGCGCGGCCCCGTCGATCGACACGGCCATGCACGGCCTCGTGGACGCCGCGCACGTCGACCACCTGCACCCCGATTCGGGCATCGCCATCGCGACCGCGGCCGACGGCGAAGAGCTCACCGCCAAGATCTTCGGCGACAAGGTCGTGTGGGTGCCGTGGCGCCGCCCCGGCTTCCAGCTCGGCCTCGACATTGCCGAGATCAAGGCGCAGCACCCCCAGGCGATCGGCTGCATCCTCGGCGGCCACGGCATCACGGCGTGGGGTGACACGTCGGAGGAGTCCGAGCGCAACTCGCTCTGGATCATCGACACCGCCGCGGCGTACCTCGCCGAGCACGGCGCGGCCGAGCCGTTCGGCCCGGTGGTGCCCGGCTTCGAACCGCTGCCCCCGGCCGAGCGCCGCGCGAAGGCCGCCGCGCTCGCGCCGACCATCCGTGGGCTCGCCTCGTACGACAAGCCGCAGGTCGGCCACTTCACCGACGCCGACGTCGTGCTCGAGTTCCTGAGCCGCGAGAAGCTCGCGCACCTCGCCGCGCTCGGCACGAGCTGCCCCGACCACTTCCTGCGCACGAAGGTCAAGCCGCTCGTGCTCGACCTCCCGGCCGAGGCATCCGTCGAAGACTCGATCGCGCGCCTGAAGGAGCTGCACGAGGCGTACCGCGCCGACTACCAGGCCTACTACGACGCCTACGCGACCGAGGACTCCCCCGCGATCCGCGGCGCCGACCCGGCCATCGTGCTGATCCCCGGCGTGGGCATGTTCAGCTTCGGCGCCAACAAGCAGACCGCGCGCGTGGCCGGCGAGTTCTACGTCAACGCGATCAACGTCATGCGCGGCGCCGAGTCGGTCTCGACCTACGCGCCGATCAGCGACGAGGAGAAGTTCCGCATCGAGTACTGGGCGCTCGAGGAGGCCAAGCTCCAGCGCATGCCGAAGCCGAAGACGCACGCGACGCGCATCGCGCTCGTCACGGGTGCCGCCTCCGGCATCGGCAAGGCCATCGCGACCCGCCTCGCGGCCGAGGGCGCGTGCGTCGTCATCGCGGACCTCGACCTCGAGAAGGCGCAGGCCGCCGCGGCCGAGCTGGGCAACAGCGACGTCGCCATCGGCGTCGCCGCGAACGTGACGGATGCCTCGCAGGTGCAGGCCGCGATCGACGAGGCCGTGCTGGCATTCGGCGGGCTCGACCTCGTCGTGAACAACGCGGGCCTCTCGCTGTCGAAGCCGCTGCTGGAGACCACCGAGGCCGACTGGGATCTGCAGCACGACGTCATGGCGAAGGGCTCGTTCCTCGTGTCGAAGGCCGCCGCGCGCGTGCTCATCGACCAGAACCTCGGCGGCGACATCATCTACATCTCGTCCAAGAACTCGGTGTTCGCAGGCCCGAACAACATCGCCTACTCGGCGACGAAGGCCGATCAGGCGCACCAGGTACGACTGCTCGCGGTCGAGCTCGGCGAGTACGGCGTCCGGGTCAACGGCATCAATCCCGACGGCGTCGTCCGCGGCTCGGGCATCTTCGCCGCCGGCTGGGGCGCCAACCGGGCGAAGACGTACGGCATCGACGAGCAGGATCTCGGCAAGTTCTACGCCCAGCGCACGATCCTGAAGCGCGAGGTGCTCCCCGAGCACGTCGCGAACGCCGTGTTCGTGCTCACCGGCCCCGAGCTCAGCCACACCACCGGACTCCACGTCCCCGTCGACGCCGGCGTCGCCGCCGCCTTCCTCCGATGAGCGCGCGCTTCGCCGCCGCGACCGCCGCGACCGCCGCGACCGCCGCGACCGCCGCGACCGCCGCGAGAAATGTGACCGCACCCCGACGGCGGGTTGGAAGTCACCCCCGCGCGGGCGCCAACCCACCATCCAGTCGCACACCCACTTTCCGCGGCGTTGGCACGGGTGCCGCCGGCGCCGCAAAAGGTGGGTCACGCCACCGACAGTGGGTTGGAAGTCGCCCCCGCGCGGGCGCCAACCCACCACCCGGTCGCACACCCACTTTCGACAGCGTTGGGGCGGCCGACGAGCGCGCCAAGGGGCTCCGATGAGCGGGGCGCGCGGCGGCGCGGGCGCGGTCGCGGCGGTCGATCTCGGGGCGACGAGCGGGCGGGTCATCGTCGGGTACGTCGACGGCGCGAGCGGCACGCTCGAGCTCGACCACGTCGCACGGTTCCCGAACGGGCCGGTGCGGCTCGCGTCCGGCCTGCACTGGGACTTCACCGGGCTCTACCGTGACCTCACGCGCGGCCTCGCCGATGCGTTCCGGCGCGAGCCCGCCGTGGCGTCGATCGGCGTCGACTCGTGGGCGGTCGACTACGGGCTGCTCCGCGGCGAGCGCCTGCTCGGCGAGCCGTTCCATTACCGCGACGAGCGCAACGAGGCCGCGGTCGACGGCGTGCACCGCGTCGTGCCGTTCGCCGAGCTGTACCGGCGCAACGGACTGCAGTTCCTGCCGTTCAACACGGTCTATCAGCTCGCGGCCGAGCGCGACGGCGACGGATGCCTCGGGCTGGCCGACTCCCTCCTGCTGATCCCCGACCTCATCGGCTTCCAACTGACGGGCTCGAAGGTCGCCGAACGCACGAACGCGTCGACGACCGGGCTGCTCGGCGTCGAGACCGGAGAGTGGGATCACGAGCTCATCGAACGGCTGCGGCTCGAGGCATCCGTATTGCCGCGGCTCGTCTCGCCCGGCGACTCGCTCGGCGGCCTGCGACCAGCGGTCGCGGCCGACCTGGGCGCGCCCGAGGGGCTCGACGTCGTCGCGGTGGGCTCGCACGACACCGCGTCGGCGGTCGTCGCGGTGCCCATGCGGGCCGAGTCCGCGGCGTACATCTCGTGCGGCACGTGGGGCCTCGTGGGCGTCGAGCTCGAAGCGCCCGTGACGAGCGATGCCGCGCGCGAGGCGAACTTCACGAACGAGGGCGGCGTCGACGGGCGTGTGCGGTTCCTGCACAACGTCATGGGGCTGTGGCTGCTGTCGGAGTCGCTGCGCTGGTGGGAGCGCGGCGGCGAGACGATCGACCTGCCCGAGCTGCTCGCGCAGGCGGCCGCGGTGACCGGCGAGGTCACGGTCTTCGACGCGAACGATCCGCGGTTCATGGCACCGGGCGACCTGCCCGGACGCATCGCGGAGTGGTGCGCCGAGCGCGGCGTCCGCGCCCCGCAGAGCCGGGCCGAGTTCGCCCGGTCCATCGTCGAGAGCCTCGCCGAGGCGTTCGCGGGCGCGGTCCGCGACGCGTCGATCCTGTCGGGTGTCGACGTCGAGACGATCCACGTGGTCGGCGGCGGCGCACTCAACGAGCTGCTGTGCCAGCGCACGGCCGATCGGTCCGGCATCCCCGTGCTCGCGGGCCCGGTCGAGGCGACTGCGATCGGCAATGTGCTCGTGCAGGCGCGCGCGGCGGGCTTCGCGGCGGGCGACCTCGAGTCGCTGCGCGCGATCGTCGCCCGCGCGTTCGAGCCGAAACGGTACGTCCCGGCCACCCGCTGACGCCGGCGCGGGCCGCGCGCGTGACGTGCCCGCGCCCGGCGCGGGCCGGTCGCCCTGCGGCCGTGCCGCCCTGCCGCGCCGCCGCGCCGCCACCGTGTCGCTCCGGCGCCCTCCCGCCCTGCCGTACCGCCGTGCCGCCCCGCCAGCGTGCCGCCCTGCGGCCCTGCCGCCGCGCCGCCCTGCCGCCCTGCCGCGCCGCCGCCCTGCCGCACTGCCGCGCCGCCGCGCCGCCGCACTGCCGCCCCGGCGCTCTCCCGCCCTGCCGCCCTGCCGCACTGCCGCCGCGCCGCCACCGTGTCGCCCTGCCGCCCCGGCGCCCTGCCGCCCTGTCGCGCAGAGCGCGCCCACGTCGCGACGTAACCGTCGATACGTATACCCGTGCGAACCCGTGTCGCGCGCTCGCATCTCTGCCAGCACGCACAACGACGATTCGCGCGACCTCGCGCACCGGAGTCACGCACCGGCGTAGCGCACCGGAGTCACGCACCCGGCGCAGCACAGTCGGCGGCTGCACGCCCGGGCCGACACCGCGCCGCGAGCCGGAGCCCGTCAGCGCCGTCAGTGCTCGTGCGCGAGTTGCTGCAGCACGATGACCAGCCCGCCGAGTGCGACGAGGATCGCGAGCGCGACGACCTGCTGCCACCAGCCCAGCCGCGTGCGGCGCACCGCGAAGTAGCCGATCACGGCGAGCGTCGCCAGGTACACGATGCTCGCGCTGCGCAGCGCGGGTTCGAGGCCGATCACGTCGGCCCAGGCCAGCACGAGCAGCACGACGGGCACGAACGCGGACGCGAGCGCCGTTCCCGCGATGCGCAGCATTCGGCCGAGCTCCGCCCCGTTCGGGAACGCGGCGTGCACCGACATGTGCGCGATCACGTCGGCGACGAACCCGGCGACCGTGATGCCGAAGATGCCGATGAGCAGTGCGTACGTCGCCCGCGACGCATCGAGATGCTCGACATTGCCCCACTGCACGAGCACGATCGCGAGCCCCGTGAACGTCGCGTAGACCCGCTCTTTGAGTGCTTCGGCGCGCTCGCCGACGGGTCGGGTCTCACGCCGGTCCGATCGGCGACGCACCGCTCCCCCGCGTTCGCGCGGCGTGCCCGCGTCGACTGCCGCCCCGTCTTCCATGGGCGCAACCGTAGCAGCGCGGCGATCTCAGACCATGACGGATGCCACGGGCGCCCGCCCGCGCGCCCGCTCCGTGTCGCGCATCGCGAGGATCGGCACGCCGACGCCGTAGGTCACGAAGTCGCCGACCGGGCGGATGCCGACGCCCACGAGTGCGCCGCGCTCGTCGCCGTCGGTGACGTCGAGGCCGTGCAGGAGCGCATGCCGCACGTCGGGGTGCAGCGCGCCGGCCGGCACCGTCTCGGCGACGCCGCTGAACGTGATGGTGGCGGCCGGCACCGTGATCCACGGCATGAACGGCACGCGCTTCGCGATCGGCACCGTCACCGAGACGCCGGGGTTCGCGGCGATGTGCCGCGCCTTCCATTCCCGGTCGTTCGTCGTGAACCAGAGCACGCCGTCATGGACGTGGTGCATGACGCCGGCCGTGCGGGCCTCGCCGCGTGCGGACACCATGCCGACGACGATGAAGCACTCCTTCGCGATGGCCTGCCAGACCTCGTCGCTGCTGATGTCGACCATGATCGATTCCTCGCTTTACATTGTCAAGGCTTTACAATGTAAAGAACCCTACGGGAGGCGGCTTTACATTGTCAAGTACCGAGATCACCACGTCCGCGCCGAGCGGCAGCCGCCTCGAACCCGGCGAGACCAGCTCGACCGGCTCCCCCGGCCGCGCCGCCCTGCTCCGTGCGCTCGAAGAGCTCGCGCTCGAGCAGGGCGTCGGCAATGTCGGCCTGCGCGAGGTCGCCCGCCGCGCCGGCCTTTCCCACGCCGCACCGACCCACTTCTTCGGCAGCCGGTACGGCATGGTCCGTGCCCTCGCACTCGAGGGCCTCAGCCTCCTCGACGACGAGATGTGCACAGCCCAGGAGCGCGCCGCGAACCTCCCCGGCCGCGAGCGGCTGATCGCCGACGCGCTCGAGTTCGTCGCGTTCGCGCGGCGGCATCCGGCGCACTACGACGCCATGTTCCGCACGCCCACGCCCCCCGACGGCGATGCGACGCTCGACCGGGCACGGCTGGCCGCACTCGGCGGCCTGCGCGCGCTCGTCGCCGAGGTGCACGCGAACGGTGAGATCGGCGGCGACGTCGAGACGGCGTTCCTGCAGCTGTGCGCCATGAGCCACGGCATCGCCTCGCTCGCCGTCGACGGTCTGCTGCACGGGTTCGACCAGATCGCGGAGCATCCGGCCGACGCGGCAGCCATCGCCGAGCTCATCGTCCGCGCCCAGGTCGCGCAACTGCCCTGAGTGCCCGCCCAGCACCGCCCAACCCGGCACGACCCGGCACGGCGCGCCACCACCCAGCCCGACCCGGCCTGACCCCAGCCGACCCCAGCCGACCCCGGCCGACCCCGCCAGCCGACGAGGTCGGATGCTCCGTCCCACCCGTCCGCGTCCGCTGCGCCACTTCTGCACGCCCGCGCCATCAGTGCTGGCGCGGGCGTGCAGAACTGGCGCGCAAGAGAGCGGAACGCCCAACACGACCGCGGACACCGGCCCGCCGCCGCGCCCGAACCGGCGCCGACCCTCTGAGAGGATGGCGGGATGAGCGATTCGCACCTCGTCGTGTCCCTGCCCGGTGAGACCCTGCGTGCCGCGGTCGGCGATCTGCCCGACGGCGTCGAGGTCGTCCTCTGGGACTTCGAGTCCCCCGCCCCCACCGGCACGATCGACCTCGTCGTGCCGCCGTACATGGGCGCCTCGCAGCGACTCGGCGCCCTCGAGGGCGTCGCGACCCGGCTCGTGCAGTCGCAGAGCATCGGCTACGACGACGTCCCCGCCAACCTGCCGCCCGGCCACCTGTTCGCGAACGCCGCCTCGGTGCACGAGGCGTCCACCGCTGAGCTGGCCGTCGCACTCACGCTCGCCGCACAGCGCGGCCTGCCCGACTTCGTGCGGGCCGCTTCCGAGGGCCGCTGGGCGCCCGCGCGGCACGCGAGCCTCGCCGACCGCCGTGTACTGCTCGTCGGCTATGGCGGCGTGGGGCGCGCGATCGAGGACCGCCTCGACGGCTACGAGGTCGAGCTCACGCGCGTGGCGAGCCGTGCCCGCGACGACGAGCGCGGCCGGATCCACGGCATCGACGAGCTCGCCGAGCTGCTGCCGAGCGCCGAGATCGTGATCGTCGGCGTGCCGCTCACCGACGACACCGCCGGGCTCGTCGATGCTGAGTTCCTGGCCGCGCTGCCCGATGGCGCACTCGTGGTGAACATCGCGCGCGGCAGGGTCGCCGACACCGACGCGATCCTCGCCGAGGCGACCTCAGGTCGGCTGCGCTTCGCGGTGGACGTCACCGAGCCCGAGCCGCTGCCCGAGGGCCACGCGCTCTTCGCCCTGCCGAACGTGCTCATCTCGCCGCACGTCGGGGGCGCGACGAGCGCGATGATGCCGCGCATGGCGCGGCTCGTGCGCCGCCAGGTCGAGCGGATGCTCCGCGGCGAGGAGCCGCTCAACGTCGTCTATCGTTCCTGACGCCCACCCACCGAATCGCCCACCCGCGGAGGACCGCATGCCCGCCTTCGATCACGCCTTCGACTGGGCCCGCCGTCACGTCGCCGACGGCCGCCTGCCCACGGCGGTGCTCGGCATCGCGACCGCAGACGGCGTCGTCGCGCTCGACGCGTTCGGCGAGGCATCCGCCGACGATCACTACCCGCTGTTCTCGGTCACCAAGCCGGTCGTCGGCCTCGCCGCGCTCACGCTCGTCGAGGAGGGCCGGCTCACGGCGACGACGCCGCTCGCGGCCGCGGTCCCCGGGTTCGGCGCGGGCCGCGACGACGTGGTGCAGCTGCGCCATCTCGTGAGCCACACGTCGGGCATCGCCGAGCCCGCGATCGACGCACCGGGGCTCCGCGCCGCGCTCGTCGCGGCCGGCCGCGACTTCGCGGCCGGCACCGTCTCGCGGTACTCGACCATCGCATTCGAGGGCGTCGCGGCACTCATCGAGCACGCGAGCGGGTCGCCGTGGGAAAAGCGCGTCGCCGAGGTCGCGAGGCGAGCGGATGCCTCGGGGCTGACGTTCGACGCCGAGGCGAGCCGGCACGCTCCGGTGGACGCCGCCGAGGCCGGCCTCGACTGGAACCGGTTCAGGGGGTTGCGGCACCCGGGCGCCGGGCTGTTCGGCCGGGCGTCGGACCTGCTCGCACTGGGGTCTGCGCTGCTCCGCGACGACGGGGCGGTCGTGTCGCCGCTCACGGTCGAGGCGATGCGACGCCCGCTGACGGCGGGGCTTCCGAAGCTCGACCCGTACCCGGCCGAGCGCGGTCAGGATTGGGGCTTCACCTGGAACGTGCGGCACGCCGCGCCCGGCCTGCTCGCGCACGACACGTACGGTCACGCCGGCTGGTCGGGCACCGAGTTCTGGATCACGCCGTCGCTCGGCGTGTGCTTCGTGCTGCTCACCAACCGCCTCGACCGGCCGGGAGTCGACGCCGACCAGCTGCACAACGCGGTGGCCGCGGGGCGCTGATGTGCGCGGCGGGGCGTCGACCTCGCCGGGTGTCGCCGGCTGTGGACTGGTCGGTATGATCGCCGGGTAACCTGTATACTATCATGCATGACTCGGATATTCGACTCGTCGTCCATGCGCATGCCGCATCCCGCGCGGGTTCGTGTCGTGCTGGCTGTGGTGGGCGTGGTGGCGTGTGGTGCGGTGCTCACTGGTGGTGTGGTGTCGCCGTCGTGGGCCGAGGCTGCGGAGAGGCCTGACAGCGCTGAGCAGGCGGTGCTGGGTGGGTTCGCGTTGGGTGATGGGGTCGAGGGCATGATCGATCCGCGGTCGGGGGCGTTCTCGTTCGCGTTGCCGGTGGCGGGGGTGTCGTTGGGGTGGGATTCGCGGGCGGCTGGCGTGGACCGGTCGGGGCTCGGCGAGGGCTGGTCGGTGGCGGGGGTCGCGAAGGTCGACACCGAGGGTGGAATGCGGGTGTCGCCGGCGTCGGGTGGGGTGTTCGTGGCGAACGCGTCGGTGCCGAGCGGGCTCGAGGGGTATCTGCTCGGCGATGTGGTGTTCCGGCAGGGTCATGTGCAGGTGCCGGCCAGCGCTGATGGGTCGCGGGGTGCGGTGGATGCGGCGTTCGAGCTGGTCGAGTTGGGTGGGGTGCGCACGTTCTTCAGCGCGGAAGGCGATCCGGTGGTGCGGCTGGACGCGAACGACAACCGGTCGGATTGGTCGTGGGAGCCGGGTCACCGGCTGGTGCGGGCGACGGATGTCTCGGGCGTGACGACGACCCTGGATTGGTCGGATCCGGGGCGGGTGCAGGTGGTGACCGGTGCGGGTGCGTCGCAGGTGACGGGCGCGGTCGAGGTGGACGGTGGCCGGGTGTCCGCGGTGGTGGATGCCACGGGCGGGCGGGTGCGGGTCGGGTACACGCCGGCCGGGCTGGTGAAGACGATCACGGCGGTGGCCGGTGCGGCGACCGAGGTGTCCTGGCAGGCCCTGGTCGATGGGCAGACCGCGGTGGACCGGGTCCGGGTGATCGAGCAGGCCACCGGGGCCGAGCTGTCGGCCAGGCAGTGGACCGCGCAGGCCGGGCTCGCGTCGGGGTGGCCCGCGCAGCAGGTGCCGGCCGTGGCCGGTTCGGCGGTGTCTGGTTCGGCCGTGGCCGGTTCGGGTGTGGCCGATTCGGCGGGGTCTGGTTCGGCGGTGACCGCGGGTGCTGGTGGGTATGTCACGGCGGTCACGGATGGGTCGAGCACGGTGGTGTCCGAGTTCGATGGGTTGGGGCTGCTGCTCACCCGCACCGACACCCGACCCGACCCCACCACCGACGGCCCCGACACCGGTACACCCGCGACGACCACCGCGTACACCTACGACGGGTTCGACCGGCTCACGCTCGCGCTGGACGGCACCCGGTACACGTACGACGCGACCAACCAGCCCGTCACCGAGACCACCCCGGACGGGGTCACGATCCGCACCGGCTACTGGGCCAGCGGCCAACGCGCCACCCACACCCAAGACGACACCACCGCGGCGACGGTGTTCCACTGGGACGGCACCACCCTCCTCAACGACACGCACACCAGCCCCGAGGCATCCGGCACCGCCGCCTACCTGCTCGGTGTCGGCCGGCATGCCCGCACCCTCGGCAGCCCAGCGTCGACCGTGTTCTCCGAGGCCGACTTCCACGGCAACGTCACCGAGCTGACCGGCCCCGACGCGAACGTGACGACCAGCTACGACTACACCGACTACGGCGTCACCACGACGAGGCAGCACACCGACGACGAGCACGACGCCGGCCCGCTGGTCGGCGACGCGCACCGCAACCCGTTCCAATACGCGGGTGAGTACACCAACCCCACCGGCACCCAACACCTGCAGGTCCGCACCTACGACCCCGCGACCATGCGGCTGACCAGCGTCGACCCCGAACCGCAGCACAACCGCTACCACTACGCCGCACTCAACCCCATCACGCTCGCCGACCCCACCGGCCGCATCCCCGACCTACCCGACTGGGGGAAAGCCCTCCTCGCCGGCGTCGGCCTCGCCCTCGCCCTGACCGGGTTCGGCACGGCGATCAGCGCCGTGGCGACGGCCTCATCCATCGGGGCCATGACGATCGGCACCAAAGCCGTCCTCCTCGGCACCGGCATCGTCGCCGCCTACGACCTGACCGCCACCGTGCTCGACACCGTCGACGTCTTCATGCCCGAGTTCCTCGACGACCAGACCGCCCTGATCCTCGGCGCAACCAGCGTCGGCGCAGGCGCCGCCACCGCGATCGCCGGCATCGGCGCCCGCGCCCTCACCCGCGTCGACATCAACCGGACCCTCGCGCTGGGCCCAGGCGTCGCCGAGAACGAAGCCAGGCACCTGGTCGAGTGGGCCGGGCGGATCGCGAAGCAAGGACAGGACAAGCTCTCGAAGTTCGGGATCACGGCCGACCGCCGTGATCTCGCGCGGAGCCTGAACGACCGGATCGTCGAAGATCTCCGCACGAGCGAACCAGGCTGGACGTACAGCGGCCACCGGGCCGAGCTCGAGAAGTTCGACAACATGGTGAAGGACTGGGAACCATCGCAACAGGTGCGGCCGAACCAGCTCGACTACGGCAAGAACATGGGCGCCAAGAAGGTGCACGTGGACAGCGGCCTCGGGAAGCGGATGCGCAATGTCGTGGCGGCCGATGCCTTCGCGGCGATGTGGCAGAGCCGCGCCCTGACCACCCAGGTCCGCAACGAGCGCGACAGTATCGCGAAGATCCTCGAATCGTCCCAGCAGAGCAACGCCAACGGCCAGGAGTGGCTCTATCCGAGAGGCGCAAACAAGACAGTCGTCTATGTCCCGGGGTATCAGTACCTTGACAAGGAGGGCTTCATCATGTGGGACAACCACTTCTTCGGCTGGGGCGTTCGCTGGAAGTACCAGCACCGTGCATCGGGTCACGAGGTCTGAGCACCCGCTGTTCATATTTGCTGAAACCATCGCGTCGTCAAGACCGGTGCGCGATGTCGGTGGTCGAACGTAGGTTGAGGCCATGGAAGCCGTCGACTATCGAGACACGTTCATCACCGTGTCGCCCGATTCGGCGGCACGGGGTTCGTCGGCATGGGGCGGCCAGGTGCCGCCCGCCGACGCGCCGTCGGTCGCCTCGGCGACGTTCGAGCTCATCGCGGAGCATCCGTACCGCTGGCGCGCGTCCGACGTGATCTTCACCGTGTGGGCCGACCTGCGCCGGCTGCCCAAGATCGCGCGCCGGCAGGTGCGCGCCGAGTTCTTCGCCCGGCCGCAGGCGTGCCTCAGATCGAGCGAGCTCGCGCGCCGGTACGGCTGGGGCATCCACGCCGACCACGACGGCCGCGTCGCGATCTACGCGGTCGGCACGCCCGAGTACGAGTCGCTCGCCGCCGGCATCGCACCCGACGGCACCCCGGTGGCCGTGCACGAGGCGCTGCACGAGCGCGAGCTCATCGCGGGCTGACCGCACTCGGCTCAGCTCGAACCGGGCGCCACCGTCGAGCCCGCGCCCGACCGGCCTCCCACCGCCCAACACCCCGCCGGCGTAGGCTCAAGGCATGGCGACCCCAGCAGCACCCAACCCATCCGAGCCGCGCGTCGCGCTCTACTTCGATTTCGACAACATCGTCATCTCGCGCTACGACCAGCTGCACGGCGACGGCGCCTACCGCCGCAACCTCGCACGCGGCAAGGCCCCCGCCGCGGGCACGCAGACCGCCGCCCGCCTACTCGAGGCCACCGTCGACATCGACGCCGTGCTCGACTTCGCCGCCACGTTCGGCACGATCGCCCTGGCCCGCGCCTACGCCGACTGGTCGACGCCGGTCAACGCCAGCTACCGCGGCCAGCTGATCGACCGCGCGGTCGACCTCGTGCAGCTCTTCCCGCTCGTCGCGTCCATGAAGAACGGCGCGGACATCCGGCTCGCGGTCGACGCCGTCGAAGACCTGTTCCGGCTCGACGACCTCACGCACATCGTGATCGTCGCGGGCGACTCCGACTACGTGCCGCTCGCCCAGAAGGCCAAGCGCCTCGGCCGGTACGTCGTCGGCATCGGCGTCGCGGGCGGCACGAGCCGCGCGCTCGCGGCCGCGTGCGACGAGTTCGCCGACTACGACGCGCTGCTCACCACCGATGCGGCGGTCGACGAGGACGAGGCACCCACGCGTCCCGCGCGTGCGCGGCAGCGCCGGGCGGACGCCGAGGTCGCAGCCGAAGCCGAAGCCCCGTCCGAGGCATCCGTGACCGACGGGGCATCCGTTACGTCGCCCACCCCGCCGTCACGCAACCCGGGCCGCCTGCTGCTCAAGTCGCTCGAGCTGCTCCGTGCGAAGAACGATCAGGAGTGGCAGCCGACCGGAGCGGTGAAGTCGCAGATGCAGCGCATGGACCCGTCGTTTCAGGAGCGCAAGCTCGGCTTCGGCTCGTTCACCGACTTCGTGCGCTCACGCGCGGGCGCGATCGAGCTCGACGAAGCCGGCAACCGGATCCGCGTGCACCCGAAGAAGAACTGAGCGCGGCTAGCCTCGACGGCTCGATCCGGGGCCGTAGATGATGATGCCCACGACGGGGATCAGCAGGAACCACACCCACGCCCAAGCCCACGCGCCGAGCCCGAAGCCGAAGATCAGGAACAGCACGAGCGCCACGAATGGTGTGAGTGCCATGATCGTGGCGCCGACGCGGCCGCCGAGCGCGCGCGAGCCGCTCGATTCGTCGTTCTGAGGTGCAGGGTGTTCGCCGTATCCGCTCATGCGTCAAGCGTGCCGTAGCACCGGCCAAAACGGAAGAGCGACACTCATGTCAGTCGTCGACTGAGGTCACTCGTCGGCCGTACCGTCCTCGTCAGGCACCGCCGGAGCGTCCTCGTCGGCCGGCGGGGCGATGTCATACGACGACATCTCGTCGGCCGGCGTCTTCTCGTCCCCCTCGAGATCGCCTTCGCGCCCGTGCGGGGTGTTGATGTCGCTCACGTATGCCTCCTGTCGCAGTGCGGTCTCGTGATCAGCACCCAGTCTGCGCGACGCGACGGGCCCTCGAAAGGGGTTGCGCCCTGTGTGGTCGGACCACATCTGCTACTGTGGTCTGACCACACAGCGAGGGGGGCCGACGATGTCCGAGACCTCCGTCGCGCCCGCGCGGGCCTGGCAGAGCGTGCTGGAGCACGTCGAGTCCCGCCTGCTCGCGGGCGAGCTCTCCCCCGGCGACCACCTGCCCGGGGAACGTGCACTGTCGGCCGGGCTCGGCGTGGGCCGCTCGAGCGTGCGTGAGGCGCTCCGCGTGCTCGAGGCCATGGGACTCATCCGCACCGCCACGGGCTCCGGCCCGAACGCCGGCGCCATCATCATCGCCACACCGGGCGGCGCGATGAGCGCACTCATGCGCCTGCAGGTCGCCGCCCGCGGGTTCCCCGTGGCCGACATCGTCCGCACACGCCTCGTCCTCGAGGCCCAGGTCGTGAGTGACCTCGCCGAGGCCTCGCCGGCGGCCGACCTCGTCATCGCCGAATCCCTGCTCGACGCCATGGACGCGCCATCGCTGTCGCCCGCCGAGTTCCTCGCGCTCGACGCGCAGTTCCATTTGGCGCTCGCCGAGGCATCCGGCAACCAGGTGATCACCGCGACGATGGCCGGCCTCCGCGGCGGCATCGAGTCCTACGTGCTCGACGGCCTCGACCGCATCGCCGACTGGGGCGCGACGTGCTCACGCCTCCGGCATGAGCATCGCGGCGTCGTCGCCGCGATCACGGCGGCGGATGTCTCGCTCGCGCGCTCCCGCATCCGCCACCACATCTCGGGCTACTACGCCGAGACGCTCCCCGACTCGCACTGACCGACTCAACCCCGACCGAAGGACACACGCACCATGGTGAAGCGCCAGTTCCCGAACCCCAAAGAGCTCGCCGAGCTCATGCGGTTCAAGAAGCCGACGATGAACCCGACCGACCGGCGCCTCGAGAAGGCGCTCACGATCTGGGACCTGCGCACGATCGCGCAGCGCCGCACGCCCAAGGCGCCGTTCGACTACACCGAGGGCGCCGCCGAGGGCGAGCTGTCGCTCGTCCGCGCCCGGCAGGCGTTCCAGGACGTCGAGTTCCACCCGTCGATCCTGCGCAACGTGCCCGTCGTCGACACGAGCCGTGAGGTCCTGGGCGGGCCGAGCTCGCTGCCGTTCGGCATCGCCCCCACCGGGTTCACGCGCATGATGCAGACCGAGGGCGAGATCGCCGGCGCGGGCGCCGCGGGGGCCGCGGGCATCCCGTTCACGCTCTCGACGCTCGGCACGACGTCGATCGAGGACGTGAAGGCGGCCAATCCCCAGGGTCGCAACTGGTTCCAGCTGTACGTCATGCGCGACCGCGAGATCTCGTACGGGCTGGTGCGCCGCGCCGCGGCGGCCGGGTTCGACACGCTGTTCTTCACCGTCGACACGCCCGTCGCCGGTGCGCGTCACCGTGACAAGCGCAACGGATTCTCCATTCCCCCGCAACTCACGCCCGGCACCGTCATCAACGCGCTGCCGCGCCCCGCGTGGTGGATCAACTTCCTGACGACCCCGAAGCTCGAGTTCGCGTCGCTCTCCTCGACGGGCGGCACGGTCGGCGAGCTGCTGGACTCCGCCATGGACCCCACGATCTCGTTCGACGACCTCGACATCATCCGCGGCATGTGGCCGGGAAAGATCGTCGTCAAGGGCGTGCAGACGGTCGAAGACGCGAAGCTGCTCGCCGACCGTGGCGTCGACGGCGTGGTGCTGTCGAACCACGGCGGCCGCCAGCTGGACCGTGCGCCGATCCCGTTCCACCTCCTGCCCGACGTGGCGCGCGAGGTCGGCAAGGACCTCGAAGTGCACGTCGACACGGGCATCATGAACGGCGCCGACATCGTGGCATCCGTCGCCCTCGGTGCGAGGTTCACGCTCATCGGCCGCGCGTACCTGTACGGTCTGATGGCCGGCGGACGCCGGGGCGTCGACAAGACGATCCAGATCCTCCGTACCGAGATCGAGCGCACCATGAAGCTGCTCGAGGTGTCGACGCTCGACGAGCTCGGCCCGCAGCACGTCACACAGCTCGCACGTCTGCAGCCCATGCCGCGCACCGTGCAGGCCGCCGCTGAGCAGGCGGTCGCGGCGAAGCCGAAGACCGTGCGTGCGCCGCGCGCGACGGCGACGACCGGGTCGTCCAAGTCCGCCGCGTCGAACGCGAGGACCGGGAAGACGACCGCTGCGAAGGCGACGACCGCGAAGGCGACGACCGCGAAGGCCGCGCCGAAGAAGCCGGCCGCCGCGAAGGCCGCGGGCAAGACGACCGTCCAGGCGGTCGTCGAGCCCGCCGAGGGCTGACCCGCCAGGTTCCCAGCCGGGCTCCTCGAACGGTCGCCCGACCCGTGAGGACGCCTTTCGTCCACGCTATCTCCGTGAGGACGACATTCGTTCGTTCACCGGCCCGCCGGTACACGAATAGCGTCCTCACCGGCCCGCCGGCGCACGAATGGTGTCCTCACCGTGCGGCGAGGGTCGCTACCGGCCCGCCGCGGCGCGGCCGTCCTCGCGGCGGGCGCGCCGAACGCGGGCGCGGTCGGCCTTCGCGGCCTCGGCCTCGGTCGGCGTCGTGACCGACTGCACGACCGTACGGGCCGCGATGCTCTTCGCCCAGCCCTGGATCTTCTTCGCCTGCTTGCGGCGCTTCTTCAGCAGCTTCGAACGGCGCTTCGCGTTCGCCGCGGCATCGGCCTTCCGCCTCGTGCGGACGCTGATCGACTCGGCACCGGGAACGAGCCGCCCGGCCATCTGATCGAGCACGATGGTCACCCGTTCGGCGGACTTCGCGGCGCGGGCCGGTGCGCGCTTCCGGTCCGCGCTCGCCGCGCGGCGAACCGCGCGGGTCTCGGTGACGAGCAGCTGGACGCGCGTGCGCGCCGAGCCCTTGGGCAGCTCCTTCGCGAGCTGCTTCGCCTCCTTCTCGGCCGCCTTCGCATGGCGGATCGCGACCTTCGCGCGCTTCCGTTCCTCACGGCTGTTCGCCATGGTCATCCCTCCGAGTCGATGAGTTCGAGCAGTTTGCGCGCCGCATCGCGGATCTCGTCGTGGTCGTACTGACCGGCGCGGCTCTCGAGCGAGATCACCGCGCAACGATGCACCTTGTGGAAGTCGCCGTAGGGAAACGAGTACGCCTGTTTGGTCTCGTCGTTCTCGTCGTCGTCGATGCCGAGGTGCCAGTGCCGGAACGCGGTCCAACCCTCGCGCTCGATGAACGCGTTCTCGTCGGACGCACTCGGCGCGTCCTCGCTCCACGCATCCCGCTCGTCGCGGACCACCTTGCCGTCGCGGACCAGCGATCTCGCGTGTCGGAGCGCCGTCTCATTCAGCGTGATCGCCATGCGGAACCCTCCTCCAGCGTCCCCTCCGGTCTACGCGACGTCGCCCGTCTGCGGCAAGGGGTTGCACGCGTCAATCGGACCCAGGAGTCGGCCGAGGGCCACGCGCAACCCGCCACCCGCCACCCGCCCCGCATCACCCGCAAGCCGCCACCCGCCACCCGCCACGCATCACCCGCCACCCGCCACCCGCCACCCGCCAATACGCGTATGCCAGTTCCGCCTTACTTGAGGCGGAACTGGCATACGCGGGAGGGGCCACGCTTCAGCCCATCGGCCCCGAGCGACGGCCCTAGGTGTAGTCCCCTCGACGCGCGCAACCCCTGGCCGCACGCGGGCGACGTCGCGCGCTCGACGATCCGCCATGCGACGGCCCGCTCAGGGCGTTCGTGACGGGCGCACCCGCCGCGCGCGGCCGAATCGCGAACGCAGTCCCCAGACGGTGACCTTGCCCATGGCCTCGAGCACGATGCCGACGCTCATCTTCGAGCGGCCACGTTCACGCTCGACGAACGTGACGGGCACCTCGACGATGCCGAGGCCCGCCTCGCGCGCGTGCCACAGCGTGTCGACCTGGAATCCGTAGCCGCGAGTGTGCACGTCGGTGAGTTCCATGCGCCGCAGGGCGTCCGCGCGGAAGGCGCGGTAGCCGGCCGTCGTGTCACGCGTGGGCAGCCTCAGCATCCGCCGCACGTACGCGCTGCCGCCGCGCGACAG
Organism: Agromyces protaetiae; assembly: GCF_030866785.1. Taxonomy (NCBI): domain Bacteria; kingdom Bacillati; phylum Actinomycetota; class Actinomycetes; order Micrococcales; family Microbacteriaceae; genus Agromyces; species Agromyces silvae. The sequence goes on along the minus strand of NZ_CP133018.1, from coordinate 403,241 downwards.
CCATTCGCGATGCTTCGGCCAGTTCTCGATGCGGCCTCCCGGCGCCCAGCGCGACCCGATCACGAGGTCGACCGGCCCATCCGAGGCATCCGTACCCTCGAACGCCGCGAGCAACGCGGGCAGCTCCTCGGGACGGTGCGACCCGTCGGCGTCCAGCTGCACGATCGGGTCATATCCGCGCGCGAGCGCCCATCCGAACGCATCGAGGTACGCGGCTCCCAGGCCCGATTTTCCCGGGCGGTGCATCACATGCACGGCCGCGTCGGCGGCCGCGAGCTCGTCGGCCAGGCGGCCGGTCCCGTCGGGCGACGCGTCGTCGACGACCAGCACGGATGCCTCGGGCGCAGCGCGGCGCACACGATCGACGATCGTGGCGAGGTTCTCGCGCTCGTTGTACGTGGGAATCACCACGAGGGGTCCGGGCATCCTTCGAATAGTATCCCGGTTCGGCGACGCCGAGTGACGCCTGTGAAATCCGCCCGTTCGAGCGGTTCGCGGCAGCGGCGGCCGCAGCCGGATCGCGGTACCCTGTGCGCGCAGGGAGGGCATCATGCGTGCAATCTGGCTGCGTTCGGTCGCTGCGGCCGGCATCGCGGGGGCGGTGCTGCTCACCGCGGGCTGCGGCATCATCGGGCCGACCATGCGCACCGAGGGGTCGGCGCAGCTCGACACCACGATCACCGAGGTTCGGGTCGACTCGTCATCGGGCTCGGTGAACGTCTCCGGCAGCGACGACGACGAGGGGTCGCTCGAGTGGGTGGTGAGCACGCGCGCGAATCGCACGATCGGGCCCACGTATTCCGTCGACGGCTCGACGCTCGTGCTGAGCGGGTGCGGCCGGTGGTGTTCGGTCGACTACACGGTGCGGGTGCCTGAGGGCGTCGACGTGACGGGCCGCACCGCGAACGGCGCGATCGACCTCTCCGACGTCGGAGAGGTCGACATGCAGACCACCAACGGCCGGATCACGCTCGACGGGGCCAGCGGCCGTGTACGAGCGTCGTCGTCCAACGGACGCATCGAGGGCGAGGGCCTGGTCGGCACGGGCGTCGAGGTCAGCACGTCGAACGGCTCGGTCGAGCTCGAGTTGGCGAGCGCACAGGATGTCTCGGCCGAGAGCTCGAACGGGTCGATCGACGTGCGCGTGCCCGACGGGTCGTATCGCGTCGAGACCCAGACCTCGAACGGCCGCGAGGAGGTACGGATCCCGACCTCCGACACCGGCCGCCATCTGATCGACCTCCGCACCTCGAACGGCTCGATCAGGGTCGAGCCGGCGGGTTGAGCAGCCTGCGTTCGCCCTTCGTTGCCTGAGTGAACCGAGCGAGGGATCGTCCGAACTCCTCGATCCACGGCGGTGTACCGATCCGGGGCCATGCTGCGGCGAGCGTGAACGCGAGCGGATCGCCAGAGCTTTTCTGCACGAGCCGGGACTCGAGTTGGAAGCCTCGAAGCGATACGGAGTCGGCGAAGACCCCGACCCCGAGACCGGCATCGGCCAGGGCGGCGAGGGTCTGCCCGACTTGCGACCGGTACCGGATCTCCGGAAACACCCCTGATGCTTCGCACTCCTGGCTGAACAGGCGCGCCGCGATGAACCCCTCGGTGTTCATCACGATGGCGTGGTCAGCGAGTTCCTCGATCGTCACCGCACGTTCACCGGTGTCGAGCGGATGACCGGGAGGGAAGTAGGCCCGCACCCCGGCCTCCGCGACGACGACGGATTCAAGCCCGATGCCCGCGGGCAGGGCGACGATCGCGAGATCGCATTCACCGGCGGCGAGTCGCTCTCGGAGTGCCACTGATCCGTCCTCGATCACCTCGATTCGCACGGTGGGGTGCGCGGGTATCCACTGTGTGAGGAATGGCGCGAGGTATGATCCGGCCGCGGTGGCCGCCGCGCCGAGTCGAAGTGAGCTGCGAACACCGCCTTTCAGCTCGGCTCGCAGATCGGTGATCTGAGCGCCGAGCCGCCGCGCGTGCTCGAGCATCGTCTGCCCCGCCACGGTGACGACCGCTCCTCGAGGGCCTCGATCGAGGAGCTGCTCCCCGAACGTGCTCTCCAGGCGAGCCACCGCGCGCGTGACCGACGGCTGAGAGGTGTACATGCGCTCTGCGGCGGCGCGGAAACTGCCGGTGCGCGCGACCGAGACGAAGATCTGGAGGTCGCGGAAGCTCACATCCAGAGATTCAGGATTCGAATCACTCATGTGTTCAGTTGTAATGCATTCGACTCAATTCCCGCGTAGCTTGCTGAGCAATCTGTCCGCTCGTACGCCGAGGAGCTTGCATGAGCACCACCCTGATCACCAATGGTCGAGTCGTCACACCGGGAGGCATCGTCGCCGCGGATATCGCGATCAGCGACGGCCGGATCGTGGCCCTCCACGAGCCGGGCACAGGTCCCGAAACCGCGACGGCGATCGACGCGACCGGACTCACCGTCGCTCCCGGTTTCGTCGACATGCACAGCCACCATCGCGAGCCGGGGTTCACGCACAAGGAGGACATCCGCTCGGTGACGGCCGCGTGTGCCGCGGGCGGCGTGACGACGACCGTGGCGATGCCGAACGTGTTCCCGCCGCCCAACACCGCCGAGATCCTCTCCGACATGTTCGGCCTGTACGAGCGCTCCGCGATCGTCAATTGGAACATCAATCCGGCCGGGACGATCGTCGAGGAGATCCCCCGGCTGGCCGAGATGGGCATCGCCGCGTTCAAGGTGTTCATGGTCGTCGACACCGGTCGCGACTACCCGCACATGCCCGGCATCGGCGTGCATGACCACGGGAAGCTGCTGGAGATCATGGAGATGTGCGCAGCCGCCGACGTTCCCTTGATGGTGCACCCGCACGACCAGGAGCTGATGGACCACATCGAGGCCCAGTACTGGGAGCGCGGCGAACGCGATGCGCTCGCCTACGCCAAGGCGTACGCCGCGCACGACGGGCTCATCTGGGAGACCGCGATCGCGACCCTGTTGCGGATGCAGGCGGCGACGGGCGTCCACCTGCACCTGCTCCACGTCCAGACCGCCGGCTCGGTGGAGCTGATCAGGCAGGCGAAGGCTCGCGGGCAGAAGGTGACCGCCGAGATCAACCCGTGGGCGCTCTTCCTCGGCAATGACTGGGAGAACATCGAACGACTCGGCTCCTATGCGCTGTCGTACTGGGTCCCGAGCCGGAACGTCGAGCCCCTCTGGGAAGGGCTTCGTGACGGGACGATCGACATCATCGCGACCGATCATGCCCCGCACACCCGCGAGGAGAAGGAAGTCGGGTGGGAGGACGGCTGGAAGGCGCACACCGGCACCCCCTCGACCCAGTTCTACGCCCGGATGTTCCTGGATGCAGCGCACCGCGGCCTGATCTCGCTCGAGCGCGTCGTCGACGCGGCAGCGACCGCCCCCGCACGCCTGTTCCGCCTGCACGGCAAGGGCGAGATCACCGTCGGCGCCGACGCGGACCTGGTGCTGATCGACACGGTGCGCTCCGCCACCATCACCGACGATGAGGTGCTGAGCAAGATCGGGTACACGCCGTACGCCGGGCAGACCTACACCGGGCTCCCGGTGCGGACCCTCGTGGGCGGGGTCACCGTCTTCGAGGACGGTGACGTCGTCGGCGAGCCGGGTACGGGAACCCAGAGCCGCAGGGTCCGCGCGGAGGCCACCGTATGACCACCACCACCGCTGCCCTGCCGAGCACCCGGCGCGGCGGAGTGAGCTCGTTCGGCGGGTGGCTGGGGGGCGCCACCCGAGGCGCCGCCACGCTTCGACTGGTGTTGTCCCTCGCGCTCTTCTTCGTGCTCTGGCACGTGATCGCAACCTACGTCATCGAGAACCGGCTGCTCCTGGTGCCGCCGACGGAGGTGTTCGCCGCCCTCGGCGAAGAGATCGCCTCCGGGATCTTCTGGACCCACTTCAGCACCACGATGCTGGAGCTCGCGATCGCGTTCCCCATCGCGGTCGCCGGTGGATTCGCCATCGGTGCCATCCTCGCTGCGAGCAAGCCGGTCCGGCAGACGCTGGATCCGATGCTCACCGCGCTGTACTCGCTCCCGATCGTCGCCCTCGCACCGCTGTTCACGGCGGGCCTCGGCTTCGGCATCGCCAGCAAGATCGCCATCATCATCCTGATGGCGATCTTCCCGGTCATCACCAACACCGACGCGGGCCTTCGCAGCGCTGATCCCGCGCTGGTCGAGACGTCACGATCCTTCCGTGCAACGCGGATGCAGACCCTCAAGACCGTGACGCTGCCACATTCGGTGCCATTCATCATCAGTGGAATCCGCGTCGCGTTCGCCCGCGCCCTCGTCGGTGTGATCGTCGCCGAGTTCTTCGGCGCGATCGCCGGATTCGGTTTCGCGATCGCCGCCGCGGCCCAGTCGTACCAGACCGCCCGCCTCTTGGGCTACGTCGTCGTCCTCGGCGCCGTCGGCCTGCTCGCATCAATCGCCCTCACCGCGCTGGAGCGGCGGCTCGCCCCTTGGAGGGAAGACTGACATGACGACCGATACCCTGTCCGGCCGTATCCTCATCGACAACGTCGGCCTCACATTCACACCCCCGCGGCGCCCACCGGTCACCGCGCTCGAGGGGGTCAGCCTCGACATCGCACCCGGCGAGTTCGTCTGCGTCGTGGGCGCGTCCGGTTCCGGCAAGTCGACACTGCTTCGCGTCATCGATGGGATGCTCCCCGCCACGACGGGCGGGGTGAGCGTCGGCGGACGACTCGTCCAAGGCCCCGGTGACGACCAGGCGATGGTCTTCCAGAGTGACAACCTCCTGCCCTGGATGACCGTGGAGGACAACGTCGCCTACGGGCTCCGCCTGGCCGGGATGAGCAAGAAGGAATCCCGCCGACTGGCCGCCGTGCAACTCGGACGCGTGGGGCTTGCACGCACCGCCAAGCAGTTCCCGCGCCAGCTCTCGGGAGGCATGCGACAGCGGGTCAACATCGCCCGTGCTCTGGCCGTCGACCCACAGGTGCTCCTGCTCGACGAACCGTTCGCAGCACTGGACGCACAGACCCGGGAGATCATGTCCTCCGAGCTGCTGGGCATCTGGTCGGCAGACCAGAAGACCGTGGTGTTCATCACGCATCAGATCGACGAGGCGGTCTACCTCGCGGACCGCGTCGTCGTGCTCTCCGCTCACCCGGGAACGATCCGTGAGATCGTGACCGTCCCCTTCGACCGTCCTCGCGACCTGCATCTGAAGCGGACCCCCGAGTTCGGAGCGATCGTCGACCACATCTGGTCCCTCATCGAGGACGAGGTCCGCAACAGCCTCGGCGTCGGACCCGGACACTGAACCACCTCACCCCACCCCGTTAGAAGGAGAACAGATGAATCGCCGCCTCATCCGAGCAGGAGCCATCGTGGCTGCTGTGACCATCGGTCTCACAGCCTGCGCCTCCGGGAGTCCCGACACCGACGCAGAACCGACCGATGCCGCTTCGACGGAGCTGCTCCCGGTCAGCGTCGCCGTCCTCGGCCCGGGGTCGCTGCAATGGCTGCATGCCATCGCGGTGGACCAGGGATTCTACGAAGACCGCGGCGTCGAGGTCGAATCCATCCAGGTGCAGAACTCGGGTGCGCTGGTGCAGGCGGTCGCATCCGGATCCGCGAACACGGGCATCGCCCTGGGTGACAACGTCATCAAGGCGGTGGACGAGGGTGCATCGATCACCATCACGGGCGCGCTCATCCAGAAACCGGCACTCCGGTTGTACGGGAACACCGAGGTCACCGAGATCGGCGACCTGGCCGGGGCCCAGGTCACCGCAGGCGCCACCGAGGGCGGCACGTTCGACCTGATGGTCTACATGCTCCAGGACGCGGGTGTCTCCACCGACGACCTCGTGCCGGTGGCCATTCCGAACTCCAGCGATCGCGTCCTCGCGCTACAGAACGGGCAGGTGAACGGCGCACTCCTCATTCCGCCGTTCGATTCCACGGCAGTGGAGGCGGGAGCAGTCGAGCTCGGCTGGTACGACGAGTACTGGCTCGAGACGCCGGCGATCGTGAACACCGAATGGGCAGCATCGAACCCGGAAGCCGCCGCCGGCTTCACCCAGGGCCTGGCCGATGCCGCGGCGTTCTTCGCCGACCCGTCGAACGAGGACGCGGTCGTGCAGACGCTGATCGACTACGCCTCCGTCGAGGCGTCGGCCGCGCTGGATGCGTACGAGTTCATCTTCACGAACGAGATCTTCAGCGCAGACCTGTCGTTCCCCGAGGAGGCGCTCACGAACGTGGCGCGCATCAGTGCCGAGGTCGACGGCGGCGAGCTGGGCGACTTCGACCCATCGAAGTACTTCGACCTCAACTACCTCGAGAACTGAGCTCGATCCCCGACCTGGCTACGGCCGCCGCACACGCTGCGGCGGCCGTCCTGGTCTTCGGCGTCGGAGCGGGTCACGCGTTCTTGGCGTCGCGCCAGGCCAGCCAGTCGCGCACGCCGTCGAGGTCGTAGTCGGGACCGGAGATACCGAGCGTGAAGAGGCGCACCCCCGCGTCGTAGAGGGCGTCCGCCCGCGCCACGTCGCCGCGGTTCAGCTCGTTCGAGACCACGATCTGCGAGACGTCCCGCCCGACCCGATCGCCCCAGCGAGCCAGCACGTCGAGCTTGTGGCCGATCTCGTCGGGGCGCACGAACGAGTGCCAGATGTCGGCGTGCTCGGCGACGATGCGCAGCGTCTTCTGCTCGCCCTTCCCGCCGATCATGATGGGGATCTCGCGCGTGGGCGCTGGGTTGAGCTTCGCCCACCGGGCGCGCACGCGCGGCAGCGCATCCGAGAGCGCGTTCAGGCGTGAGCCGGCCGTGCCGAAGTCGTACCCGTACTCGTCGTAGTCCGGCTCGAACCAGCCCGCCCCGGTGCCGAAGACGAACCGGCCGGCTGCGCCGCCCTTCGCCGAGATGTGGTCGAGCGTGCGGGCCATGTCGGCCTGCAGGTCGGCATTGCGGTACGAGTTGCAGTTCACGAGCGTGCCGAACTCGATGCGCTCGGTCTGCTCGGCCCAGGCGCCGAGCATGGTCCACGCCTCGAAGTGCAAGCCTTCCGGGTCCCCGGTCAGCGGGAAGAAGTGGTCCCAGTTGAAGACGAGGTCGGCCCCGAGCTCCTCGAGGCGAAGCACCGTATCGCGAATGGCCGGGTAGGGGGCGTGCTGCGGCTGCACCTGCACTCCCAGCCGCACAGGTATATCGAGACGCATCCATTAACCCTACGTGCGTTTGGGAAAGCGGGTGCCGATCGCGTCACCCCTCGATGCGCCAGCCCGCACGCCCCGCCGGCCCGCGGCCGCCGAGGTCGAGCACGTCGTCGCGGGCCGCGACGACCCGGTCGAGATGATGGCAGGCGACCGTCCGCCCGTCGATGAACCGCGGCGCCGGATCCTCGACGGCGCATCGGTCGGTCGCGAACGGGCATCGCGTCCGGAAGCGGCACCCCGACGGCGGATTCGCCGGATCGGGCAGGTCTCCGCGGAGCACGATCCGCTCACGATGCGCCTCGACCGCCGGGTCCGGCACCGGGGAGGCCGACAGCAGGGCCAGCGTGTACGGATGCAGCGGGGCGGCCGTGATGAGCTCGGTCGGCCCGGATTCGACGAGCCGCCCGAGATACAGCACCGCGAGGTCGTCGCTCAGATGCCGGACCATGGCGAGATCGTGCGAGATGAACAGCACGGTGAGGCCGAGCTCGGCCGACAGCCCGACGAGCAGGTTGACGATCTGCGCCTGCACCGAGACATCCAGCGCGGAGATCGCCTCGTCGGCGACCAGGAGGTCGGGCCCGCTCGCGAGCGCCCTCGCGATGCCGACACGCTGACGCTGCCCGCCCGACAGTGCGTGCGGCCGTGCATCGAGGTGCCGCCGGTCGAGCCCGACGAGGTCGAAGAGCTCGGCCACGCGAGCACGTCTGCCTGCCTCCGTGGCGATGCGGTTCACCTCGAGCGATTCCGCGACCGCCCGGCCGACGGTCATGCGGGGGTTCAACGACGCGTACGGGTCTTGGAACACGATCTGCATGCGCGCCCGGAACCGACGCAACTCGGCGGGCGTGAGCGCCGTCACGTCGGTGCCGTCGAGCCGCACCGTCCCGGCGGTCGGCTCGTGCAGCCGCAGGATCGCCCGCGCCGCCGTCGACTTGCCCGACCCGCTCTCGCCGACGAGGCCGAGCGTGCGGCCGCGCGCGATGTCGAAGCTGATGCCGTCGACCGCTCGCAGCGCGGGCGCTCGGCCGCGGAGCCCGCGCCGGCCGGGATACTCCTTCACGAGGTCGCGCACCTCGAGCATGGGCTTCATGTCGTCCCTCCGGTCTGATCGGCCACGACGGCCCGGCGCTCGAGTGTCCGGATGCAGGCGGCCGCATGGCCCGGCGCGAGCTCGACCGCAGCGGGCACGGCGGCACGGCAGGCGTCGACGGCGAACGGGCAGCGCGGGGCGAAGCTGCACCCCTGGCTCAGGTGCAGCAGATCCGGCGGCGACCCGGTGATGGGCACGAGGGGACGCCGCGGGCCGTCGTGCGGGGGCAGCGACCTGAGCAATCCCGCCGTGTACGGATGCCCCGGGTCGGCGAACACGGCGGCGGTCGGTCCGGACTCGACGACCCGGCCCGCATACATGACGACGACGCGATCGACCATGCCCGCGACCACGCCGAGGTCGTGCGTGATCCACACGACGGCCGTGCCGAGCTGCTCGCGGAGCCGGCCGACGAGCTCGATGATCTGCGCCTGCACGGTCACATCGAGCGCGGTCGTCGGCTCGTCGGCCACGAGCAGGGCCGGGTCGGAGGATACGGCGAGCGCGATGAGGATGCGCTGCCGCTGACCGCCCGAGAACTGGTGCGGGTAGTCGCTCAGCCGGCGCGAGGCGTTCGGCAGCCCGACGAGGTCGAGCAGCTCGGCGGCCCGGTCCCGGGCCGCGGCACGGGTCATCCGCGAATGCCGTCGGATGGCGAGGCCGAGCTGGCGGCCGACGCTCAGCACCGGGTTGAGCGAGGTCATCGGGTCCTGCGGGATCAGGGCGATCTGCGATCCGCGCACGCGCTGCAGGTCGCGCTCGCCGAGCGTGCGCAGATCGCGCCCGTCGAACCGGATCTCTCCGCTCGATCGCTGGCCTCCCGGCAGCAGTCCCAGAATCGACAACGCGGTGACCGACTTGCCCGATCCGCTCTCGCCGACGATCGCGACGGCCTCGCCCCTCGCGACGTCGAACGACACGCCGTTGACGGCGTTCACCGGTCCGGCGCTCGACTCGAACGTGACCGAGAGCTCGCGGACGTCGAGCAACGAGCCCGTCATCGGGTCCTCCTCGGGTCGAGGGCGTGGCGGAAGCCGTCACCGACGAAGTTCGCCGACAGCACGCAGAGGAAGATCATGAGCCCTGGGAACAACCCCCGCCACCACTGCCCCTGGAGCACGACCGCGCGCTGGGACTCCTGGAGCATGCCGCCCCAGGTGGAGAGCGGCGGCTGGAATCCGAGCCCCAGGAAGGACAGCGCCGACTCGGTGAGGATGGCGAGGGCGATGCCGAGCGTCGCGGTCACGATCACCGGCGGCAGCACGTTCGGCAGGATCGAGCGCACCGCGATCCGCACGTGCGACGAGCCGATCGACCTCGCCGCCTCGACGTACTCCTGATGCTTGAGCGAGAGCGTTGTCGCACGGACGATCCGTGCCGTGTTCATCCAGCTGAACGCCGCGATGGCGATCACGATCGTCCAGAAGCCGGGCCCGATCAGCGCGACGAGCAGGATCACCACGAAGAGGCTGGGCACCGAGTAGAAGACGTCGACCCCGCGCATGAGCACATTGTCGAGCCACCGTCCGACGTAGCCCGCGGCGAGCCCGACGACGATGCCGAGCACGATCGCCACCAGCACCGCCACGGCCGCCGTCGCGAGGGTCAGCCGGCCGCCCACCAGGATCCGCGTGAGCTGATCCCGGCCCAGGTCGTCGGTGCCGAAGGGGTGCGCGAGGCTCGGCGGTGAGTCGGCAGCCGGCAGGTCGATCTCGTTCGGCCCGTAGGGCAGGAGCATCGGCCCGAACACGACGGCGAGGACGAACGCCCCGAGCACGATCGCGCCGGCGACGGCGGCGCCGTGGCTGCGGAAGGAACGGAGCGCGTCACGCATGGCGGATCCTCGGGTCGAGCGCGGCGTACAGCAGGTCGGCCGCGAGGTTGGCGAGGATCACGAGCACCGAGGCGACGACGAGGATCCCGAGGAGCACCGGATAGTCGCGCGCACCCGCCGAGTCGACGAAGAGGCGACCCATCCCCGGAATCGAGAACACCGTCTCTGTCACGACCGCGCCGAGGAAGAGCTCTGGGATGCTCAGCATCGCGACCGTCACGACCGGGATCGAGGCCGCCCGCAGCCCATGGTCGAACACCACGGTCCGATTCAGCAGGCCGGCGGCACGCGCCGTGCGGATGTAGTCCTGATCGAGCACCTCGAGCATCGAGGCGCGCACGTACCGGGTGAGCTGGGCGGTCGAGATGAGGGCGAGCACCGTGACGGGCAGCACGAGATGGCGCACCGTGTCCCAGAACGCGTCGATCCCCTGATGGCCGGCCCGCAGGTCGCTGATGCCCTGCGCCGGGAACCAGCCGAGCCCGTACGAGAAGACGAGCAACAGCATGATCCCCAGCCAGAAGCTCGGGGTCGCGAGCCCGGCGAACGAGGCTCCCGTCACGACATGGTCGAACAGGGAGTTCTTCCGCCGGGCCGCGAGGACCCCGATCGGCACCGCGAGCAGGATGGACACGACGAAGGCCGTGAGCGTGAGCCCGAGCGTGACCGGGACGCGTTCGGCGACCAGCTCGAGCACGGGGCGTCCGTTGCGGTAGGACTCGCCCCAGTCGCCCGTGAGGATCCCGCCCACCCAGTTCAGGTAGCGGACCGGCAGCGGATCGTCCAGGCCGAGCTCAGCGCGCAGCGCGGCCAGCTGCTGCTCGCTCATGTTCGACGCGCCCTCACCAGTCGACAGCGGCCCGCCCGGGGTCATCTGCAGCAGCAGGAAGCACAGGAGACTCACGCCGAACAGCAACGGCACGGCCTGCAGGATGCGTCTGAGCGCGTATCCCATCCGGTCCCTCCTTCGTCAGCGCCGGGCGCTTCGTCAGCGCCCCGCGGCTGACCGCTCCGAGGCGGTCAGCCGCGCGATCCGATCAGTCGGCGATCCGCCACTCGGCGATGCCCGGGTTCTGCCACATGCCGCCCCAGGCGTCGATGCCGACGTCGGCGAGGGTCAGGCTGTGGGCGTAGGTGTCCACCCCCGCGTAGAGCGGGAGCGCGACGCGCTCGTCGTGGAAGATCTCGCACGCCGTGGCGTACTCGGCCCCCGCGACCGCCGTGTCCAGCGTCGCCCCGGCAGCGGCCACGGCGGCGTCATAGTCCGCGTTGCTCCACCGGGTGTAGCTGAACCCGCCGGGGTTCTCCGCCGAGGGGATCGACGCAGTGGTGAACCGGCTGACGAACTCTGACGGGTCGGGCGTGCGCAGGCCGTCGAGCGTGAGCAGCAGGTCGAAGTCGCCGGTCGCCATCATGCCCCCGTCGGCGAACGGAGCGAAGAGCACCGTCGACTCGACGTTCGCGATCTCCACCTCGATGCCGACGTCGGCGAGGTTCTCCTGGATGATCTGCTGGTAGAGGACCCGCTGCTGCGATCCGCTCACGGTGGTGAAGCGCAGGCTCGCGCGCACGCCGTCCTTCTCCCGGACGCCGTCGGCTCCGGGAACCCAGCCCGCGGCGTCCAGCGCTGCGTTCGCCGCGGCCGGGTCGAACTCGGTGACCGGCACGTCGCAGCGGTACTGCCCGACGTTGATGAGGCCGCCGGTGAGCTCGGCGTTCCCCTTGAGCACCGTCTCGATGATCGATTCGCGATCGATCGCGGCGTCGATCGCCTCGCGCACGGCGAGGTCGCCCAGCACGGGGTGCGGCTGGGTCGGGTTCGCCGGGTCGGTGTGGTTGTACCAGATCCACTCGGGCAGCCCCTGCTGGTCCGACTGCAGCAGCTCGACGGGCGCGCCGCCGTCGATCTCGGCCTGCAGCACCTCGACGTCGCCCGCGAGCAGCCACCAGAGCCCGTCGTACTCGCCCCGCGCCAGCGAGGTGATCGCGGTCTCGCGATCGGCGACGATCTTCCAGGTGATGCCTGCGAGCGCCGGCAGCTCCGGATCGCGCCAGTACGCGTCGTTCCTGACCAGCTCGAGCGTGTCCCCCGTGCGCCATTCGCCGTAGACGAACGGCCCGGTGCCGAGCGGCAGACGAGCGAGCGGGTCGTTGATCGGGATCGTGGTCGACTCGAACCGGTGCGCGGGCAGGATCGACTGGAACAGGTCGAGGTAGAGCGGGTTCACGGCCGTCATGGTGACCTCGACGGTCTGCTCGTCGACGGCGGTGATGCCCGCGACCTTCGTGTACGCCGGGCGCGAGGCGGTCGCGGATTCCGGATCGTTGATGACCTCCCACGTGAACACCAGGTCCTCCGAGGTGAGCGGTTCGCCGTCAGACCAGGTGATGCCCTCACGCAGGACGAAGGTGATGGTGAGCCCGTCCTCGGAGATCCCGCCGTTCTCCACGCTCGGCAGCTCCGCGGCGAGCAGCGGCTCGTACGTGCCGTCGGCGAGCGGCGTGAACAGGGGTTCGAGCACGGGGCCGGTGGAGAGCACCGCGGCGCCCTCGTTGCTGAAGACGGGGTTCATCGAGCCGGGCTCCTGGAGCATGGCCAGCACCGCGGTGCCGCCGGCGGTCGAGCCGCCGTCGGCGTCGTCGGTGTCGCCTGCCACGCAGCCGGTCACGAGCAGGGCTGAGAGGGCCGCGCCTGCGAGCGCGCCGAGCCGGCGCCGGCGGGTACGGGTAGAGATCGCGTGCATTCCGTTCACACTCCTTGGTCGAGGGGTCGAGGTGGTGCGGATGGTGCGGATGGTGCGGATGGTGCGGATGGTTCGGGTGGGGCGGGTGGTGCGGATGTCGCGGGTGGTGCGGATGTCGTCGTCGAAGGCGGATGGTCCGCCGAGAGGACCTCGCCGAAGAACTCGGTGACGGCGGGGATGAGCTTCCACCCCTCGTGGTGCGCGCCGGGCACCGTGTCGAGTCGCACGGCGATCCCGTGCGCCTCGAAGCTCTCGCGGAGCGCCACGATCCGCTCGATCCGGGTGCGCCCGGCGTCGTTGGCGCCGGGCACCCATCGGGGGTCGTCCTCGGAGAGCGTGATCTCCCAGGTCGCGACGTCGTCGGCGCCCACGACCATCTGCACGGCGACCGCGGCCATGGCCGCCGGGTCGACGTCGATGCCGAATCGCTCACGCACGTCGGCGATGCCCGTCCACCACGGCAGCGTGCGATCGAGCCTGGTCACCATGCCCGGCGCGCCGATCGATGCGGCGAGCAGGCGGTCCGGGTGCAGCATGAGGAAGCGGTGGGTGAAGTGGCCCCCGCCCGAGAAGCCGTGCATGAGCCAACGGTCGTGGATGCGGTAGCGCTCGGCGACCTCGTCGGCCATCGAGATCAGCACGTGGTCGAACCGGACCCCGCCGTACGAGATGAACTTGTAGTCGTTCAGCTCGAACGGCCCGGTGACGCCGACCGGGAAGAGCGGGGCGAGCACGATGCACTGCTGCTCGCGGGCGAACGCGGCGAAGACGTCGCGGTACTCGGAGGCAGGCCGGTTGGTGCCGTGCACGGCGACGATCAGGCGGTACCGCTCGTCTGCGGCCTCGTCGTAGTCCTCGGGCACGTAGAGGCAGTACGAGAACCGCTGGTCGAGGCGGCAGGCGTAGAAGGGCGTGGCGCCGCGGTCGTAGTAGCCGAGCGTCATGCGGCACCTCCGTCCGACTCGGCACGGTCGCGCACGAGCGCCTCCCACGCCAGGCGGCTGACCGTGGCCACGTACCGGACGGCCGAGACGATGACCGGCAGCCCGTCGGCGTCGGTACCGGAGAGCCCGTCGGTCGCGACGGCGATCGCGAACGCGGGCCGGTCGCCGTCGTAGACGACGCCGACGTCGCTGAAGTCGCGCCACCCGCGCCCGCTCTTGTGGCCGACCCGGACCTCGTTCGGCAGGAACGCCGGCAGGCCGTTCCGGTGCTGCTGGCCGTCGAGCATCTCGAGTGCGAGCCGGCACAGGTTCGGACTGAGCCCGAGCTCGGCCGCCGCGGATTCGCTCGTGCTCCCGCGGACCAGCGCGGTGAGCAGGGCGACCTGGTCATCGGTCGTCGTCGCGTTCGTCGCCTCGACGGGGTGGTCGGCCGGCAGCGCCGGGATGAGTGCGTGGCGGTGCGCGGTGCCGTGCAGGCCGAGCCGGGCGCAGTACGCGTTCACGGTGTCGAGGCTCACGAGTTCGACGATGTGGGCCGTCGAGAGGTTGTCACTCCAGATGATCATGAGCGTGAGCAGATCCTGGACGCGCAGGACGACGCCGGGCTCGAGGCGCTGCAGCGATCCGGTGAAGACCTCGTCGCGGAACCGCTCGTCGACGACCACCGTCTGCTCGAGGTCGAGTCGTCCGGCATGCGCCTCGGCGAGCGCGGCGGCGAGGATCGCGACCTTTCGCGTGCTCCCCGAGGGCACCACCCGCTCACCGTCCCGCGAGATCGCCGCTCCGGTCGCGAGGTCCCGCACACTCCAGACCGTGGTGAACGGCTGCGCCGCGCTCAGTGGTTCGAGCCGCTCGGCGAGCGCGTCGAGCGGGTCGAGCGGTCGCGTGCTGGGGTGAATCACCGTCATGTCCGTCACGCTCTCTCGTCGTCGGCGGGGTGCTGCGGTCGAACCGGAATCGGTCGGTCGATTGAGATGGGACACTAAAGCCAAAACCATTTGGCAGTCAAGACCATCGAGCGATATCGTGAGCACGGGACATCGGAGAACCCGGCGAGGAGGCGAGATGGCGTCAGCAGGTCGGGCGAGCATCCGGGATGTCGCGAAACGCGCGAACGTCTCGCTGACGACCGCCTCACACGCGCTGAACGACAAGGGCCGCATCAATCCCGAGACCCGCGCGCGCGTCCTCGACGCGGCCAAGGCTCTCGGCTATGCGCCGAACATCTCCGCGCTCAATCTGAGATCCGGGCGAACCCGCACCATCGGCCTCGCCCTCCCGGACGACGGTGACGCGCGCCCGGGCCCAGCAGCGTACTTCGCGGTCGACTACTACATGGAAGTGACGATGGCCGCGGTGGCCACGGCCTTCGAGCACGAGCACGCCCTCATCGTGCTGCCACCGCTGCGCGGACTCCCCGAACTGCGGCGCCTCGCGATGGACGGAGCGATCGTCGTCTCGGCTCGCCATGACGACCGACGGCTCACGCTGTTCGAGGCGGCCGGCCTGCCGACCGTCAGCCTCGACGACGACCCGACACGCGGTGACGCATGGGCGGTCAAGGTCGACACCTACGCCAACACCATCCGCATGCTCGATCATCTGCGCGCGAGCGGGGCACGGCGGATCGCGGTCGTGACCCCCGAGCTCCCGTGGGCCTGGGTCGACGGCACCGACGCGGCCGCCGAGGAGTGGATCGCCGCGGACGGAGGCCCGCATCGGCTGATCCGCGTCCGGGGCGACCGCGATCCGGCGAGCGTCGCCGCGGCCATCGGCGAGCTCCTGGATCGCCCGGATCCGCCAGACGCGGTCTTCGCACTCGCGCAATGGATCGCGGCGGGCGCGCGCTCCGCCGCCGCCGAACGCGACCTGAGCATTCCGGACGACCTGATGCTCGCGGTCGGCATCGACAGCACAGAGGCGCGCACCTCCACACCGCCCCTCACCGCCCTCGACCTGCGCCCCGCAGACGTGACCCGCGAGGCGGTGGCACTCCTCCTGGCCCGCCTCGAGGGCGCCCCACCCCTCGAGCATCGCGCGGTGCCGGGCCGCCTCATCGCCCGCGACTCCACCGCCCGCTGACTCGACACCCCGAGCGGTTCGACCTCTCCTGGACTCTTCGTGAGCATGTTGATATATTGCTGTTTCGTGCTCGCGTCGCGTGCACCCCCCACGACTCGTCGATCGAACGAAGGATCCGCCATGAAGCTCCGCACCTCGACCAAGCTCGCCGTCGGCGGCGCCCTCTCGCTCGCTGCCGTGCTCGGCACCGCCCTGCCGAGCACGGCGGCCCCTGCCGCCGAGCGGTCTCCCGCCTCCGCGTCGGCCGACCCGATCAAGTCGGTCGAAGTGAAGCGGTTCGACCCCGATGCCGGAGCGACGCAGTCCATCCACACGTTCGCCTGCCCGCCGAGCCACCCCTGGCTCGCCGCATCGACCTCGGGGTGGGGCCTGCGCGGCATCGACGTCGAGGGCGACGGGTACGCCGCGGGCGATGTCACGGTCGACGTACGCCCGATGCGCGACCTGAGCAAACTCGCCGTCGGCTGGGACGGCAGCGAGACCGCCGTCAAGATCACCCAGCCCCACGACGACGACTTCGCCGTGGTCGCCGACTGCACGAACGACCGCGCCCAGGCCTACCTCGGCTGATCCCGCCGCGGCTCGCCCCACCGAACGCAACGAAAGGTCACGCATGGGCCTCCACACCGCCACCAGCCTCACTGCGATCGGCGTGCTCACGCTCACC
Organism: Agromyces protaetiae; assembly: GCF_030866785.1. Taxonomy (NCBI): domain Bacteria; kingdom Bacillati; phylum Actinomycetota; class Actinomycetes; order Micrococcales; family Microbacteriaceae; genus Agromyces; species Agromyces silvae. The sequence continues at coordinate 386,659 of NZ_CP133018.1, read as the reverse complement.
GCGGTGCTCGGTCCCGCGCTGCCGAGCACCGTGATCCCCGTGAACGCTGCCGACGACCCCCGCGCACCCGCGGCGGTCAACGCCTCACCGTTCGACGACCTGCCCGAGTCGGTCGTGGCCGTCGAGCTCGGCACGCCCTCGACGTCCATCTGGGCGACGAAGTTCAGGTGCCCCTTCGGGCTGCCGTATCTCTGGAACCACGACTTCGGCCTCCGGCTGAACGGCACCCGGTGGGGCACCCCCGACTCCCTCGGCACGTTCATCCCCAAGAGCACGAAGCTGACCACCGTCAACGGACTCGTCTCCGGCTGGCAGACCGCGACATTCAGCGCGATCACGGGCGGCCGCATCTACGCGCTCTGCACGAAGGACCCCGCCGAGGCCTACGCGCCGCCTGCCACATCCCAGTAACGTCAACGATCGACGGATGTCTCGGGCGCGCGTGCGCCCGAGACATCCCCCGTTCCCGCTATCTGGCGCCGCGCACTCTTCGGAGCTCCCCCAGGCCCGGTGGTTCAGTCAGCACGGGCACCCCAGCCCGCCGGCACGCCTCAAGTCCGGGAATCATCTCGACCACCTCACCGAGAGGCTGTGAACCCGCTGCGCCGAAGATCGCCCACGCCGATGGCGGGCCAGGCGTGAATCGAGGCGCGTAACGAATACCTCCGAATCCAGACTCGTGAAGAAGTCTCGCCCACTCCTGCGGCACTGTGTACGGCGTCATGGAGGTGAGCTCCGCGGTGACTCCGAACGCGGCAGCCCGAGCCTCACTCACCGACGCGAAGGTGCCCCGAATGCCCTTCACGGTCGACACAGCCTGCCTTTCGGCATCGGAAGGGGTGACGTATCCGCTCGCCGTGAGCACTGTGCCGAAGCACTCCCGGAGCGACACCGCGAGGTCATCGGCGGCGTAACACGTACCCGCCGGCCCCGGCAGATCGAATCGACCGCTGCAGTCGGAGGAGAACCAGCCGGGGCCGTACCGCGCCTTGTGCGCTCGCGCGAGTACGCGCTCGCCGCTGAGCTGTGTCCGCGGAAAGGCGGCGAAGTCGATGCCGGCCGCAGGCAGCCCCTGGGCCGGATTCTGGCGCGTCACCGGCTTCGAATCGCCGTATCGTGCTGCGCCATCTCGAGCACCGCCGTCACATCTTCCGCGGTCGAACGCAGCATCTGCGCCGCGGTGCGACCACCCCAGAGGTCGAGCGGCGTGTTCAACCAGAGCGCGCGCGTCCACGCGTCGTCCATCTCAGGCGCCAAGATCGCCTGCACCTCGGCCAGATGGGGCAAGAGCCCGCCCCGGTCGTCGAACTGGAACGACGGATGGACGATCGCGCCGTCGGACGTGCGGAGCCCGAGGAGGCGCCCTGCTTGACGAAGCACCGAGAGCCGCTGACGCGAAAGATGCTTCCAGGCAGAAAGAGCCGTCGTGTCGTAGAACGGCCCGACCAGCCGATCCCATTCGCTGAGCTGCCGCATCGGCACCAACGCGATCATCCGGTCCGCGAGCCCCCCGATGTCGACCCCGTCCAGCGCGTCCGCGCCATCCTCGGTCAGCCGTGTTTGGAGCCTCGCCACGAACTCCACAACCAGCGCGCCGGCCTCATCTGGGAGCGCGACGAAGTCAGCAGGACCAGGGAGCCCCTGTGCGCCGATGCTCCGCGCGGTTGCGACACGAACCTCGCCGACGGGCACGTCCATGACGTGCGGATCGCCCTCATCGGTCGTCCGGTTCACGGTGATGCGCCGAGCACGATCGTGGTGCAGGGGCGCGGGAGCAGATGACATCTCAGCCTCCGTCAATAGCGTCAACGCACCGTATCCCGAAGCGTCAACGGGGTCAACGGTTCTGTGAGCATTCCTCCACTTCGACGATCGACGGATGTCTCGGGCGCGCGTGCGCCCGAGACATCCGTCATCTCACTCGCGCGAGCCGCGCGAGCCGCGCGAGCCGCGCGAGCCGCGCAATCCACGCGAACCGAGCTACGCAGTCTCCTTGAGGTCGAGCATCGGGGTCGGCCGGCGGAAGCCGCGCGTCACGATCGCGAGCAGGATCACGCCGAGCACGAGCCAGCCGAGGCCGAAGAGGAACGTCTCGGCCGAGAGGCTCGTCCAGAGCCAGACGGTCAGCGCGAAGCCGATGAGCGGCAGCACCAGGTTGTTCAGCACGGCCACGCCGCCCGCCCGCTCCTTGCGGTCGATGAAGTAGTGCTTGATCACCGAGGCGTTCACGACCGAGAAGGCGGCGAGCGCGCCGAAGCTCACGAGGCTGAACATGAAGGTCGCGTCGGCGACGAGCGCGAGCAGCGAGATCGCGGACACCACGAGGATCGCGACCACGGGCGTCTTGAACCGGGCCGACAGGCCGCCGAAGACCCGCTTGGGCAGCACGCCGTCACGACCCATCGCGTACAGGATGCGGGAGACCGACGCCTGCGAGGTGAGCGCCGAACCCGCCGCACCCGCGACGTACGCCGCCGTGAAGAAGTTCGCGAGGAACTCGCCGCCCGCCGCCAGCATCACGTCGCGTGCAGCCGAATCCACGTCGCCGAACGCGTTCGACGGGTACACGATCTGCGCCACGTACGACAGCACCACGAACAGCAGGCCGGCCGAGATCGTCGTGATCATGATGGCCCGCGGCACGGTCTTGCGCGGTTCCTTCGCCTCTTCCGCGAGGGTCGAGACCGCGTCGAAGCCGAGGAACGACAGCGCGAGCATCGCGGCGCCGGCGAAGAGCACGCCGGTCCCGTCGACCGAGCCGTCCCCAGTGAAGGGCGCGAGCGGGTCGACGTGGTTGCCCGAGATCGACGCGAGGCCGAAGCCGGCGAAGCACAGGATGAAGATCACCTGCAGCGCGATGATCACGAAGTTCGCGCGTGCCACCGACACGATGCCGACGATGTTGAGCACCGTCACCACCGCGATCGACACGAGCACCCAGACCCACGCGGGGACCGCCGGCATCGCGGCCTCGAGGTAGATGCCGATCACCAGGTAGTTGACGAGCGGCAGGAACAGGTAGTCGAGCATGAGCGCCCAGCCCGCGAGGAAGCCGACCCCGCCGCCGAAGCTGCGCTGCGTGTACACGTACGCCGACCCGGCGTACGGGTACGCCATCGCCATGCGTGCGTACGAACGCGCGGTGAACACCATCGCGACGAGCGTGATGACGTAGGCGACCGGCACGCGCCCGCCCGTCAGCTCGGTGACGATGCCGTAGGTCGTGAACACGGTGAGCGGCACCATGTACACGAGCCCGAACAGGACGAGCGAGGGCGTGCCGAGCGCGCGTTTGAGGTGCGTGCCGCTCCCGTCGTCGATGGTGGGCGCCGAGTCGGTGGAGGCGTCCGTGGGGCTGGATGCGGGTGTTGCGGCCTGAGACATGGGCGGGCCCTTCGGGGTTCGGATGGAGCGCGAATGGGGGATGGACGCGGTACAGACGACTGGGCGGCGATGCGCCGCCCAGGCCGATCAGGAATGGGCGGAGTAGGAGGGGGCGGGCACGGGCTCGCCGCGGTAGGCGGGGGTTCCTGCGAGGTACGTCGCCCGGATCGCGAGCTTCGGCAGGTCGGCGGGGTCGATGGTGCGCGGGTCGCCGTCGAACCAGACGAGGTCGGCGGCGGCGCCCGGGACGATCTCGCCCCAGGCGGCCGGCGCCTGGTCGGCGAACGCCTGGTGGGCGACGCCGGACGAGTAGGCGTCGAGCGCGAGCTCGACGGGCAGGATCTCCTGGGGGGTCCACCCGCCGGCGGGATCGCCGTCGACGGTCCGCCGCGTCGCGGCGATGGCGATGCCGTCGCGCGGGTCGCCCGACGACACCGGCCAGTCGGATCCGAAGGCGAGACGCGCACCGGATGCCTCGATGCTGCGCATGCGGTACTGGCGGTCCGCACGTTCGGCACCCAGGCGCGGCACGGTCAGCACGGTCATGAGCGCGTCGAGCTGCGCCCACAGCGGCTGCATGTTGGGGATGACGCCGAGCTCGGCGAACCGCGCGAGGTCGTCGTCGTGGACGAGCTGTGCGTGCGCGATGACGGGCCGGCGGTCGCGCGGGCCGTTCTGCTCGATCGCGTGCTCGATCGCGTCGAGCGCCTCCCGCACCGCGCGGTCGCCGATGGCGTGGATGTGCACCTGGAATCCCGCCGCATCCACCGCCTGCACGGCCGCCGTGAGCGCCTCGGCGCCCCAGACCGACATGCCGTGCTTGTGCAGGGCCGAGCAGTACGGCTCGAGCAGAGCGCCGGTCTCGTTCTCGACGACGCCGTCGGCGAAGAACTTGACGGTGTTCGCGGTCAGCATCGGCGACAAGGCATCCGTCACCCGCGCCCGCGCCTCGTCGAACCAGGCGAGCTGCTCGGAGAATCGGCGCGGGTCGGCGTAGAGGGCGAGATTGGTGCGCATGCGAAGCCGGTCGAGGCGGGCCGCCTCGAGGTAGACCTCGAGCTCGGCCGGTTCGATCCAGGCGTCCTGCACCCACGTGGTGCCGCGCGCGAGGTAGTAGTCGGCGAAGCGCTCGATCGCGCGCAGCCGCTCCTCCATCGGGCGTTCGGTCGCCACGTTCGTGACGAGCTCGACGGCGCCCCACTCGCGGAGCGTGCCGAGCGGCGTGCCGTCGTCGCGGCGGCAGATCTCGCCGAGCACAGGGTCCGGCGTCGACGCGTCGATGCCCGCGAGCTCGAGGGCCTTCGAGTTGCACCAGACGGTGTGGTAGTCCCAGGCCCGGAGCACGACCGGGCGGTCGGCCACGGCGTCGTCGAGCCAGCGGGCATCGAACAGGCCGCCCTCGGAGAGGCTGCCGTCGTACGAGGCACCGAGGATCCACTCGCGGTCCGGGTTGGCCTCCGCGTAACGCCGCACCTCTGCGACGATCTCCGGGATCGAGTGCGCCGCCCCGACGTCGGGGCCTTCGGCCTCGAGCCCGCCGAAGAGCGGGTGTGCGTGTCCGTCGCCGAAGGCCGGCATGAGGAACCCGCCCTCGAGGTCGACACCCTCGATGGGCTCGCCCGCGCGCTCGGCGGCGGCGGCCAGCCGCTCGGCCTCGCCGTCGAGCGCTTCGACGCGCCCGTCGCGGACGAGGGCGACGGAGGCCGTCTCCCGCCCCGTCCCGCGCCAGATCGTGCCACCGTGAAAGAGCGTGATCGTCACCGTTGCCGTGGTCCTTCCGCTGGATGCCGGAGCGCCGAACGCGCGCCGGACTGATACGAACAGTGTTCGTATTCGAAGTTGCACGCACGTTACACTCTCGGGCACCCGACGTAAAAGAGGCGGAGCGAAAATCGTGGCGAGACTCACCAGGGAACGGCTCGTCACCGTCGCGCTCGAACTCGTCGACGACGAGGGCGGCGAGGCCCTGTCGATGCGGTCGCTCTCGGCGCGCGTCGACCGCCAGGTCTCCTCGCTGTACAACCACGTCACCAGCCGCGACGACCTCATCGAGGCGCTCCGCGAGCGCGTCGTGGCCGGCATCGACACCAGTGCGTTCGCGGAACAGGAATGGGATGCCGCGCTGGCCGCATGGGCCCGCTCGTACCTCACCGCGTTCGCCGCGCACCCGAACGTGATCCGGCTGCTGACGAACACGCCGATCCGCGACGCCTCGACGTTCGACATGTACGAACGGGTCGTGGCCGCACTGCTCGCCGCGGGCTGGCCGGTCGCAGACGCCGTCGCCGTCATGCGCGCCGTCGAGGCGCTCGTGCTCGGGTCGGCGCTCGACATCGTCGCGCCCGCCGACCTCCTCGACCAGGCCTCGGTGCCGCCCGGCCACCCCGCGATGCACACCGCCCTCGATCCCGCCCTCGACGGCGCTTTCGGCGCCGACCGGGCGTTCGAGCTCGGTCTCTCGGCCGTGCTCACTGGGCTCAAGGCGCGGCACGCTGCGGTGACCGGCTCCCCCGTCGTGCCGGACTGAGCGGAGCGGGCGCACGAATCCGGCGCAACGCCCTGTGCCGGCGCAACGATCGGCCGTACACTCTCGCTTCATGGACAATCTCGATCGGGCGATCCTCGACCTGCTGCGACAGAACGCCCGCGCCGGCTACGGAGACATCGGGTCGTCGGTGGGATTGTCGGCCTCGGCCGTCAAACGCCGGGTCGACCGGCTCGTCGCGGACGGCGTGATCCGGAGCTTCACGATCCAGGTCGACCCGACGGTCGACGGCATGAGCACCGAGGCGTACGTCGAGCTGTTCTGCCGCGGCACGGTCGCACCCGACGAACTGCGGCGCATCCTCCAGGACGTGCCCGAGGTGGTCTACGCGGGCACGGTCACCGGCAGTGCCGATGCGATCGTCCAGATCCGCGCACGCGACATCGCGAGCCTCGAGGATGCGCTCGAGCGCGTGCGGATCGCACCGAACGTCGACCACACCCGAAGTGCGATCGTGCTCTCGCGCCTCGTCAACCGGCAGCGCGACTGAGGGCCGGCATGCGATTCAGCATCGAGACCGACGCATCCGACCCGCCCTTCGAGCAGGTGCGCGAACAGGTCGTGACGGCCGTGCGCGACGGCACCCTGACCCCGGGCGAGAAGCTGCCGACCGTGCGTGCGCTCGCGGCTGAGCTCGGCCTCGCCGTGAACACGGTCGCGAAGGCGTACCGCCAACTCGAACACGACGCGATCATCGAGACCCGAGGCCGGTCCGGCACGTTCGTCGCCCCGCAGGGCGATCCCGCGCAGCGCGGCCTGCAGCAGGCTGCCGCGGAGTACGCCGCGCTTGCCCGCCGTCTGGGCCGCCCCGCCGACGAGGCACTCGCCGCGGTCGAGGCCGCACTCCGCATCGGCACCTGACCCCGTCCCGACCCCGACCCGACCGACCCAACCCGACCGACCCGACCGACCGACCGACCCAACCCGACCGACCCGACCGACCGACCCGACCCGACCCGACCGACCCGACCCGACCGACCCGACCCGTCCGACCCGTCTGTCCCGATCGCCGAGTGATGACGAAATGCCCGTCGGGGGTGCTCAGAACGTCATCACTCGGGACGTTTCGTCATCACTCGGTGGGGGTGGGGGTGGGGGTCGTGGGGGTGGGGGTGGGGGTCGTGGGGGTGGTGGGGAGGGGGTCCTTGGGGAGCTTGCGCACCTTCGCGCGCCGCCGGCGGCGTTCGGGGATCATCGAGCGCATCTCCTCGAGCTTGCCGAAGCAGAGCAGCCGGTCCTCGCCCTCGAGCACCACGTTCTTGCGCGGGTTCGGAATGACGTTCGTGCCGCGATGCAGCGTCAGGACCGTGATGTCACGTTCCCAGAGCCCGGACTCGCCGAGCGTCTTGCCGACGAGGTCGGCGTCGCCGTGCACGAGCAGCTCGGCCACCCCGTACCCGGTCGACACGGTCAGCCGCTGCCGCACGTCGATCTCGGGGAACGCGACCTGGTTGGCGATGTAGTCGATGATCGCACCCGCGACGTCGAGCTTCGTCGCGGTCTCGATGCCCTGCAGGCCGGGCGACGAGTTCACCTCCATGACGAGCGGCCCCTCGTTCGCCTCGAGCATGTCGACGCCCGCGACCTTGAGGCCCATGATCTGCGCCGAGCGCACGGCCGCCTGCTCATACTCGGGGGTGAGCTCGACGGGCTCGACCGAGCCGCCGCGGTGCACGTTCGAGCGGAACTCGTCGCCGCTCGCGACGCGCCGCATCGCGGCGACCACGCGGTCGCCTACCACGAGGGCACGGATGTCCCGGCCGCGGCTCTCGGCGATGAACTTCTGGATCAGCACGTTCTGCTTCGTCGAGTGCAGCGTCTCGATGATCGCCTCGGCGACCTTGACCTGCGGCGCCAGGATGACGCCGATGCCCTGCGTGCCCTCGAGCAGCTTGATCACGACCGGCGCACCGCCGACGCGCTCGATGGCCTGGCGCAGGTCGGCGCGATTGCGCACGAACGTGGTCGGCGGCAGCGCGATGTTGTGCCGGGACAGGATCTGGTTGGCGCGCAGCTTGTCACGCGCGTTCGTGATGCCATTGGCGGTGTTGGGCGTGTAGACGTCCATCTGCTCGAACTGCCGGACGACGGCGGTGCCGAAGTACGTGATCGAGTTGCCGATGCGGGGCAGGATCGCGTCGTAGTCGGACAACGGGCGACCGCGGTACTGCAGGTCGGGCTCGTCGCCCGCCAGATCGATCGCGAAGCGCAGCGTGTTCAGCACCTTGACGTTGTGCCCGCGCTGCAGGGCGGCCGCGCGCAGACGCTGCGTCGAGTACGCCTGCGGGGCGCGCGAGAGGATCGCGAGTTTCACGGTTCAGGTCCTGCCAAGATGGGTCGAGTGAGCGAGCCCAACCATCTAAGCACCATCGCCGGATGGCGCGAATGGGCGAGCTTGCCGGCCATCGGGGTGCCCTGGATCAAGGTGAAACTCGACACCGGCGCGCGCACGAGCGCGCTGCACGCGTTCGACCTCGAGGAGTTCACCCGCGACGGCGCGGAGTGGGTGCGATTCGGGGTGCGCCCGTGGCAGGACTCCGATGAGGACGCGGTCGTCGTCGAGACCCCCGTGCACGACCGCCGCCAGGTCCGCAGCTCGTCAGGGCACGTCACCGAGCGCATCGTGGTGCAGCTCGATCTCGTTTTGCACGCCCGGGCGGTGACCGCCGAGGTCACGCTCACCAACCGCGACGAGATGGGCTTCCGCATGTTGGTCGGCCGTGAGGCGCTGCGCGGGTCGTTCCTCGTCGACCCGGGGGCATCCTTTCTCGGCGGCCGCCCGCCGCGCCCGGTCCGCCGCCAGAACCGCGGCCGCGCGTAGTCGCGCGTGCGGGCGCGAGGCTGCGGTCACGTCGCCGACCAGGCGAGCGCGAACGTCGCCGCCGTGACCGTGAGCGGGGCCGCGAGCAGGCCGAGCAGCATGAACCGCGGCCAGGAGATCTCGACCCCCATCGACGTGAGTCGCGAATGCCAGAGGAGCGTCGCGAGCGAGCCCCACGGGGTGATGATCGCCCCCGCGTTGACCCCGATGAGCAGCGCGATGAGCCGGATCGGGTCGGCGGCGAACGGCTCGAGCGCGAGGTAGGCCGGCAGATTGTTGATCGCGTTCGCCGACGCGGCGCCGACCCCGGCGAGGCGCAGCAGGTCGAGGGGCGACGAGCCCGTGCCCGCGACGACCGCCAGCACGTCGGTGACGTTCGCCGCGTGCAGTGCCTCGACCGAGACGAACAGGCCCGAGGCGAACAGCACCAGCGGCAGCGGCACCAAACCCGGTCTGAGCACCGCCGGCCGACGGATGGCGAACGCGACCAGCAGCACCGCCGCCGCGATCGACGCCGGAATCCACACCTCGACGCCCGACACCAGCGCGGGCACGAGCGACACCACCGTCGCGGCAGCGACCCAGAACAGCACGGGGTCGTCGGGTCGCTCCGCCTGCTCGGGCTCGAACCGGGCGAGCAGCTGCCTCGGCCGGGTGAGGAACACGATCGCCGCCGTGACCACGATGGCCGCGGCGGCCGGGGCCGCGGTGAGCGCCGCGAACTGCAGGGGGTGCAGGTCGAGGTGCTCGGCGGCGAGCAGGTTCGTCAGGTTCGACACGGGCAGCAGCAGCGACCCGGTGTTCGCGATCCAGACCGTGGTCAGCGCGAACGGGATCGGCGAGATGCGCGCGTGCGCGGCCAGGGAGACCACGATCGGCGTGAGCAGCACCGCGGTGGTGTCGAGCGAGAGAAAGATCGTCGACGCGACGGCGAGCACGAGCACGAACAGCCAGAGCACGATCGCCCGGCCGCGCGCGAGCGCCGCAAGTCGGTGCGCGAGCACCCGGAAGAGCCCGGCCTCGGCGGCCAGCTCGGCCACGATCGTCACCGCGACGACGAACGCGAGGATCGGGACGACGCGTGCCGCGAGTCCGGCGAGCTCGCTGCCGGGCAGCACGCCCGTGATCGCCGCGATCGCACCGACGACCAGCAGCACCATCCCGACGATCGCGATCCGCACCGCCTGACTGTACTCCCCCGGCACGGGCGGCGAGGCCACCCGGCGCCGGATCAGGCCGGCCTCAGGTCACGCGGTCGTCAGATCACGCCGTTCCACACCGGTCGTCAGATCACGCCCTGCGACAGGGTCGTGGGGTTGCCGAAGCGGTGGTTCGTGATCGAGACGGCCTGCTCGCGCAGGAACGGCAGCAGCTCGATCCGTCCCGACGGGGTCACCGGGTGCGACCAGACCGCGACATCCGGTGCGCCGTGCAGGGCCGCGGTGAGCGATGCGCGGTCCGCACCGACGAGACGGACGCGGCCCGTCGTGAGTGCGCCCTTCGCGACCCGCGCGAGCCACTCGGCGTCGGTCTCGTGCACGACGGCCGCGTCACGCGCGGCGAGCAGCGCGCGCACGCCGCGGGGCAGCTGGTGCGCGGTCGAGACGGCGATCGGCGCCTTCGTGAGCACGGCCGCCGCGAGCACCCGAAGGCCCTCGACGAGCGGCGCGTCGTCGCCGATGCGCACGGTCACGCCCACGGGCCGGTACCGGAACACGTTCCGTTCGACGCCGAGTCCCGAGACATCCTTGACGGTGCCGTACTCCTCGGCCCAGGCGACCGCGTCCGACAGCGCCGACCGGCGCAGCAGCTCGAACTGCTCGTAGTCGAGCGACGACTGCGAGGCCTCGATGAGCTCGCTGACGCGGCGGTCGAGCCCGCGCAGGTGCAGCGAGTTCGAGGTTCGCGAGTGCTCGGGCACCCAGTCGCCGAGCCCGAGGAGGTAGTTGGGGCCGCCGGCCTTCGCGCCCGCGCCGACCGAGGACTTCTTCCAGCCGCCGAACGGCTGACGCTGCACGATCGCCCCGGTGATGCCGCGGTTCACGTAGAGGTTGCCCGCCTCGACGCGGTCGAGCCAGAACGCGAGCTCGTCGGGGTCGAGCGAGTGCAGTCCGGCGGTGAGCCCGTAGTCGACGGCGTTCTGCAGCGCGACGGCCTCTTCGAGGTTGCGTGCGTGCATGATGCCGAGCACGGGCCCGAAGAACTCGGTGAGGTGGAAGTACGAGCCGCCCTTCACGCCCGTGCGCACCCCTGGCGACCAGAGCCGGCCGGAGCCGTCGAGCTGCTTGGGTTCGACGAGCCAGTGCTCGTCGGCGCCGAGTTGGGTGAGCGCGTGCCGCAGCTTGCCGTGCGCGGGCTCGATGATCGGTCCGATCTGGGATGCCGGGTCCTCCGGCCAGCCCACGCGCATCGACGTCACGGCGTCGATCAGCTGACGGTGGAACCGCTCGGACTTCGCGACCGAGCCGACGAGGATCGCGATCGACGCGGCCGAGCACTTCTGGCCCGCGTGCCCGAACGCGCTCTTGGCGAGGTCGGCCGCGGCGAGGTCGAGGTCGGCCGACGGCGTCACGATGATCGCGTTCTTCCCGCTCGTCTCGGCGAGCAGCGGCAGGTCTTCACGGAACGATCGGAACAGCTCGGCGGTCTCGTACGCACCCGTGAGGATGACCCGGTCGACGAGTGGGCTCGAGATGAGCTCGCGGCCGAGCTCCTGCTCGCCGAGGTCGACGAGGGCGAGCAGCTCGCGCGGGATGCCCGCCTCCCAGAGCGCCTCGACCATGACCGCGCCCGATCGTTGCGCGAGCCCGGCAGGCTTGATGACGACGCCCGAGCCGGCGGCGAGCGCGGCGAGCACCCCGCCGGCGGGGATGGCGACCGGGAAGTTCCACGGCGGGGTGACGACGGTGAGCTTGGACGGCACGAACAGCGCGCCCTGCACGTGGTCGAGCTCGCGGGCGCGCTCGGCGTAGTAGTGGGCGAAGTCGATCGCCTCGCTGACCTCGGGGTCGGCCTCGGCGATGGTCTTGCCGGTCTCGGCGGCCATGACCTCGATGAGCCGGTCGCGGTTCGCGGCGAGCGCGAGCCCCGCGCGGTGCAGCAGTGCGGCGCGTTCGGCGGCGGGCCGCTCGCCCCACTCGCGTCCTCGCTCGGCGACGCGGGCGAGCAGGGCGTCCAGCTCGGCGCGGTCGTCGATGCGCGCCGCGCGGATCGTCCCGACGCCGAGGTCGGAGTCGGGCACGCGGGCGAGGATGCGACGGCCCCACTCCCGGTTGGCGGCGAGCGCGGGGTCGGTGTCGGCCTCGTTGCGGAAGCCTGGCGTCACGCCCGAGCCGGTCAGCTCGGATGCCTCGGGCGAATCGGATGTCTCGGCCGAGGCATCCGCCCCGCCCGCGCCCGACCCGCGCGTGAAGCCGAGCACGACGCTCGTGAGCGACTCCGCGTCGACGTCGCCCGCGGCGGGCGGCGGCGCGTCGCGGTGGGCGAGCTCGATCGCGAGCCGGTCGCCCTCCCACTCGGTGCGGCGGTTCTGCGTGCGGTTCGGCGCGGGTGCGTCGGCAGCAGCGTGCTCGAGCGCCTCGACCGAGCGGCGGTACCGACCCAGCTCGCGGTCGAACAGACCGGGGTTCTCCGCGAGCTCGAACACGGCCGACATGAAATTCTCGTCGCTCGCGTTCTCTTCGAGCCGGCGGATCAGGTACGCGATGGCGACATCGAACTCGGCCGGGTTCACGACCGGCGTGTAGAGCAGCAGGTCGCCGACGTCGCGGCGCACGGCCTCGGCCTGCCCCGTGGCCATGCCGAGCAGCATCTCGAACTCGACCCGGTCCTCGACGCCGCGCTGCTTCGCGGTGAGCCACGCGTGTGCGATGTCGAACAGGTTGTGGCCGGCGATGCCGAGCTTCACGGCGTGGGTGTGCTCGGGCGTCATTGACCAGTGCAGAACGCGCTTGTAGTTGGTGTCGGAGTCCTGCTTGGTCGAGTAGGTCGCGACCGGCCAGCCGTGGATGGCGGCGTCGACCTGTTCCATGGCGAGGTTCGCGCCTTTGACCACGCGCACCTTGATCGCGGCGCCGCCGCCCGCCCGGCGGGCCAGCGCCCACTCGGTGAGCCGCTGCATGGCGCCGAGCGCGTCGGGCAGATAGGTCTGCAGCACGATGCCCGCCTCGAGCTGCTGGAACTGCGGCTCGTCGAGCAGCCGCTGGAACACCGCGATCGTGAGGTCGAGGTCGCGGTACTCCTCCATGTCGAGGTTGATGAACTTCGGTGTGCCCTTGGCGGCGCTGTTCGCGGCGAGGCGGTACAGCGGCGTGAGCTTCTCGGCGACCTTCTCGACGGCGTCGTCGAACGACCACATGGAGAGCTGGCTGACGACGCTCGACACCTTGACCGACACGTAGTCGACGTCGTCGCGGGCGAGGAAGTCGTAGGTGCCCTCGAGGCGCCGGTCGGCCTCGTGCTCGCCGAGCACGGCCTCGCCGAGCAGGTTCAGGTTCAGGCGGTTCCCGGATTCGCGGAGCTTGGCGATGGCCGGCCCGAGCTTCGACGGCGTCGCGTCGAGCACGAGGTGGCCGACCATGTCCCGCAGCACGCGCCGGGCGATCGGGATGACGACCCAGGGCAGCACGGGCGCGATCGCGCCGCCGACACGCACCGCGGCGCGCAGGTGCCAGGGCAGGAACGCGGGCGTGAGCCGGGCGACCTCGGCCAGGTTGCGGCCGGCGACGCCGAGGTCCTCCGGTCGCATGACGCCGTCGACGAACCCGACGGTGAACGCGAGCCCGTTCGGGTCCTTGAGCACGCCGGCCAGCCGTTCGGCGGCGGGTTCGGCGGGGAACTCGGCACTCTCGGCGAGCCAGCGCCGGACGAGTGCGGTGACCTGGTCGGTGATCGCGGCGGGATCCGCGCTGACGTTCGTCATGCTCATGACGGTAGTTGCCCTTCGCTCACGGCACGCCGTGAACGCGAGCGTGCCATGGGATTAGTGTGCGCGCTCCAGGATTCATCACGCCAGCGAATGAATCCGACGGGTACCATTCGGTAGAACCGAACGGTCGGTTCGAGGTCGGCGGATGCCGCGGAGGGACGTCATGCTCGATGTGCGACGCCTGCGGCTGCTCGTCGAGTTGAGCCGGCGCGGCACGCTCGCGGCCGTCGCCGAGGCGCTGTCGTACAGTCCGTCGTCGGTGTCGCAGCAGCTCAGCCTCCTCGAGCGCGAGGCCGGCACGCCGCTGCTCGTCCAGGTCGGGCGCCGGGTGCAGCTGACGCCGCAGGCCGAGCTGCTCGTCGTGCACGCACGGGCCGTGCTCGACCGGCTCGAAGAGGCCGAGGCCGACGTCGCCCGCTCGCTCACCGACATCGGCGGCACGGTGCGCATCGCGGTGTTCCAGTCGGCGGCGCACGCGGTCATGCCCCGCGCGCTCACGCTGCTCGCGGCGGCGCATCCGGCCCTCCGCGTCGAGGTGACCGAACGTGAGCCCGAGGCCGGCCTGTTCGACGTCGCCGCACGCGACTTCGACCTCGTCATCGCCGAGCAGTACCCGGGCCGCACGCGGCCGCTCCATCCCGAGCTCGACCGCGTCGCCCTCGCCGCCGACGAGATCCGACTCGCGCTGCCGCCCGGCGACGGCGTGTCCGATGACGTGATGGATGCCTCGGCGTCGCTGTCGTCCGCGGCGAGCCGCCCCTGGGTCATGGAGCCGGTGGGCACCGCCGCGCGCGAATGGGCCGAGCAGCTGTGCCGCGAGGCCGGCTTCGAACCGGATGTGCGGTTCGAGACCGCCGATCTGATGGCGCACATCCGGCTCATCCGCTCGGGCAACGCCGTCGGACTGCTTCCCGACCTGGTCTGGGCCGGCGAGCGGCCGAGCGTCATGCTCGCACCGCTCCCCACCACCCCGCACCGGGAGGTCTTCTCCTCGGCCCGCCGCGCGAGCGTCACCCGCCCGGCGGTCGTCGCCGTGCGCGACGCGCTCGCCCGCGCCGCCGCGCCGAGCCCGCCCACACACCTGAGCGTGGGTGACGACTGACAGGATGGCGAACGACCGGTTTCGTCACCGCACCGATGCCCGCGATCCGAGGAGGACCCATGGCCATCCGTTCCCGTTCGTTCGTACTCGGACTCGGCCTCGCCGTGGTCGCCGCCAGTCTGCTCACCGCATGCGCCACACCCGGCGGGCCCGGAAGCGCGCCCGCCCCGTCCGCCTCGGCTGACGCGGACGGCGACACGAGCACCGAGGCCGAGCTGGAAGCCGCGTGGCTGGACCACGGCCGAGTGGTCGGCATCGTGACCGAAGGCTCGTCGACCTGCGTGCCGAGCGCGGGCGAGGTGGCCTACGCGGGCGGCGTGCTCGAGGTCCAGTTCGTGGAGCCGCCGGCCGGCACGGCGTGCACGCGGGATCTCGTGCCGCGCGTGACGCTCGTCTCGCTGCCGGAGGATGTCGATCCGACTCAGGAGCTGGAGATCCGCGTCACCGGCGAGGGCTACCACGGCGACGTCGACCTCGATGGCGTGGCCGGCCTCGACCCGAGCGGCGAGACCGACTACCAGCCCAGCGCCGGATGGACCGACGCCGACGGTCAGTTCGTGCTCCTCACCTGGGGGTCGTCCGGCTGCCCACCCGTCGTCGAAGACGTCGCCGCGGCATCCCCGACCGAGGTGACCGTGACCTTCCAGACGCCGCCGAGCGACCAGATGTGCACGGCCGACATGGCGCCGCGAGGCACACTCATCACCGTCGACGGCGTCGAGGACGGGGACGAGACCTCCGCGATCCTCACCGGCGCGGAGTTCGACGACGTGCGGGTGCCGATCCTCGGCCGAGCCTGAGGGTCCGCCGACGGCCGCCTCGACGGGGCGGCCGGGGAGCGAAGCACTGCCACAATCCGTATGCCAGTTCCGCCTCAATTGAGGCGGAACTGGCATACGCGATTCAGCTCTCGCGGCGGCGCGGCGGGCGCGGCGGCCCTGAGAACCCCCGCATCAGGCGAGCAGAACGGTGACGCCATGCGGCGACCACGCTCGGCGTCGGCGTCGGCGTTCGTGCCGGCGCGGCTGGATCACCCTCGGTCGTCGCGATCGGACCGACGGGTCGCAGTAGCCTGCCGTTCGGGCGAAGGGTCGGACAGGGCGCGCGCGAAGCGCGCGGCGCGGGCGCGAAGCGCCGCCAGCACGTCGTCGGACGCCTCGACCCGGTACGTCAGCTCGGCGGGCACCCAGCTGAGCGCGAACGCCAGGTGCTCGACCGTCTCGACCTCGAGCGGCCACACGGTGCCGCCCGAGGCATCCGGCACCGCATCGCGCGCCCACCAGCCGAGCGCCGCATGGAAGCGCTCGACCGGGACGTCGATGTGCACGCGCGCGTGGACGCGCACATCGCGCCAGCGCGCGGCCGCCTGCACGCGCTGCTCGGCCTCGCCTTCGGCGAGCACACGAGGCGCGAACCGCACGCGGGTCTGGAACACGTCGTCGACGCGGTCGACGCGGAAGGTGCGCCAGTCGTCGCGGTCGCGGTCCCACGCGAGCAGGTACCAGCGGCGGCCCAGCAGCACCAGCCGGTGCGGCTCGACCGAGCGTGCCGACGTCGCGCCCGAGGCATCCGTATAGCGCATGCGCACCCGCTCGCTGTCGCGGCAGAACAACGCGAGCAGGCCGAGCAGACCCGCGTCGACCGACGGCCCACTGCCCGGGGTCTCCCCGCTGGTGTGCGATTGCAACGCCTCGATGCGGCGGCGCAGCGCCGCCGGCAGCACCTGCTCGATCTTCGCGAGCGCGCTGAGCGTGGTGTGCTCGGCGCCCCGGAGTCCGGCGGCGGCCTGCGACCGCAGGCCCACCGCGATCGCGACGCCCTCGTCGTCGGTGAGCAGCAACGGCGGCAGGCCGGTGCCCGCCTCGAGCCGGTACCCGCCGGCCGTGCCGCGCGTGGACTCGATGCCGTAACCGAGCTCGCGGAGCCGCTCGATGTCTCGGCGCAGGGTGCGGTCGCTCACGCCGAGGCGATCGGTCAGTTCGCGGGCCGGCCAATGCCGGTGGCTCTGCAGCAGCGAGAGCAGGTCGAGGGTGCGGGTCGTCGTCGCGGCCATGCGTCCATCTTCGCTCCCTTGCGGACGAAAACTGACCGGATGCCTCGGAATGCTGAGGTCATGACCACACAGATGATCTCCGCACACGGACTGACGAAGACGTTCCGCACAAAGGGCCAGACGGTCGAAGCCGTGCGCTCGGTCGACCTCGCGGTCGCGGGCGGCGAGCTCGTCGCCTTCCTGGGGCCGAACGGCGCGGGCAAGTCCACGACGCTGCGCATGCTGACGACCCTGCTGCCACCGACGGCGGGCGACGCGCTCGTGGCGGGCTGCGACATCCGGCGCGATCCGGCCGGCGTGCGTCGCCGCATCGGCTACGTCGGCCAGGGCACCTCGGGCGGGCACACGCAGCGCGTCCGCGACGAACTGCACGCGCAGGGCGCGTTCTACGGCATGCCGCGCCGCGAGACCCGCACCCGTGCGGCCGAGCTGATCGACTCGCTCGAGCTCGGGGCGGTCGCCGACCGCGCCGTGCAATCGCTCTCGGGTGGGCAGAAGCGTCGGCTCGACATCGCGCTCGGCCTGATCCACCGGCCCGAGCTGCTGTTCCTCGACGAACCGTCGACCGGGCTCGACCCGCACTCGCGTGCGAACCTCTGGGAGCACATCGTGCGACTGCGCACCGAGACCGGCACGACGATCTTCCTCACCACGCACTACCTCGACGAGGCCGACCAGCTCGCCGAGCGGGTGATGGTCATGGACCACGGCGAGGTCATCGCCGACGACACCGCGGCGGCGCTCAAGCACTCCCTCGCGGGCGACCGACTCACGCTCGCCTTCGCGACGCCGACGGATGCCTCGGCCGCGGCCTCGCGCATCGCCGACGCCACGACGGTCGAGGCCGACGGCTCAGTCGTCACGGTCGTCGCGAACGAGGCCGACCGGCTGCTGCCCCGAGTCATCCGCGACCTCGGCGACGCCGGACTCGACGTCGTCTCGGCGACGCACCGCAGCCCGACCCTCGACGACGTGTTCCTCGCCCTCACCGGCCGGAGCCTCCGCGAGGAGAGCGCCTCGTCCGCCGCCGAGCCCGTCCCCGCCTGACCGGCGCAACCTCGAAGGAGACCCTCATGACCACCACTACTGCACCCACCATCACCCCCACCGCCGCGAAGCCGACCGGCTTCGCGCACGACACGTTCACGGTCTTCGCACGCGAGTCGCGCCCCCTCGTGCGCGACCCGTTCAGCGTGATCTTCAGCCTCGTGCAGCCGCTCGTCTTCCTCGGCCTGTTCGGGCCGCTGCTCGTCGGCGCTTCCGGCGGTGACGTCGCCGCGACCCTGCAATGGTTCGTGCCCGGCATCCTCGTCATGGTCGCGCTGTTCGGCACCGCGTCGACGGGCGCGAACCTGCTGTTCGAGATGCAGACCGGGTCGCACGAGCGCACGCTCGTCGCGCCACTCTCGCGCAGCGCGTTGCTCGTCGGGCGGGCGCTGAAAGAGGTCGTGCCGCTCGTGATCCAGGGCACCATCGTGGTGCTCGTCGCGGTGCCGTTCGGGTTTCGGCTCGACGTGCCGGGTCTGATCGTGGGGCTGCTGATCCTCGCCGTGTTCGGCATCGGGTTCGGCGCGCTCAGCTACTCGCTCGCGCTCGCGTGCCGCAACCGCGACTGGATGTTCTGGATGGTGCACCAGACGCTGCTGTTCCCGCTCATGATCCTCTCGGGCATGCTGCTGCCGCTCGAGGACGGCCCCGCCTGGATGCGCGTCGCCGCCGCCGTGAACCCGCTCAGCTACCTCGTCGACGCCGAGCGCGCACTGCTCGCGGGCGACCTCGGCGCCCCCGCCGTGCTCGGCGGCCTCATCGCCGCCGTCGCGACCTGCGCCGTCGGCATGCTCGTCGGCATCCGCGCCATGTCCCGCGCCCGCTGACCTGGGTTGGAGTACCGATTGTGTGTTGGAGGTCGCCCCTGCACGACCTCCAACACACTTTTCGGCCTCCATCGCGGGGCTGCTCAGAATTCGGCAACCACCGAATGCGAAGGATCGGTACCGGATTACACCCGGATCGATCGGGGCGCCTGCGTCCCCGGTCGGCGGAACACCCAATCGATCACGTTCCCGATCGGTCCCCCACCCGACACCGTGTGAAACCACGTGTATTCGCCGCCGCGCTCGTCGACCGCTCGCGGCGTCTCGTTCAACAGCGCGCGCGAACGCTCACCCCTGATGATTCGGCCACGCACCACGAGCAGCTCATCGGTGAGTTCGAACAACGACACGTCGCACTGGACACCCGATGCGAACGTCATGAACCTCGCACGCCTCGTGTCCGTCCCCACTCCTCGCGCCCGTCGCGGTGGAAGTCGAAAAGTGGGTTGGAGGTCGCCCCTGCGCGGTCTCCAACCCACTATCTGACCTCCAACACACAATCGGTGGCACCCCTCGGCTCGCGGACGGCGGCTACAGTCGGGGGATGCCACACGATGTCGTGATCGTCGGCGGGGGCCACAACGGGCTGACCGCGGCGGCCTACCTCGCCCGCGCCGGACTCGACGTGCTCGTGCTCGAGCGCAGCGACCACCTCGGCGGGGCAGCCGTGTCGGCCGAGGCCTTCGCCGGGGTCGACGCGCGGCTCTCGCGGTATTCGTACCTCGTGAGCCTGCTCCCCCGGCGCATCGTCGACGACCTCGGGCTCGATCTCACGCTCGTGCGGCGGCGCTTCTCGTCGTACACGCCGGATCCGACGCAGCCCGGGCGCGGGCTGCTCGTCGATCACGAGGCCGGCCCCGAGGCATCCGTCGCCGCCTTCGACCGCGTGGGCGCCGCGATCGACGCCGACGCATGGAACGCGTTCTACACCGACACCGCGCGGCTCGCCGAGACCCTCTTCCCGACGCTCACCGAGCCGCTGCCCACCCGCGACGAGGCGCGCACGCTCGTCGGCGACCGCCGCATCTGGGACGACCTGATCGAACGGCCGCTGGGCGAGACCATCGACGCCCGGTTCTCGAGCGACCTCGTTCGCGGCGTCGTCGCGACCGACGGACTCATCGGCACGTTCACGAGCCTGCACGACGCGTCGCTCGACGCGAACCGCTGCTTCCTGTACCACGTGATCGGCGGCGGCACCGGCGACTGGGACGTGCCCGTCGGCGGCATGGGCGCCGTCAGCGGCGAGCTCGCGCGGGCCGCGCGTGAGGCGGGAGCCGACCTCCGCACGAGCGCCGAGGTCGTCGCGCTCGGCGAGGACGGCACCGTGCGCTGGGTCGAGGCCGGCGGCGAACGGATGTCCCGGGCGACCCACGTGCTCGCGAACGTCGCGCCCGTGGTGCTCGAACGCCTGCTCGCCGCGGGCGCCGGCACACCCGACGCACCGGTCTCGCGCGAGGCATCCGCACCGGGGCATCCGTCTGCGCGCGAGCCGATCGCCGCCCGCGACCAGCCGACCCGCCCCGACGTCGCCGTCGCCTCGCTCGGCCGGCTGCGCCGGCCCGAGGGCGCACAGGTGAAGGTCAACCTGCTGCTCACCCGCCTGCCGCGCCTGCGCGACCGCGAGGTCGCACCCGAGCAGGCCTTCGCGGGCACCTTCCACATCAACGAGCTCGCGACCCAGCTCGAGACCGCGTACGACGCGGCGAGCGCAGGCGAGCTGCCCGACCCGCTGCCGTGCGAGATCTACTGCCACACGCTCAGCGACCGCAGCATCCTCGGCCCCGAGCTCGCCGCGAGCACCGCGCAGACGCTCACGGTGTTCGGTCTGCACGTGCCCGACCGGCTCGTCGACCGCTACGGCAACGACGAGCTGCGCGACCTGCTGCGCGATGCCGTGCTCGCCTCGCTCGACTCGGTGCTCGACGAGCCGATCGCGGACGTCATCGCGACGGATGCCTCGGGCGAACCCTGCATCGAGGTGAAGACGACGCGTGACCTCGAGGAGGCGCTCGCGATGCCCGGCGGCAACATCTTCCACGGGCCGCTGTCGTGGCCGTGGGCGGAGGCGGGCATGCCGCTCACGACCGCCGCCGAGCGGTGGGGCGTCGCGACGCGGCATCCGCGGATCCTGCTCTGCGGGTCGGGCGCTGTGCGCGGCGGCGCGGTGAGCGGCGTCGGCGGCCACAATGCCGCGATGGCCGTGCTCGAGCGCTCGACCGCCGGCTGATCCCTGCGCGCCCGATCACTGCAGCCCGGAGAAGTCAAGGGCACAGACCGGGCGCCAGGGGCGGCGTAGCCTGCGAGCATGTGGACTCTGATTGTCGTATTGCTCGTCGGCTGGGCGATCCTGACGGTCGTCGGGTTCGTCTTCGAGGGTCTTCTATGGCTCGCCGTGATCGGCGCCATCCTGTTCGTCGGCACCCTCGTCATCGGCATCATCCGTCAACGTGCACGAACGCCTTCCGCGTAGCCGCCACGGGTGAACGCCCGCGTGCGGCACCGTCAGAGAGCCGGTCGCCATGACCTCCGAGACCTTCCGCATTCCGCAGACGCGTGCCCGCGCACTGGAGGGGACTCAGACGCCCGCCAGCGCTTTCACCGACCTGGCGCGCCTCGTGAAGGACGCCGGGCTGATGCGCCGCAGGTACGGCTACTACTGGACGAAGCTCATCGGCGTTCCGGTCGCCTTCGCGGCGGCGATCGCGGTGTTCATCTGGATCGGTGACTCCTGGTGGCAGATGTTCACCGCGGTCGGCTTCGCCGCCCTCTTCACGCAGATCGCCTTCCTCGGCCATGACGCGGCACATCGTCAGATCTTCCGGTCGGGCAAATGGAACGACTGGATCAGTCTCATCCTCGGTGGGCTCGTCGGCATGAGCTACGGGTGGTGGCAGCACAAGCACACCCGGCACCACGCGAATCCGAATCAGATCGGCGTCGACCCGGATCTCGATCTCCCGGTCGTCGCCTTCACGCCGGAGCAGGCCGCGCGCGAGCGGGCAGCGTTCCTCCGCTGGGTCATCGGGCACCAGGGCGTGTTCTTCTTCCCGATCCTGCTGCTGGAGGGGCTCTCATTGCACGCGTCGAGTGTGCGCCGCGTCTTCGCCAGAGCCCCCCTGCCGCATCGCCCGGTCGAGATCGCGTTCCTCTTCGTACGGATCCTCGGCTTCCTCGCGCTCGTCTTCTGGGTCCTGTCGCCCGACAAGGCCGCCGTGTTCCTGGCGATCCAGCTCGGGCTGTTCGGCTTCTACATGGGCATGTCCTTCGCGCCGAACCACAAGGGCATGCCGCAGGTGCCGAAGGGCATGAAGCTCGACTTCCTCAGGCGACAGGTGCTCATGAGTCGCAACATCCGCGGCAACCGGGTGATCGACATCGCCATGGGCGGGCTCAACTACCAGATCGAGCATCACCTGTTCCCCTCGATGCCGCGGCCCCACCTCCGCCGCGCAGCGCCGATCATCCAGGCGTACTGCCGCGACCAGGAGGTCCCGTACACGCAGACCACCCTGTGGCGTTCGTACGCGATCGTCTTCCGCTACATCAACCGGGTCGGTCTTGGTGAGCGCGACCCATTCGAGTGCCCGCTCATGGTGCAACGCGCGAGCATCTGAGCGCCGGCGGCGATGCGACCCGCCCCGCGTCCCGGTGACCCAGCGCTGGCGCCAGAAGACGCGGCTGGCGTCAGAAGACGAACATCTGGCCCAGGATCACGACCGCGACCACGAAGACCGCCACCACCGAGCCCACGATGATCAGCGCACGCGCCGAAAGGGTCGCCACCGCGTAGCCGACGAGGAACGGCAACGCGAGGAGGAAGAGCGTGACGATCCACCAGAACGTCTGATACCCGCCTGCGGTGGCGTCGGAGAGTCGCCCCGCGAACAGCTGCTGGCTGTGCGGGTGCGTGGCGAACGCGAATGCGGCCGAGAGCGGGATGGCGATGAGCGCGGCGACGATGAGGCCCGCGAGCGTGCCCCAGAGGCCGGATCGCTCACGCGTGATATCGAGGGTTTCTCGCTGGTTCATGCCCCGACTCTAGTGGGTCGGCGTCACGCGGATTAGCCTGAGACCCACGACGCGAGGGGGCGGACGATGAAGCCGAAACCGACCGGGCACTTCCAGATGAAGGCCGACGGGCTCTACCTCCAGTTCGACCGGCTGTTCCGGGCTCCGATCGAGGACGTCTGGTTCAGCATCACGAATCCCGGGTTCCTCAGTCAGTGGATCGGCACGTACACGGGCAGCCCCGCGACCGGGGGCGTGCGGTTCAAGATGACCGCCGAGGGTGAGGATGCACCGTGGGAGAACGTGGCGATCCTCGAATGCAGCCCACCACACCGGTTCCATCTCGACGTGGGCGACGCGCCCGACGGCTGGCGCATGCACTGCCACCTCGTCGAGGGCAGCCACATGACGACCCTCACGCTCGCACACCGGCTGACCGATCCGTCGGCCGCGGCCGAGTACGGCCCGGGCTGGGACTACTACCTCGACCGGCTCGAGGCGGCGCGACGGCGTACCCCGATGCCCGTGTGGGAGGACTACTCCCCCGCGTTCTCGCGCTACTACCGGGAGCTGCACGTGCCTGAACCAGCGCGTGGATGACCGATCGGCGGCACCCGCCGACCCCTAGACTGACGCCGTGAAGACGGCAGACCGGTTGCGCCGCCGCGGCCCCGCGACCAGACCCGGGCAGCAGCTGTTCGTGAACCACCCGCTGAGATGGGGGTTCATCGTCACGCTCGGCGTGCTGCTCGCGCTCGCGCTCGCGGTCGCGCTCATGAACCTGTCGAGCGTGGTGCTCTCGGTGTTCATCGCCGCGTTCGTGGCGCTTGGGCTCGACCCGCTGATCCGGTGGTTCCAGCGTCGCGGGCTCAAGCGCGGCGTGGCGATCGTGGTGGTCATCCTGCTGTTCATCGCGGTCGTGGTCGCGATCATCTGGATCGTGATCCCGCCCGTCGTCGCACAGGCGACCGCGCTGGTGAAGGCCGTCCCCGGCATGGTGCAGACCGTGCAGGACTCCGGCTGGTTCGACGCGGCGAACGCGGCCACGAACGGCCTGCTCGGCAATCTCGTCCAGGGACTCGGCGACGTCATCACCGACCCGAACCTGTGGGCGACGATCGGCGGCGGCGCGCTCGCGTTCGGCGCCTCGGTGATCGCGGCGGTGTCCACGGGGTTCTTCGTGGTCGTGCTGTCGATCTACTTCATCGCCACCCTCGATGTGACCAAGCGGGCCTGCTACTCACTGGTGAAGGGGTCGCACCGTGCGCAGATCGAGGGCTACGCCGAGCGCATCATGCAGTCGGTGGGCAAGTACCTCAGCGGCATGGTCATCCTCGCGTTCCTGAATGCGACGTTCTCGACCATCCTGCTGACCGTCGTGGGAGTGCCGTACGCGCTCATCCTCGGCGTGGTCGCGCTCTTCGTGACCCTCATCCCCCTCATCGGAACCGTCCTCACGACCGTCCTGATGACCTTCGTGTCGCTCTTCGTCTCGCCGACGACGGCGCTCATCGTGCTCGCGGCGATGCTCGTCTACATGCAGCTCGAGGCGTACATCCTCACGCCGCGGGTCATGGGCAAGGCCGTGCAGGTGCCGGGCACGATCGTGCTGATCTCGGCCCTCGCGGGCGGCACGCTGCTCGGTCTGCTCGGCGCGCTCGTCGCTATCCCGATCTCGGCCGGCATCCTGCTCATCATCCGCGAGATCGTCATCCCGCGGCAGGCGAAACTGTAACGCTGGTCAGCGCCAGACCGACGGCGCGGCGGCGCGGGTCGCGGGCAGCGCGACATCCTGGCCCCACCGCTCGATCCAGTCGGGCAGCCCGTCGCCGGGTTGCGTGCCGAACGCCTCGATCAGCTCCGGGATCGGGACGGTGCCGCCGGACTTCCGCAGGAACCGACCACGGATGAACCCCTGCGCGTACACCTCCGGCTGGCCGTCCGGCCCCGGCCGGACGAACCGCTGCTCGACGTAGACCGCCTTGTCGTCGAAGCCGAGCACGCGCGACTCGATGGTGAACCGTTGCCAGAGCGAGAGCGACTTGCGGAACGTGATCGTCTCACTCGCGACGACGGGGTACCACTCGCGTTCGCGCATGACGTTCCAGATGCCGTTGCGCACGAGCATGTCGAAGCGCGCAACGTCCATGATCGAGAAGTACACGCCGTTGTTCATGTGCCGGTTGATGTCGAGATCGGTCGGCAGCGTGATGAACCGCGTCTTCGCGACGTCGTAGTGCCCGAGGTCGGGCCTCCGGCGTGAGAGGAACAGCACGTGCAGGAGCGTCCGGAACAACATGTGCATAATCCACGACTGTATGGGCGATCCGTCGTGGAAGTCACCACGATTGGCGGGTCGCCACAGTCGCCGGGCGGATGCCCCGGCCTCGCGTTGTGCGAGCTCGCTACTCGACCGGCGTCGCGGGGATCGGCACGTGCCGCTCGTCTGGCCCCGTGTACACCGAGAGCGGGCGGATCAGCGCGTTCGACGCGAGCTGCTCCATGATGTGCGCGGTCCAGCCCGTGACCCGGCTCGCGACGAACAGCGGCGTGAACGTCTCGGTGTCGAACCCCATCAGGTGGTACGCCGGCCCGGCCGGGTAGTCGAGGTTGGGCAGGATGTGCTTGCGCTCGGCCATGCCCTGCTCGAGGGCGACGTACAGCTCGAGCAGGTCGGGCCGGTCGTAGTGCTCGACCATGCGCTCGAACGCATCGCGCATGGTGGGCACGCGCGAGTCGCCGTTCTTGTACACGCGGTGCCCGAAGCCCATGATCTTCCGCTTCTCGGCGAGTGCGGTGTCGAGCCAGGCCGCCGCACGCTCGCCCGCGCCGTCGCCGGGGCCGATCTCGTCGAAGGCGTGCATGACGGCCTCGTTCGCGCCGCCGTGCAGCGCGCCCTTGAGTGCGCCCACGGCGCCGGTGACGGCGGAGTACAGGTCGCTCAGTGTCGACGCGATGACACGTGCGGTGAACGTGGACGCGTTGAACGAGTGCTCGGCGTAGAGGATCATCGACACGTCGAACGCGTTCACGACCGCGAGCTCGGGCGCCTCGCCGAACGTCTGCCAGAGGAAGTTCGCCGAGTAGCCGAGGTCGGCGCGCGGCTCGACGAAGTCGAGGTCGTGCCGGCGGCGCTGGTCGTAGCTCACGATCGACGGCAGCTTCGCGAACAGCCGGATGGCCTTCTCGAGATTGGCCTCGGGCGAGGCATCCGGAGTCGTCGGGTCGGTCGCGCCGATGACGCTGATCGCGGTGCGCACGACATCCATCGGGTGCGCCGTGAGCGGCAGTTCGTCGATGATGCGCTTGACCTCGTGGTCGAGTCCGCGATGGCCGCGCTCGAGGTCCTCGAACGCCGCGAGCTGGTCGTCGGTCGGCAGGTCGCCGTGCCACAGCAGGTACGCGACCTCTTCGAACGTGACGGACGCTGCGAGCTCCTGCACCGGATACCCGCGGTAGAGCAGCGAGTTCGTCTCCGGGTTCACCTTCGAGATCGCCGTGTAGTCGACGGGTACGCCTGCCAGCCCCTTGTAGATCTCGGGCGCGTGCTGATCGGTCATCGTGCTCCTCGTGGGATCGAAGGCGGGGCCCCGGCGCGCCCGCGTTCCCCAGCCTACGACCTCATCGAATCCCGTCACGATCTGCGGGTGTCCGCGACGGGCCCGCCGTACAGAGACTCAGAAGAGGCCCTGCGGCACGTCGAGCACCGAGAGCACGCCCGGCGCGGCCGTGAAGGTCAGCGCGCCGAGCTCGTCGGGACCGAGTTCGGGCAGGCGCTGCGCGACGTCGAGGAATCGGTCGATCTCGGCGGGCTCGAGCGCCCACTCGGCGAGGGTCCGGAACTTCTGGACGTACTGCTCCCGCCCGAACGGCCGGGCGCCGAGCGGGTGCGCGTCGGCGACGGCGATCTCGTCGACGATCTCGCCGCCGTCGGCGAGCGTGATCACGACCCGGCCGCCGAACGCCTTCTCGTCCATGTCGAGTGAGTGGTAGCGCCGCGTCCACTCGGGGTCCTCGACGGTCGTGACCTTGTTCCAGAGCGCGATCGTCTCGGGGCGGTGGGCGCGCTCGGGCGAGTACGACGCCTCGTGGTCCCACGCGCCGTCTTGCAGCGCGACCGTGAAGATGTACGGGATCGAGTGGTCGAGCGTCTCGCGAGAGGCATCCGGATCGTATTTCTGCGGGTCGTTCGCGCCCGAGCCGATCACGTAGTGGGTGTGGTGCGAGGTGTGCAGCACGATCGACGCGATGCGCTCGGGATCTTCGAGGATCAGCGAGTACTGCTCGTGCAGTCGACGGGCGAGGTCGATCCAGGCCTGCGCCTGGTACTCGGCCGAGTGCTCTTTCGTGTAGGAGTCGAGGATGGCGCGCTTCGACTCGCCCGCCTCGGGGAGCGGCACGTCATAGGACGCATCGGGCCCGCCGAGCAGCCACGCGATGACGCCGTCTTCGCCCTCGTAGATGGGCACCGGGCTGGTCTCGCCGCGCATGGCGCGGTCGACCGCCTCGACGGCCATCTTGCCGGCGAACGCGGGCGCGTGCGCCTTCCACGTGGAGATCTCGCCCTTGCGGGACTGCCGGGTCGCCGTCGTCGTGTGCAGCGCCTGGCCGATCGCCTGGAAGATGGTCTCCTGGTCGAGCCCGAGCAGCGTGCCGATGCCCGCCGCGGCCGCGGGCCCGAGGTGCGCCACGTGGTCGATCTTGTGCTCGTGCAGCGAGATCGCCTTCACGAGGTCGATCTGCACCTCGTAGCCGGTCGCGATGCCGCGGATCACGTCGCGGCCGGTGAGGCCGCGCGCGGCGGCGAGGTGCTGGGCGACCGCCGCGATCGGCGGGATGTTGTCGCCCGGGTGCGAGTAGTCGGCCGCGAGGAAGGTGTCGTGGAAGTCGAGCTCGCGCACGGCGACGCCGTTCGCCCACGCCGCCCACTCGGGCGAGGTGCGCCGGCCGGCGTCGGCGCCGAACACGGTCGCGCCGTCGCCGCCGATCGAGACGGGGTGCGCGAGCGCCTGGCTGCGCGCCGAGACGACCGGCTTGCGTGTGATCGACGCGGCGGCGACGGCGGCGTTGTCGATCACCCGGTTGACGACCATGTCGACGACGTCGTCGTCGAGCTCGACGGGATCGGTCGCGACGGCCGCCAGCTGCCAGGCCAGTTGGCCTTCGCGGGGCAGGTGCTCGTCACTCCGATGTGTACGCAGGTGGTGGATCTTCACGCGACCAACCGTACCCGGCGGCGCTGCCGATGGCACCCGTCCGCGCGACGGGCGGCGGTTGCGCGAACCGTGGGACGATGGAGGGGATGCTTCCCCTCGCTCAGGAGTCGGTGGGCGGCCGCTCGGTCGCCGACATCCGACGAGACTTCCCCGCCTTCGCACACACCGACGGCGCGCCCGTCCGCGCCTACCTCGATTCCGCGGCGACGTCGCAACGACCCCGGCAGGTTCTCGACGCCGAACGCGACTACCTCGAACACCATCTCGCCGCCGTGCATCGCGGCACGAGCGCCGCGGTCGGCGAGTCCACGTCGCGGTTCGAGGATGCGCGTGCCGAAGTCGGCCGGTTCGTCGGCGCAGGCGAGCGCGAGCTCGTCTGGGCCGAGAACGCGACCGACGCCCTCAACATCGTGGCGCTCGGCCTGGCCGATGCGAGCGCGGGGCTCGGCGGGCCCGAGGCCGCGCGGTTCGCGCTCGGCGCGGGTGACGAGATCGTCGTCACCGAGGCCGAGCACCATGCCAACCTCATCCCGTGGCAGCGCCTCGCGGCGAAGACCGGCGCCCGCATCGTGCCGGTCCGGGTCGACGAGCACGGCCTCTGGTCGATGGACGCGATGGCCGAGGCGATCACCGATCGAACGCGGCTCGTCGCGGTCGCCGAGGTCTCGAACGTGACCGGCTTCATCGCGCCGGTCGCCGACGTCGTCGAACTCGCGCATCGGCAGGGCGCGCTCGTCGTGCTCGACGCCTGCCAGTCGGTCCCGCACCGCCCGGTCGACTTCACCGCGCAGGGCGTGGACTTCGCCGCGTTCTCGGGGCACAAGATGCTCGGCCCGAACGGCGTCGGCGGCCTCTTCGGCCGCGCCGAGCTGCTCGACGCGCTGCCGCCGGCCCGCACGGGCGGGTCGACGATCACGGTGGTCACGATCGATTCGGCGGAGTTCCTGCCGTCGCCGCACCGGTTCGAGGCCGGCACCCAGCCCGTGTCGCAGGTGGTCGCGCTCGCGGAGGCGGTGCGCTACCTCGACGCGCTCGGCATGGACGCAGTCGCCGCGCACGAGCAGGCGTTCGCCGAGCGCGTGCTCGACGGGCTC
Organism: Agromyces protaetiae; assembly: GCF_030866785.1. NCBI lineage: Bacteria > Bacillati > Actinomycetota > Actinomycetes > Micrococcales > Microbacteriaceae > Agromyces > Agromyces silvae. The sequence goes on along the minus strand of NZ_CP133018.1, from coordinate 357,632 downwards.
GCACGCGTGCCGGGGCTGCGCGTGCTCGGCCCGGCCGCGGGCGAGACGCGCGCGGGGCTCGTGAGCGTCGCCGTCGACGGCGTGCACGCGCACGACATCGGGCAGTTCCTCGACGAGGCCGGCATCGATGTGCGCACCGGCCACCACTGCGCGCAGCCGTTGCACCGGGCGCTCGGCCTCACGAGCTCGACGCGCGCGAGCTCGCACGTCTACACGTCGCTCGAGGAGGCGGATCGGTTCGTCGCCGCACTCGCCGACGCCCGCCGCTTCTTCGGCGTGGCCGAGGAGGCGTCGGCATGAGCGGGCTCGAAGGGCTGTACCAGCAGATCATCCTGGATCACTCGAAGGCGCGTCACGGCGACGGTGAGCTGACGGATGCCACGGCGGAACACCATGAGCTGAACCCGTCGTGCGGCGACGAGCTGACGATGCGGATCCGGCTCGACCCGGCGCACGAGCGCATCGAGGAGCTCGCCTGGCGAGGCGACGGCTGCAGCATCTCGATGGCGTCGGCGTCGGTGCTCGTCGACTCGGTGCGTGGCCTGACGGTCGCCGAGGCGCAATCGCTCACCGACGCGTTCCGCGAGATGCTGCGCTCGCAGGGGCGCGGCGAGCCCGATGTCGAGCTGCTCGGCGACGCGGTCGCCTTCCACGGCGTCTCGAAGTACGTGATGCGCGTGAAGTGCGCGATGCTCGCGTGGGTCGCGCTCGAGGCGGCGGTCGCGAAGGCCGGCTCACCCGCGGGTTAACCCGCGGAGGCGGCCGGCCAGACTGGCGCGAAGCGCGCCTCGTCGAGGACGCGTGCGGCGAGCCCCGGCGGCACGTCGTCGAGCGCCGGCGGGTTCCAGCGCGGGTTCCGGTCCTTGTCGATGACCTGGGCGCGGATCCCCTCGTGCAGGTCGTGCTGCTCGATGAACCAGGTCACGGCCCGGAACTCCTGCTCGAACGCGTCCTCGAGCCGCGGCAGCGTGCGGGCTCGGCGCACCGACTCGAGCGTGACGGTGAGCGCGGTCGGCGAGAGCGTCTCGAGCTCGTCGGCGGCCGCGGCCGCGTAGGCGGGCGCGCCCGGGTCGAGCGGATGCCTCGGCAACGAGGCATCCCGCCCGGTTGCGCCGTCGCCGCGCGCGAACGCACGCAACCGGCCGATGATCTCGCGCACCGTCGGTGCCGAGTAGCACGCGTCGACCCAGTCCCGCGTGAGTGCGAGCGCCGACGGGCCGGGGGTCTCGTCGAAGAGCATGACGATCTCCGCGGGCGAGCCGGGGTCGGCCCGCTCGGCGAGTGCCTGCAGCAGGTGCGGCAGTCGTTCGCTCGGCACGTAGGCGTCGGCGAAGCCGGCGTGGAGTGCGTCCGAGGCATCCATGGTCCGTGCGTTGAGCGCGAGGTGCACGCCGAGCTCGCCGGGCGCGTTGGCGAGCAGCCAGGTGCCGCCGACGTCGGGGGTGAAGCCGATGCGGGTCTCGGGCATCGCGATGCGGGAGCGTTCGGTGACGATGCGGATGGCGGCGTGCCCGCTGAGGCCGACGCCGCCGCCCATCGTGATGCCGTCCATGATCGCGACGATCGGCTTCGGATAGCGGGCGATCATGGCATCGAGCCGGTACTCCGCGCGGAAGAAGTCGTGTGCGGGCAGGGCGTCGCCGCCGGTCGCGAAGGCGTGCAGCTCACGCAGGTCGCCGCCTGCGCAGAACCCGCGGTCGCCTTCGCCGTCGAGCACGATGACGCCGACCTCGGAGTCATCGCGCCAGGCGTCGAGCACCTCGGTGAGCGCCACGACCATCTCGAAGTTCAGCGCGTTGAGCGCCTTCGGACGGTCGAGGGTGAGGTGCCCCACCCCGTCGGCCACGGTCGCACTGATCAGCTCGGTCACGGATGCCACGGTAGCGGCACCGTGCCCTCCGGCGTACCCTCCCGATCGGGAGAGCCCGGTCCGCGGCGCTCCCGGCTGGAGGGGTCATGATCGAGTCGGCGTTCCCGATCCTCGAGGTCTCCGATCTCCCGCGGGCACTCGAGTTCTACTGCGACGCCTTCGGCGCGGAGCTCGTGTACCGCTTCCCTGACGCGGGCGAGCCCGTGTACGTCTCGCTCAAGGCGGGATCGTCGTCGCTCGGCATCGGCCTGGCTGAGGACGCGGCGCCCGGGGTGCCGTCGAACCTCCTGCTGTGGTTCTACGTCGACGATGTCGACCGGGTGGCGCGCGAGCTCACGGCGGCCGGCGCGACGATGCTCGAGGAGCCGGTCGACCAGCCTTGGGGCGAGCGAGTCGCGTTCGTCGCGGATCCGTTCGGCACGCGCGTGCGTCTCGCGACGATGCCGCAGGCTGTTGCGTCGCAGCCGGCAGCTGAGGAGTAGCATCCGTTTCGTGGTCCCCCTCGAGAACCTGCTGGCGTTCGCCGCCGCCGCGGTCGTGCTGATCGTGATCCCGGGGCCGAGCGTGCTCTTCACGATCGGCCGCTCGCTCGCGCTCGGCCGCCTCGGCGGCCTGCTCAGCGTGCTCGGCAATGCGCTCGGCGTGGTGCCGCTGGCGGCCGCCGTCGCGCTCGGTGTGGGCGCACTCGTCGCCCAATCGGTCGTGCTCTTCACGATCATCAAGATCGCGGGCGCACTGTACCTCGTCTACCTCGGCATCCAGGCGATCCGCCACCGCCACGCATCCGCCGCGGCCGCCAGCGCTGGCGTCGCGCCCCGCTCGCACTGGCGTCAGTTGCTCGAAGGATTCGTCGTCGGCATCACGAACCCCAAGACGATCGCCTTCTTCGTCGCGGTGCTGCCGCAGTTCGTCGACTTCACGGCCGGGATGATCCCGCTGCAGCTGTTCGAGCTCGGCCTCGTCTTCATCGTGCTCGCGCTCATCTGCGACTCGATCTGGGCGCTCGCCGCCAGCGCGGCGCGCTCCTGGTTCGCCCGCTCGCCGCGCCGCGCATCCGGCCTCGCCGCCACGGGCGGTGTCATGATGATCGGCCTCGGCGGCGTGCTCGCCCTCTCGGGCAACCGCCACTGACCCTTCCACCTCGACCACTGCCTCGCGAGCGGCGCTCCGCCGGCCCTCCACCGGTTCTCCCCCGTGGCCGACATGCCCGCGGCGTCCACAGACCGGGCGTCGGCCGGGCCGTGCGCGGCCCCGGTCTCGTAGCCTGCGTGTCGTGCATCCGTTCGAGATCGTGGCCGAGCCCGTCCGCCGGCGCATCATCGAGACCCTGGCAGTCGGCGAACACCAGGTCGGGGTGCTCAACGACGTCATCACGGCGGAGTTCGCGGTGACGCGCTCGGCGGTCTCGCACCATCTGCGCATCATGCGCGACGAACATGTCGTCGACGTCAGGAGCGACGGCGCCCAAGGTCGCCTGTACGCACTCAATGCGGAGTACCTCGATTCGCTCGACCATGCGGTCGGCGAGCTCTTCCACCTCTGGGATCACCGGTACGGCTCGCTCTATCGCCGGGCGCCCCTCCACCCCGCGCCCACCTCCCGCAGGCCGCACCGCCTCGGCCGCAAGGGCACGCGCGGTCGCCGCCCCACCCTGCCCGATGCTGCCGACCACACCGACCCAGCCACCCCAACCCACCCAGCCCGCGAAGCCACGTCGGCCGACCCGGCCGACCCGTAAGGCGCTTCGCCCATGAATCGCGATTTCCGTATGCCAGTTCTGCCTCAATTGAGGCGCAACTGGCATACGAAAATCGGCAAAGTCGCGGCGCCGCCGTGGGAGGACTCGGCCCAGACGGGCGTTCACAGCTCGGGGCGTTCACAGCTCGGGACGTTCACAGCTCGGGACGTTCACAGCTCGGGGCGTTCACAGCTCGGGACGTTCCTCGCCGAGCGCGGGGTGACCCTCGGCGGTTGAGCCGGCCGGATCAGCGACGGCGGCGGGCGTAGGCGCGTGCGGCGCGGCTCGAGAGGGCGAGCAGCACGAGGATGTCGCACGCGAGCGTGAGCAGCGTCGTGCGGATCGTGATCTCGCTGTCGCCGATGAAGTAGTCGAGTGCGGCGATCGTGATGCTCGCCATGGCGATCGCCATCACCGCGATCCTCGCCCAGTTCTTGCCGAGGAACACGAGCCAGGCGAAGACGAGCTGCACCGCGAGCACGACCGCGCCGCCCACGAGCACGATCGTGAGCGCCGTGCCCGACAGCGCCGCCCAATCGTCGTCGGTCGGCGCGAGGCCGAGGTCGTCTTGCACGATCCGGTTCCAGTCGAGGGCGAGGGCGAGCAGCCACACGATGCCGAGCAGGACACGGAGCACGATGAGCCCCGCGCCGAGCGCGATGGCCGTCGGCCGGGGCATGGTCGCGGGCGGCGCCTCGGGAGCGACCAGCACGACCGGCGACTCGAACGCCGGCCGTTTGCCCGCCGTCTCACCCCAGCTGTCGGCCGGGCGCTTGGCCGGCGACGGCGCTGGCGTCTCGACCACGCTCCGCACGTCGACGACGGGCAGGTCGCCATCGGTGCGGATCGTGTCGCCGCCGCCGTTGCGCGAGTGATAGCCGGTCGAGAAGTCCTCGATCACGTCGACCCGCACCGAGGCCTCGCCCTCGCGCAGCGTCCGCACGATGTGATCGCGTTCGACGTCGATGTCCGCGTCGATCTTGTGCGTGATCTGCAGTGTGAACAGCGAGAAGCCCACCGCGCGGTCGAACGTGCCGGCCGCGAGCCAGTCCACGCGGCGGCCGCCGGGGAGCAGCCACTCGTCGGGCGTGCGCCAGAACCGCACGTGATGCCGCTTCGCGGGGTTGCCCTCGACCTCCTGCTGGTACGCGAAGTCCTGCTTGCGCCCGAACAGGAACAGCGGGCTCACCGGCGCCTCGTCGTAGCTGCGGCGGCTGAGCGTCGACATCACGATACGCCATCCGCTCGCGAAGCTGACCTCATCGGCCCGCGTCCACCCGGCGGCCTCCATCGCGGCGTGCAGATCGGCCTCGTCGCCGAGGAACGCGAGGTTCACCGGATCGCCGAGCAGCCCGTCGCTCGTCCTCGCTCGGCCGATGAAATAGTTCGGCACATAGATGGTCGTGAGGATGCGGTGCAGCCGCGGCAGCACCAGGTACGCGAGCACGAGCCAGAACAGGACGAAGAACGCGATCCCGAACCAGCCGAACTCGAACGACTCGCTCAAGATGAGCCACGCGAGCCACACGACCGCGAGCCCCGCGTAGACGAAGACGAACCCGTCGAGCAGCGCATTCACCGACAGTCGCACCGGTCGGGCCGGCGTCGCCGGCGCGACCTCGGCGGATGCCTCACGAACGGCGCTCATGCGGGCAGACTATCGGCCCCAGTAGGCTCGGAGGCATGACGGGCGCCTCCCCCACCTCGACCACGGTCACGCGCGCCGCCGAGCTCCGGCGCCTGCACGAGGCATCCGAGCTGTTGCAGGTCGTGAACGTGTGGGACGTGGCGAGCGCGAAGGTCGTGGCCGGGCTGCCCGGCACGACCGCGATCGCCACCGCGAGCCACTCGATCGCCGCGACGTTCGGGTATCCCGACGGTGAGGCGATCCCGGTCGAGCTCATGCTCGACATGTGCGGGCGCATCGCCCGCGCCGTCGACGTTCCCGTGAGCGCAGACCTCGAAGCCGGCTACGGCGCGCCCGGCGAGACCATACGTCGCGCGATCGGCGAGGGCATCGTGGGCGCCAACCTCGAAGACGAGATGAAGCCGCTCGCCGCATCGGCAGCGGCCGTGCGCGAGGCCGTGGCCGCCGCCGACGCCGAAGGCGTGCCGTTCGCGCTCAATGCCCGCACCGACGCCTTCCTGCGCGCGGGCGACCGCCCGCGCGAAGACATCGTCGCCGCGGCGATCGAGCGCGGGCGCGCCTACCTCGACGAGGGCGCGACCTGCGTGTTCGTGCCGGGCAACTTCGGCGACGACGTCGTCGCCGAACTCGTCGCGGGCATCGGCGACCGGCGCGTGAGCGTCATCGGCCTGTCGGAGCTGCCGCCGCCCGCGCGTCTCGAAACGCTCGGCGTCGCACGCGTCTCATACGGCCCCTACACCCAGCGGGTCGCGCTCGGCGCGCTCGAAGACCTTGCACGCGACCTCATCGGGGGCGGCGTCCTACCCAGTGGCATCCGCCCCCTCAACTGACCGAGCACGACCACGACCAACGACCACACGAGGAGCTGGCCATGGCAGCGGGAATCCCGATCGAAGTCACCGGGTTGACGAAACGGTTCGGTGCGGTGACCGCCGTCGAGGACCTCAGCTTCACCGTGCAACCGGGCCTCGTGACCGGCTTCCTCGGGCCGAACGGCGCGGGCAAGACCACGACGCTGCGGGTGCTGCTCGGACTCGTGCGTGCCAGCGAGGGCACCGCCACGTTCGGCGGCACCCGGTACGCGGACCTCGAGGACCCGGCGACCAAGGTCGGCGCGTCGCTCGAGGCGAGCTTCCATCCGGGCCGCACTGCACGCAACCACCTCGGCGTCGTCGCGACCGCCGCCGGGCTCCCGCGGACCCGCGTGCAGCAGGTGCTCGAGCAGGTCGGTCTCGACCAGTACGCCGACCGCCGCGTCGGCGGCTACTCGCTCGGCATGCGGCAGCGGCTCGCGCTCGCCTCGACGCTGCTCGGCGACCCGGGCGTGCTCGTGCTCGACGAACCCATCAACGGCCTCGACCCAGAGGGCATCAAGTGGATCCGCGGATTCCTGCAGTCCCTCGCGCGGGAGGGCCGCACCGTGCTCGTCAGCTCCCACCTGCTGAGCGAGGTGCAGCAATCGGTCGACGAGGTCGTGATCATCTCGCGAGGGCGGCTCGTGAAGACCGGAACGCTCTCGAGCCTCGAGCTCGACGAGTCCCCGCGCACGATCGTGGACTCGCCCGACCGCGCGGCGCTCGGCGCGGCGCTCACGGCCGCAGGCTTGGGCTTCACCGAGGGCCGCAACGGATTCATCGTGGAAGAGCCCGATCCCGGCCGGGTCGGCGACGCCGCATTCGCAGGCGGCGTCCGGCTCAACAGCCTGCATCGACTGAAATCGGGCCTCGAGGACTCGTTCCTCACGCTCGTCGGCGAGGGGACGGAATGATGCGCGCACTCGCCTCAGAGCTCCAGAAGGTCTTCACGACCCGCATCTGGTGGGTGCTCGCCATCCTCCTCGTCGCGTACGTCGCCCTCATGTCGGGCGGCCTCGGCGCGATGTTCGGGCTACTCGCGACCGATCCCGAGGCGCTCGGCGGCACACAGCAGGGAGCCATCCCCACCGGCGACCAGCTCGCACCACTGCTGTACAGCTTCGCGTCGTCCGTCGGGTACGTCTTCCCGGTGCTGCTCGGCGCGCTCGCCGTGACCAGCGAGTTCCGGCACCGTACCCTCACCCAGACCTTCCTGGTCACGCCGCGTCGCGGCACGGTGCTCGGAGCGAAGTTCGCCTCGCAGCTCGGGTTCGGCGCGGGCCTCGGAGTGATCGGCTTCGCGGCGGCCGTCGGCGCAGGCGCCGGCGCGCTCTCACTGTGGGGGCTCGACACCGCGCTCGACGCCTCCGACACGTGGGCGCTCATCGGTCGCGGCGTGCTCGCCATGGCGCTCTGGGGCGCGATCGGCGTCGGCATCGGCTCCGTGATCCCGAACCAGGTGGCAGCCATCGTCATCGTCATCGCGTTCACGCAGTTCGTCGAACCGGTACTGCGCCTCGTCGCCTCGCTCTCGGACGTGACCGCGAACGTCGCGAAGTTCCTGCCCGGGGCGGCGAGCGACGCACTCGTCGGCGCATCCTTCTACAATCTGGCCGGCATGGGGGCCTCGGCGCCGCTCGAGTGGTGGCAGGGCGGGCTGGTGCTCGGCGGCATCGCGCTCGTGCTCGCCATCATCGGCGGCGCCACGACCTGGCGCCGGGACGTGTCGTGATCGGCGCGGTCTGATGTGCGCCGTCCCGGCGGACGGTAGCTGAGTGGACGCCGCGGAGCTGCGTTCGCGCCGCCTGTTGGCGCAGCGGTTGCGCGGGCCGGTCGCGACGACGCCCGCGGAGCTCGTGCGGCGCGCCGTCGCCGTGCAATCGCAGGAGTACCTGCCCGCGCAATGGGGTCTGGCCCAGCGGATCCCGGCCGCGCAACGGCCGGATGCGGCCGCCGTGGCCGCCGCGATCGACGACGGGCAGATCCTGCGCACCCACGTCCTGCGACCCACGTGGCACTTCGTCGCGCCAGAAGACGCGCGCTGGCTGCTCGAGCTCTCCGCCGAGCGGGTGCACCGCGTGAACCGCACCTACTACCGTCGCACGGGCATCGAGGAGGTGCTCGTCGCAGGCAGCGACGCGATCGCGCGAGCCACCGCCGACGGACCGTGCACCCGTGCGGAGCTCGCCGCGGCGCTCGACGCGGCCGGCCTGCCGCTCACCGGCACCGCACTCGCCCTGCTCATCATGTACGCCGAGCTCGAGCGAGTCGTCATCTCCGGGCCGAGCGCCGGCAAGCAGCGCACCTATGCCGCGTTCGACGAACGGGTGCCCGCGGCCCCCGCGCGTCACCGGGACGAGGCGCTCGCCGACCTCGCGGAGCGATACCTGGTCAGCCGCGGGCCAGCCTCCGCGCGAGACTTCGCCGCCTGGTCGGGCTTCACGCTGGGCGACGCGCGCACCGCCTTGGCCTCGGCGGCCGAACGCACCGCCGGGCGGGTCGAGGCACTCGACGACGAGCTCTGGCACGACGCGTCGGTCTCCGCGCTCTGGCACGAGGCATCCGACATCGAGCCCTGCGACGCCGGGGATCCCGAGCGCGTCGATCTGCTCCAGGCCTACGACGAATACATCATGGGCTACGCCGCGCCTCGCGCGTACCTGCAGCCGCCCGGCCGCGGAACGCCCGTCATCCCCGAGTTCCCGCTGCACGCGATGATGGCCGGCGGCGTGATGGCGGGCCGGTGGGCGCCGACCGTGCGGCCCGCGAGCGCGAGCGTGCGCATCGTGCCATGGCGACGGATGTCTCGCACCGAGCTCCGATCGCGCGACGCGGTCGTCGCCGAGGTCGAGGCCTTCCTCGGGGTGCCCGTGACCGTCGACGTCGAGCCGGTCTCGCGCGTCTGACGGTCAGCTCTCGCCGTCGGCCGCCCGCTCGGCAGCCTGCTCCGCCGCGAGTTCGGCCGGCGCGACCTTCAGCCGGTCGATCAGCTCGGCCGCGTGGTTCGTCGAGACGATGAGCCGGGCGTACTCGCCGCCGCCGAGCTCGAGCACCACGGCCTGCCGCTTGCCCTTCACGATGACGAAGTCGGCGCCGCCGTGATACTTCCAGACGCCGACCGCCACCACGAGCGGGATCTCAGTGCCCCGGCGACGGATGCCCCGGATCCAGATCCACGGGTCGTCCGTGATCGTCGCGGAGCGGATGTCCTCGCGTTGGATGACGACATCGTCGCCCCGGAACGCGAGCGACTTCTCGGTCGGGGTGAGGTGCACCTCGATCCGGTCGGGATGCACGCGAAGCTTCGCCATGTCATCCATCCTGCCCGACGAGGTCGGCCTACGCGGTGTCGACGCCCCACAAAGCGGCGACCCGACGCGCAGACACGACCCACGATCCGGACGAACGTGCGCGGCTCAGCGGGGCTGCGCGGCGGCCGCGGCGCGCGCAGCGGCGGGCAGCGCGTCGACGATCCGGCCGATGGCCGCATCGTCATGCGCGGCCGTGAGGAACCAGGCCTCGAACACCGACGGCGGCAGCGAGACCCCGGCATCGAGCATGGCGTGGAAGAACGGCGGGTACCGCCACGCCTCCTGGCGTCTGACGCCCGCGTAGTCGTGCACGCCCCCAGCGACCTCGTCACCGAATACGACGCTGAAGAGGTTGCCCGCGCGCTGCACGGCGTGCGCGACCCCCTCGGCGGCGAGCGCGGCGGAGACCGCGTCGGCCACGACGACGGATGCCTCGTCGAGACGCGCGTACACCGGAGCATCCGCCGCCTGCAGCGTGGCGACGCCCGCGGCGACCGCGACCGGGTTCCCCGACAGCGTGCCCGCCTGATAGACGGGGCCGAGCGGCGCGAGCCACTCCATGAGGTCGGCGCGACCGCCGAGCGCCGCGACCGGCATGCCCCCGCCGATGACCTTGCCGAACGTGAGCAGGTCGGGTGTGTACGGGTCGTCGCCACGCTGCTCGACACCCCACCAGCCCGCGTCGGAGACCCGGAAGCCGGTGAGGACCTCGTCGGAGATGACGAGCGCGCCGAACCGGTGCGCGAGCTCGACGAGCGCGCGATTGAATCCGGGCCGGGGCGGTACGACGCCCATGTTCGCGGCCGCGGCCTCGACGATGACCGCGGCGATGCGGTCGCCGTGCTCCGCGAACGCCGTGCCGAGCGCCTCGAGGTCGTTGTACGGCAGCACCATCGTGAGCGCCGTGACGTCGGCCGGCACGCCGGCGGACCCGGGGAGCGCGAACGTGGCGAGGCCCGAGCCGGCCTCGGCGAGCAGGCCGTCGGAGTGGCCGTGGTAGTGGCCGGCGAACTTGACCAGGATGTCGCGGCCGGTGAACCCGCGCGCAAGCCGGATGGCGCTCATGGTCGCCTCGGTGCCCGTCGAGACCAGGCGCAGCCGTTCGACGGGCCCGACCCGGCGCTCCACGAGCTCGGCGAGCTCGGTCTCGGCGGGGGTCGAGGAGCCGAACGAGAGTCCGCGGCTCGCGGCCGTGGTGACGGCCTCCACGACCCGGGGGTCGGCATGGCCGAGGATCGCGGGCCCCCATCCGGCGACGAGGTCCACGTACTCGCGACCTTCGGCGTCGGTGACGTACGGCCCGCTCGCGGACACCAGGAACCGCGGCGTGCCGCCGACCGAACCGAACGCCCGCACCGGCGAGTTCACGCCGCCCGGGATCGCTGCACGGGCGCGGTCGAAGAGCTCGGCGTTCGTCGTCATTCGGTGACTCCCCGTCGGATCCAGCCGGCGATCTCGACGGCCCAGTAGGTGAGGACGGCGTCGGCGCCGGCCCGGCGGATGCTGCGCACGGACTCGAGCACCGCGCGGCGGCGCTCGATCCAGCCGTGTGCCGCGGCCGCCTCGATCATGGCGTACTCCCCGGACACCTGATACGCCCACACGGGGACGTCGCTGGCCGCCGAGACATCCGCCAGCACATCGAGATAGCTGCCCGCGGGCTTGACCATCACGACGTCGGCTCCCTCGTCGATGTCGATGATCGCCTCGCGGAGCCCCTCGCGCCGGTTGCCGGGGTCGAGCTGGTACGTGCGCCGGTCGCCCTGGAGCGTGGACTCGACCGCGTCGCGGAACGGGCCGTAGAACGCGGAGGCGTACTTCGCCGAGTAGGCGAGGATCGCGGTGTGCGTGAGGCCGGCGTCGTCGAGCGCCTCGCGGACCGCGGCGACCTGGCCGTCCATCATGCCGGAGAGGCCGAGCAGCTCGGAGCCCGATGCGGCCTGCACGAGGGCCATCTCGCGGTAGCGCTCGAGCGTGGCGTCGTTGTCGACGCGGCCGAGCGGGTCGAGGACGCCGCAGTGCCCGTGGTCGGTGAACTCGTCGAGGCAGAGATCGGTCTGCACGACGAGCGCGCCGCCGGCCTCGTCGCTCGCGACGCGTGTCGCGACGTTGAGGATGCCCTCGGGGTCGGTCGCGGCCGACCCGACCGCGTCGCGCACCTCGGGCACGCCGAACAGCATGATGCCGCCGACACCGGCCTCGGCGGCCTCGGCGACCGCGCCCTTGAGACTCTCGAGCGAGTGCTGCATGACCCCCGGCATCGAGGCGATCGGCAGCGGCTCGGACACGCCCTCGCGGACGAAGACCGGCAATACGAGATCGGCGGGATCGAGACGGGTCTCGGAGACGAGACGGCGCAATGCCGGCGTCTCACGCAGGCGGCGGGGGCGGACACGCGGCGGAACACTCACCGACCCAGCCTACGTCGCCCCGCCTGGGCGTGGGGCGGGCGTCAGGCGCGCGCGAGGGCGGCGCTGACGACCGCGTCGATGAGCGACTCGGCGCTGCGTTCGCGGGCGACGACGTCGACGCGGAGGCCGAACTTCGCCGCGTCTCGCTGGGTCTGCGGGCCGATCGCGGCGACGAGCGTCGAGTCGGGAAGCGGGCCCAGCTGCTGCTGCACCTGCTCGGCCACGCTGCCCGAGGTCACGAGCACCGCGTCGACGTTGCCCGCGCGCACATCGTCGGCGACCTTCTGCGAGACGGGCACGCCCACCGTGCGGTAGGCGACGACGGCCTCGACGTGGTGGCCGATGCGGGCGAGCCCGATCGAGAGCACCTGCTTCGCGATCGCCGAGCGAAGCGCGAGCACGCGCAGGCCCTTCTCACCTTCGGTCGCCGCCTCCCACTCCTCGAGCAGCCCGCGCGCCGAGTTCTCTTCGCTCGGCACGATGTCGACGTGGTACCCGGCGGCCACGAGAGCGGCGGCGGTCGTCTCTCCGACCGCGGCCACCTTCGTCGTCGCCGGGATCGCCGCACCGTAGGACGAGAGCACGTCGACGGTCGTCGCGCTGGTCACGGTCACCCAGTCGAACCCGCCGTCGGCGAGCTTCTTGAGCGCCGCCTCGAGCGCGGGCTGGTCATCGGTCGGCGCGAAGTTGATCAGGGGCGCGACCATCGGCGATGCACCGCGCGCACGGAGCGAGGCCGCGACGCTGTCGCCCCATGGCCCGCCGCGCGGAACGAGGACACGCCAGCCGGCGAGCGGCTTGGGCAACGGGATCTGTCCCGTCGTCGTCTCGTAATCGGTCACCGGTTCTCCTCGGGTGGTGCGAGTTCCGCGGCGCCGTTGCCAAGGAGTTCTGCGACGGCGCGGGACGCGACATCGCGGGCCGCCTCCGCCAGGTCGGCGGCCGAACGGCTCTCAGGGGTCGCGGCGTGCGAGCTGACCAGCTGCCGCGTTCCGTCCGCACTGTACACCGTCGCCGTCAGGAACAGAAGTTCGTCCTCGACGAACGCGGCGGCCGCCACGGGTGCCGTGCACCCCGCCTCGAGACCGGCGAGCACCAGCCGTTCGGCGAGCACCGCGGCGCGGGTCAGCGGGTGGTCGATCTTGTCCAGAGCCCGCTCGAGGTCGCGGTCGCCACGCTCCCGGCGCACCTCGATCGCGAGCGCGCCCTGACCCGGCGCGGTGGGCCACATCGCGAGCTCGAGCAGCTCGGTCACGGCCTCGAGACGGCCGAGCCGGCCGAGCCCCGCTGCCGCGAGCAGCACCGCGTCGAGCTCGCCGCTCGCGACCTTGCCGAGCCGCGTGTCGACATTGCCGCGGAGGTCGACGACCTCGAGGTCGGGTCGCGCGGCGAGGAGTTGTGCCATCCGCCGCGGCGAGCCCGTGCCGACGCGTGCCCCCTCGGGCAGCGTCTCGAGCGTGAGCCCGTCGCGGGCGCAGAGCGCGTCACGCGCATCGGCCCGCTTCGGCACCGCGCCCAGCCTGAGCCCCTCGTGCTCGGCCGTCGGCAGATCCTTGAGCGAGTGCACGACCAGGTCGCAGTCGCCCGCGAGCAGCGAGTCGCGGAGCGCCGTGGCGAACACCCCCTCGCCGCCGATCTCGCTGAGCGAGGCGCGCGACGTGTCGCCGCGCGTCGTCACCGGCACCAGCTCGATCTCGGCGCCGCCCGCGGCCTTCGCGATGCGCTCGGCGATGGCCGTCGTCTGCGCCATCGCGAGCGCGCTGCCACGCGTGCCGACCCGGATGACACTCACGGCGCGATCCCGGCGAGGGCCGGGCGGAAGCCCAGCCGTACATTCTCACAGCACCCGGGACGGCACACGTCGTACCAGGGCCCGAGCTCGGTCACGGCGGGCCGCTCACCGACCGGCGTCCCGTGCACACGCTCGAGCACGAGGTCGACGAGACCGGCGACGTACGCCGGGTGGGTGCCGGGCGTCGGCACCCGAACTGCGGCGATCCCGGCCTCGTCGGCCGACTCGAGCGCCTCGTTGTCGAGGTCCCAGAGCACCTCCATGTGGTCGCTCACGAAGCCGAGCGGGACGATGACGACCGCTTTGCGGCCGGCGGCGGGCAGCTCCGCGATCACGTCGTTGATGTCGGGCTCGAGCCACGGCATCGACGGGGGGCCACTCCGCGACTGGTACACGAGCTGCCACGGGACATCCGGCGCCCCCGCCTCGCGCATGACGACCTCGGCGACCGCCAGATGCTGAGCCGCATAGGCGCCGCCCTCGCCGAAGCCCCGCTCCGCGGGGCCCGACTTCGCGGCGTCGGTCGACGGGATGGAGTGCGTCGCGAACAGCACCTCCACCTCGGTGGCCGGGTCGAGGCCAGGGACCTTCGTCTCGAGCTCGGCGAGGCCGTCGCGCACACCCTCGATGAACGGCTGCACGAAACCGGGGTGGTCGAAGAACTGGCGCACCTTGTCGATCTGCACGACGTCCGCGAGACCGGTGTCGGCGATCGCGTCGGCGAAGTCCTCGCGGTACTGCCGGCAGCTCGAGTACGAGCTGTACGCGCTGGTCGCGATCGCAATGAGCTTGGTGAACCCGCGCTCGTTCGCCTCGTTCAGGGCGTCGTTGAGATACGGGTCCCAGTTGCGGTTGCCCCAGATCACCGGAAGGTCGACGCCGCGCCGCGCGAGCTCGGCCTCGAGCGCGACCTTGAGGTCGCGGTTCTGCTGGTTGATGGGGCTGACGCCACCGAAGTGGCGATAGTGGTGCGCGACCTCTTCGAGCCGCTCGTCGGGGATGCCGCGGCCGCTCGTCACATTGCGAAGGAAGGGGATGACCTGGTCCTGGCCCTCCGGTCCGCCGAAGCCCGCGAGCAGGATCGCGTCGTACGCCACGGGCTCGGTGACGTGCTCGGGGCCGGGCTGGGCGGCCGGCGTCGCGCCGGGCACGACGGCCCCGGGCGCGCACGGGGCGGATGCGGCGGGAGCGGGCTTGCGGCCCCAGTGCGCGGGCCGCTGGTCGGCCGAATGGGTGGCGCGCTCGGCGGAGTCCGCGCCGGTCGAGCCGAGGTTCGCGGCGGCCATTACTGCAGCACCTCGACGACCTCGGCGGTGGTCACTCGACGGCCGGTGAAGAAGGGGATCTCCTCGCGAACGTGCATGCGCGCATCGGTCGCCCGGAGGTCGCGCATCAGGTCGACGAGCTCGGTGAGCTCGTCGGCCTCGAGCGGGAGCAGCCATTCGTAGTCGCCGAGCGCGAACGCGGACACGGTGTTGGCGAGCACCCCACGGAACGCGGCACCCTTGCGGCCGTGCTCGGCGAGCATGCGGCCGCGCTCGGCCGGGTCGAGCAGATACCAGTCGTACGACCGGTTGAACGGGTAGACCGTGAGCCAGCCCTTGGGGTCGATGCCGCGCAGGAACCCGGGCACGTGGGCCTTGTTGAATTCGGCGTCGCGGTGCACGCCCATCGCGTTCCAGGTCGGCAGCAGCGCGCGCAGCAACCGGGCACGCCGTAGCTGGCGAAGCGCCCACTGCAGCCCCTCGGCGTTCGGGCCGTGCAGCCAGAGCATGAGGTCGGCGTCGGCGCGCAGCCCGGAGACGTCGTAGAGCCCGCGGACGACGACGCCCTCGGCTTCGACCGTCGCGATCACGCCGTCGAGCTCGTCGACCACGCGCGGCACGTCGTGCCCGTCGAAGTCGTCGGGTCGGGCGGGGTCGCGGCGGAGCACCGCGAAGAGCGTGTAGCCCTCGGGCGACTGCTCGGGTTCGGATTCGGGACGGAGCTCGTCGGCTGCCGCTTCGGCAGCGGGGGAAGACATGCCAACAGTCTCCCCCTTTCCGCTGGATCGGCCAAAAAGGACTGCATCAGCCAATACGGCGAACGCCGCCCGCACTCGCGGGCTCCCGACGCGGCTCCCGGCGCCCGCTACTCGACCTGCGGCTCCGGCACGCCGTCGCCGGTCGCCGCGAGCGCGTCGAGGAAGCGGACCACGACCTCGCGCTCGGCGGGCTCCAGCGCGGCCGCGACCGCGAACCGCCGGGCGTGCTGGCGGCCGACGGTCTCTCGGGCGTCGTGCCGGGTGTGCTCGGTGACGGTGAGGGCGAGCGCACGCCGGTCGGTCGGGTGCGCGCCGCGCGTGACGTGCCCGCCGCGTTCGAGCCGGTCGAGCAACTTGGTCGTCGCCGCGCTCGAGATCCCGAGATAGGCGGCGAGCGCGCCGGGTGTCGCGACGGCGCCCTGGTTGCGCGCGGCGATCAAGAATCGGATGGCCCGCATGTCGGTGTGGTTGAGGCGCATGTAGCGCTCGGAGGCCGCGCTCATGCGCGCCGCCGCGTCGTGCCATCGCTGCAGGCTCTCCATGACCCGGACGACGTCGGCGACCTCGTCGTCGGTCATGCCCGCACGGGGGACGAGCGCTTCGTCGCGGTCGGTGATGCGGGGGTCGTGCATGGCGGCCGCGATGGGCATACGCCGCTCCCCCATGTCAACCATAGGTTTGATTCTATCGGCCCCGGTTGGTATCTCGCTAAGCTAGCTTTCACTCGCACTGCCTGTTGAGGGGAGCGCCGATGCGCAGCGAATCCATCGAAGAGGTCGTCTTGCTGGACGAGTTCGACCGCCCCATCGGCACCGCGCCGAAGTCGAGCGTGCACGGCGCCGACACCGCTCGGCACCTGGCCTTCTCGTGTCACGTGTTCAACGATCGCGACGAGCTGCTCGTGACGCGGCGCGCCCTGACGAAGCAGGCCTGGCCCGGCGTCTGGACCAACTCGTTCTGCGGCCATCCGGCGCCGGCGGAGCCGCTCTTGCACGCGATCCGCCGCCGTGGCGAGTTCGAGCTCGGTCTCCGGCTGAGCGAGGTCGAGCCGGTGCTGCCGAGCTTCCACTATCGGGCGACGGATGCCTCGGGCATCGTCGAGCACGAACTCTGCCCGGTGTACACGGCGCGGACCGACTCCGTGCCCGAACCGCACCCGGGCGAGGTGGTCGAGTTCGCCTGGGTCGAGCCCGAGGCGCTCGCGGCCGCGGTGCGCAGCGCACCGTGGGCGTTCAGCCCGTGGCTCGTGCTGCAGGCACAGCTCCTGCCCTTCCTGGGCGGAAGCGGGTCCCTCGAGAGCGGCGCGCTCGACGAGTCGCACGGTCCCAGAGCGATCGCGTCATGACGAGCTTGCTCCTCGGCGCCCCTCCCGGGCACGCGACCGACGACCTCGCAGCGGTCGACGAGCACCTCGAGACCTTCTTCACCCGCGCCATCGCACGGGCGGGCGCCCATGGCGACGCGTACCGCCGGCTCTGGTCGGCGACGCGCGACGCAGCACAGGGCGGCAAGCGCGTCCGGCCACGGCTCGTCCTGGCGGTGCACCGGGCGTTCGAGGGCGACGACCCGGCATCCGCGGTGGCGACGGCGGCCGCGTTCGAGCTGCTGCACACCGCCTTCCTGATGCACGACGACGTGATCGATCACGACGACGTGCGCCGAGGCATCCCGAACGTGACCGGCCGCTTCGCCGCCGAGGCCGCGGGCCGTGGCGCGTCGGCGGCCCGCGCGCGCGAGTACGGCGAGGCGTCCGCGATCCTTGCCGGCGACCTGCTGATCAGCGCGGCGCATCGCATGATCGCCGGACTCGACGTGCCGTTCGCGCGGCGCGAGGCGCTGCTCGAGCTCGTGGACGAGTGCGTCTTCCTCGCCGCGGCGGGCGAGCATGCCGATGTCCGGTTCACCCTCGGCGAAACCCCCTCGGCCGGTGACATCGTCTCCATGATCGAGAACAAGACGGCGTCCTACTCGTTCAGCGGGCCGCTCCGGGCCGGCGCGATCCTCGCGGGCGCGTCACCCGACACGGTCGACGGGCTCGGCGAGGTGGGTGCGCATCTCGGCGTCGCCTTCCAGCTCCGCGACGATGTGCTCGGCGTCTACGGCGAGCGCGAGGTCACGGGCAAGACGACGATCGGCGACCTCCGCGAGGGCAAGGAGACGTTGCTGATCGCCTTCGCGAGAGCGGATGCCTCGTGGGCGGCCGTGTCCGGCCGCTTCGGCCGACCCGATCTGGACGAGGCCGACGCCGAGCTGCTGCGCGCCGTCATCACGTCGAGCGGTGCGCACGATCGCGTCGAGGCGCTCATCTCGGGGCGGTGCCGGTCGGCGATCGACCTCGTCGAGCGTGCCGGGCTGCCGCCGGCGCTCGCCGACGAGCTCACGGAGGTCGCGCGCGGGTGCGGGGAGCGCGACCGATGACCGCGACGACCGGTCTCGCGCTGTACGACGAGGTCGCCCGCCGGGGATCGGCCCGCGTCATCTCCGCGTACTCGACGTCGTTCGGTCTCGCGAGCCGGCTGTGCTCGGCCCCGGTGCGGGCGCACATCGCCGACGTCTACGCGCTCGTGCGCGTGGCCGACGAGGTGGTCGACGGTCCGGCCGAGGAGGCCGGGCTCGACGCGGCGGCCCGCCGCGGCATGCTCGACGCCCTCGAGGCCGAGACGGAGCAGGCGATCGGCTCCGGCTACAGCTCGAACCTCGTGGTGCACGCCTTCGCCCGCACGGCCAGGGCCACCGGCTTCGGCTCCGAGCTCACCCGGCCGTTCTTCGCGTCGATGCGCGCCGACCTGGAGCCGGTCGACTTCGACGACGCGGCCTTCCGCGAGTACGTGTACGGATCGGCCGAGGTCGTCGGCCTCATGTGCCTCCGCGCCTTCGTCGCGGGGCTGCCCGCCGACGCCGAGCGCGACGAGCGGTGGGCCCGGGGGGCCCGTCATCTCGGCGCGGCGTTCCAGAAGGTGAACTTCCTGCGCGACCTCGCCGAGGACTACGCGGACCGCGGACGGCGGTACTTCCCCGGTGTCGATCCGCGACGACTGACCGAGGCCGACAAGACCCGCATCCTCGACGACATCGATCGCGACCTCCGGATCGCGGGTGAGGTGATCCCCGAGCTTCCCGGTGGCTGCCGTCGCGCGGTGCAAGCGGCGCACGCGCTGTTCGCCGAGCTCGCCGCACGCCTGCGCCGGACTCCGGCCGCCGACGTGCTCGCCGCGCGGGTGCGCGTGCCCGCACCGCGGAAGCTTCTGCTGCTCGCCCGCGCCGCCGCGGGCCGACCCCGCGGAGCGTCGACGTGAGCCGCGTCGTGGTCATCGGCGGCGGCATCGCCGGGCTCGCGTCCGCGGCGCTGCTGGCTCGCGACGGACACACCGTGACCCTCGTCGAAGCCCGAACCGAGCTGGGCGGCCGGGCCGGGCGGTGGGAGTCCGGCGGGTTCCGGTTCGACACCGGACCCTCGTGGTACCTCATGCCCGAGGTGTTCGAGCACTTCTTCCGGCTCATGGGCACGAGCACCGCGGCCGAGCTCGACCTCGTGCGGCTCGACCCCGGCTACCGCGTGTTCTTCGAGGGCACCGGCTTGGAGAGCACCGGCTTCGAAGACACCGGCTTCGAGGGAGGGCACGTCGAGGCAGCGCCCCCGCCCGTCGACGTGCGCGCCTCGCGCGAGGCATCCGTCGCGCTCTTCGAATCGATCGAGCCGGGCGCGGGCGCCGCACTCGAGCGCCACCTCGACTCGGCCGACGAGACGTACCGGCTCGCCATGTCGCACTTCCTGTACACCGACTTCTCCGCGCCCGGCGCGCTCCTGCGCCGGTCGGTGCTGCGCCGGGCCGGCCGGCTCGTGCGCCTGCTCGGCGAGTCGCTCGACCGGTACGTCGGCCGCTCCTTCCGCGACCGCCGGCTGCGGCAGATCCTCGGCTATCCCGCGGTGTTCCTCGGCAGCTCGCCGTACGACGCACCGAGCATGTACCACCTCATGAGCCGGTTCGACCTCGCCGACGGCGTGTTCTATCCGATGGGCGGGTTCGGCGAGGTGATCGACGCCGTTGCACGGCTCGCGACCGCGGCGGGCGTCGAGATACGCACCGGTGCCGAGGTCGTCGCGATCACGACCGCCGGCCGGCGAGCGACCGGCGTCCGGGTCCGCACCCCCGACGGCCGGGAGTCGTCGCTGAAGGCCGACGTCGTCGTGTCAGCCGCCGACATGCACCACACCGAGACCGCGCTGCTGCCTCGGGAGCTGCGCAGCCACAGCGACGCCGCGCTCGAACGACGCAATCCCGGCCCCGGCGCCGTACTGGTCATGCTCGGCGTCCGCGGTCGCCTGCCGCAGCTCACGCACCACAACCTGCTCTTCACGGCCGACTGGGAGGACAACTTCCGCCGCATCTTCGGCGTCGACGCGTCGGTGCCCGATCCCGCGTCGCTCTACGCGTGCATGCCCAGCGCGACGGATGCCTCGGTGGCACCGCCCGGCTGCGAGAACCTGTTCCTGCTCGTGCCGGTCCCCGCCGACACCTCCATCGGCGGTGGAGGCGTCGACGGCGATGGCGACCCGATGGTCGAGCGCATCGCCGACGCCGCGGTCGCACAGCTCGGGGCGTGGGCCGGCATCCCCGACCTCGCCGACCGGATCGTCGTCCGCCGCACGATCGGGCCGGCCGACTTCGCCTCGTGGTTCCACTCGTGGCGCGGTTCCGCGCTCGGCCCGGCGCACACGCTGCGGCAGAGCGCGTTCTTCCGCGGGCGCACGGCGTCGCGCACCGTCGACGGCCTGTACTTCGCCGGCGCCACCACGATCCCCGGCATCGGGCTGCCGATGTGCCTGATCAGCGCCGAGCTCGTGGCCAAGTCGCTGCGTGGCGACCGTTCGACCGGGCCGATGGCCGAACCGCGCGCCGACCTCGCGAGCGCATGAGCTTCGTCTATCTCGCGGCGCTCCTGGTCTCGATCGGGTGCATGGTGCTGCTCGACCGGCGCTTCGCGCTGTTCTTCTGGCGGGCGCCGGGCCGCGCAGCGGCCGTGCTCGGCGTCGGGGTCGCGTTCTTCCTCGCGTGGGACGTGGCCGGCATCGCGCTCGGCATCTTCTTCCGCGAGGTCAACGACATCTCGACCGGGCTGCTCGTCGCCCCGCAGCTGCCGATCGAGGAGGTCGTGTTCCTCACGTTCCTCTGCTACCTCACGATGGTGCTCTACACCGGATGCCTCGCGTGGCGGTCGCACCTCGCGGCCCGCCGTCCGCGGTCGCGGGAGACGACACCGGAGGGTGCCGCCGATGCGACGGGCCGCGCACGCGGGACCCGGTCATCGCGTGCGGCGGGCGAGCAGGGAGCGTCGGCCGGGCTGCGCTCACCGCGGTCGTCGAGCGGGTCGCCCGCTGCCCCCCGGCCGGGTACGCCGAGCGCGCCCGACGGACCGAACCCTCGAGCGGACGGGGGTACGGCGTGACGTACATCCTGCTCTGCGCCGGGTTCGTGGCCCTCGCGCTCGTGGTCGCCCTCATCGCGTGGCGGCGCGCTCCGCGCAGGCACGCCTGGGCGCTCGCGCTGAGCGCCGCCGCGCTCGTCGTGCTGACCGCGGTCTTCGACAACGTGATGATCGCCACCGGCCTGTTCGGGTACGCCGACGCCCACATCTCGGGTGTGCGCCTCGGGCTCGCGCCGATCGAGGACTTCGCCTACCCGATCGCCGGCGTGCTGCTGCTGCCGGCCCTCTGGATCCTGCTCGGCCGACGGGGCGGGGCTTCGGCGTCGGGCGAGACATCCGGCGACCACGAGACATCCGCAGCCGGCGAGGCATCCGCTGCCGGCGAGGCATCCGTCGACGGGAGGCGAGCGCATGGCGACGCGCGCGACTGACCGGCGGAGCTTCGCCGCCGACCTGCTGGTCGCGTCGCGACCGCTGAGCTGGATCAACACGGCGTTCCCGTTCGCGGCCGCGTACCTGCTGACGACACGGGAGATCGATGTCGCACTGATCGTCGGAACGCTGTTCTTCCTCGTGCCGTACAACCTCGCGATGTACGGCATCAACGATGTGTTCGACTACGCGTCCGACCAGGCGAACCCGCGCAAGGGCGGCGCCGAGGGCGCCCTGCTCACCCCCGCGCGCCACCGGGCGACGCTCATCGCGGCCGTCGCCGCGTGCGTGCCGTTCGTCGTCTGGCTCGTCGTGCTCGGCGGGCCGGCGTCGTGGGCGGTGCTCGCGGTGAGCCTGTTCGCGGTCGCCGCGTACTCGGTGCCCGGGCTGCGGTTCAAAGAGCGGCCCTTCCTCGACTCGCTCACCTCGAGCGTGCACTTCGTGAGCCCCGCGGTGTACGGGCTCGTGCTCGCCGGCGCGACGTTCACGCCGCAGCTGATGGCGCTGCTCGCGGCGTTCCTCGCCTGGGGCATCGCGAGCCACGCGTTCGGCGCCGTGCAAGACGTCCTGCCCGACCGCGAGGGCGGCATCGCCTCGATCGCGACCGTGCTCGGTGCCCGCTGGACCGTGCGCTTCGCGATCGCGATGTGGCTCGTCGCGGCGCTGCTCATGCTGCTCACCGCGTGGCCCGGACCGCTCGCCGCGCTGCTCGCCGTGCCCTACGTCGTGGCCGCCTGGCCGTTCCGCAGCGTCACCGACCACGACTCGGGCGCCGCGAACCGCGGCTGGCGCCGCTTTCTCGCGATCAACTACGCGGTCGGATTCCTCGTCACCATGCTGCTCATCTGGTACGCGGCGCTCACCGCGTGACTCCGACGGCGCAGGGTGTTGCTCGCGAGGTGAGCCCACCGGGTGGGCTTCGTCGGATCAGCGGGAGATCTCTCTGCGGTGCCCGATGCGAAGGACGAGTACGACGATCCGGTCGTCGTGGATCTCATACACGACCCGATAGTCCCCGGTGCGAACGCGCCATGCGCCCCCGCTGTTGACGAGCTGCTTCGCTGCTGGGGGCCTCGGGGTCTCAGCCAAGAGCTCGATCGCCGCCTGCACGCGGCGCCGAGCGTGGGGATCGAGCTTCCGCACCTCCCGCCGGGCCGCAGGAGCCAGCTCGATACGGTAGGTCACGACAGACCGAGCTCCGCCTTGACCTCCTCCCAGGGGACGGGCAGCGCCGACGTCTCCTCCATCTCGCGGCGAGCGATGTGTGCCGCTTCGGCATCATCGAGGTCCTCGAGCCGCTCCACCATGCGCTCGAACGCCTCGGCGTCGACGATCACGGCCACCCGACGCCCGTGTCCTGTGAGGAACACGGGGTCATGAAGCAGATGTGCGTGATCCACGAGTGCGCCCAGATTCTGCTTCGCGTGCGAGATGGTCACGACATCGTTCATGGACGAAGTGTGCCATTCGACCTAATTGACCTTTTTGCGAGCTGTGTGATCGCGGAGAGCTACGTGAGCCGGTAGAAGCGGAAGGCGGCGAAGTCGTCGATCGGCAGGATCTCGACGAGCGTGTACCCCCTGCGGATCGGCCTGACACACGAAGAGTGGGGCGACGAGCTCACGGTCCCGGACCCGTTCGGGAACCGACTGATCTTCCTTACCCCTCGGTAGCGACGCGGCGGCCACGGCCAGCGATTGGGGCCGTATTCCAGTCCGGCTCGCACCGTGAGGCAGCAGCGTGGGGAGCTGCCCACCGCGGGGTCCCGCCGGGGAGAGTCCCGGCGGCCGAGGGCGGCGAGGTGTGCACCGAACGGTGACGCTCGTCGCCGGACGGGCGACGGTCACAAACGGCCGGTGCCTCTGGTGAGACGGGGCGGGATCGGCAGGATGGGCGAGATCGGGGGATGGGCGAGATCGGACGGGACGGGACGGCTGCGACGGTCGCAGCTGCCGTACAGCAGGACACCGTTTTCGAGGTCGGTGGGCGTGGTCGCGAACCCATCACTCAATGTGGCGAGCTTCGGCAAAGGTGATGCTCATGCCGCTGTCCGCGCGGTCGCCCTCGCGCTCGGCGTGGGCGCTCTGACGTTCGCGGGCAATCCAGCGCCGACCCATGAGCATGCCTACGGCTCCTCCACAAGCCCGTACACCTCAAGGTTATCCACATGTTGATTGCCTGATCGGACCGAATTTTCGCGCGAGGGTGAATGTCGGTGGGTCGGTGGATACTGGTGCGCATGACGATCTCTCCGCTTGACCGGTTGCACACCGATCTCGGTGCGCTCGCGGTGGTGTGGGCGCAGGCGCAGCCTGCGTTCGGGGTCGCGAGTGCTGCCGGTGCGGGTGGTGGCGGCGGTACCGCCGGCCGTTCCGGTGCGGGTGCGGGTGCAGGTGGCCGTGGAGGTGGTGGCGGTGGCCGTTCCGGGGCCGGCGCCGATGCTGGACCGGGTGGCGATTCGGGCGGCGGTGGTGGTGTGGATGGCTTCGCGGCGTTGAGTGGGCCGGGGTTGGTGCGGGTGGTCGAGGGTGCGGCGCGGTTGAAGCGGTCGGTGGAGGCGTTTCTGGCGCTGGCTGGTGCTGAGGTCGCGGCCCGGTCGGCGCCGGAGTTCGGGGCTGAGAGCTTGGCGAAACAGTACGGGCACTCGAGCCCGGCGAAGCTGGTCGCGGCGGTGACCGGGGGTGGGCAGGGTGAGGCGTCCCGGTTGCTCGCGGTCGGTGAAGCGACCCGGCGCCGGGAGTCGTTCACGGGTGAGGTGTTGCCGGCGAAGTTCGCGTACGTCCGGGCGGGGCTTGATGCGGGGGTGTTGAGCATTGAGGCGGCGAATCTGATCACGGGCATGCTGGCCCGGGTCGAGCTGCGCGCCGACCCTGGACGGTTGGCCGCGTGTGAGCAGAAGCTGGTGCAGGTCGCGGCCGGGCAACCACTGTCCCTGGTCGGCCGGGCAGTCAAAGCGGCCGAAGCGCAGCTCGATGCCGGCGGTCTGGCACGGGCCGATGCGCGGATGCATGCCGAGCGGTCGGTGACGTTCCGCGAAGACGCCGACGGGGTGTTCCATCTGCGAGCCCGCCTCGACCCGGTCACCGCGGCGCCGGTGAAGGCGGCGCTGGACGCCCTGGTCAGCGACGCACTCCGCCGACGCGGGTCAGGCCTGGCGGCTGCCGCCGGCGCGGCTCGTGCTGCGCAGGTGGGACGCGGCACCGATGCCGCCGAGGTCTACACCCGTGACGGGGTCCGGGGCATGAACGGTGCCCCCGGCACGAGCTTTGATGGCGACGACGGTGTCGGCGGCGGTGGCGGCGGCACGAATGATGGCGGCGGCACAAACGGCGACGGCGGCACGAACGGTGACGGTGACGGTGACGGCGTCGTTGGTGACAGTGGCGGTGACGGCGGCACGAACGTGGGCGATTGTGGTCCGGGTGCGGGTCCGGTGGTCGAGGACAGGCGGTCGATCCCGCAGGTGCAGGCCGACGCGTTGGCCGAGCTGGCGCGGCACGCACTGGGCTGTCAAGCCGCACCCGGATCGGTACCCTCCACCACGATCGTGGTCCGCATGAGTCTCGACGCGCTCCGCGACGGCGTAGGAACGGCGGAGATCGACGGCATCGACCGGCCGATCAGCGCAGCCGCGGTCCGCAAGCTCGCCGCCGACGCCGAACTCATCCCCGCCGTGCTCGGCGCCGACAGCGTCCCACTCGACCTCGGCCGCAGCACCCGCCTGTTCACCCGGTACCAACGCATCGCGCTCATGGAACGCGACGGTGGGTGCGCGTCCTGCGGGGCGAACATCACCTACGCCGAAGCGCACCACATCGACTGGTGGTCCACCGGCGGCACCACCGACCTGAGCAACGGGGTCATGCTCTGCGCCAGCTGCCACCACCAGATCCACGACCAAGGCTGGCAAATCCGCATCACCGGGCGCGACCGACGCGGACAGGTCTGGTTCATCCCACCACCACACCTCGACCCGAAACAGACCCCCAAACTCGGCGGCAAAGCCCGCTTCACCCCCACACCAAGCGCCCCACCACAATCCGACGCTGCTCCCGCAACCGAACCGCGAGGCCACCCGAACGACGACGCGGGCGTGCGCAGACCCGCTCGAGGCCGAACCCCCGCATGAAGCACCGTGACACGCACACCGTACGTCGCCGTCATACGACGCCAACGGGCACAGCAGGCGCATGGCACTGCAGCCACACGGCACAGCAGGCGCATGGCACTGCAGCCACACGGCACAGCAGGCGCATGGCACTGCAGCCACACGGCACAGCAGCCGCACGGCCACCACCCCACGCACCCCGCCCACACAACCACCCGCCCACCCCACGCACCACATACCACCCCCACGCACCACGTACCACCCCCACGCACCACGTACCACCCCCACATCGGCGTCGTGAGCGCGACCTACCCGCCTGAGCTGCACGGCTCCGGATCGAAGCAGCCTTCGAGATCGAGACCACAGCAGATCGGGGTGATCAGGTCGAGCGGAGCACGCGAGCCGGCGGGAGACGGGCCTTAGGTGAGGGCGTAGAAGCGGAATGCGGCGAAGTCGTCGATCGGCAGGATCTCGACGTCGGCGAAGCCGGCTTCGGAGGCATAGCGTGCGAGGGTCGCGGGGCGCATGACGGTACCGGTCGCGGCGGAGCCCTCGGCGGAGCGGCTGTCGGGCAGACAGATGAAGAGGCTGTAGCCGTACATCACGCGCTCGGTCTCGTCGCCGTTCGGCGTGAACCGCTCGGCGACCGCCTCGTCCATGACGACGAGCGGGGCGCCTGGCCGCAGTGCGGCGCGGATCGACCTGAGCACCTCGACCGGGAACGGCATGTCGTGCAGCGCCTCGAAGATGAACGCCGCATCGAATCCCTCCCCCTGTGCGCTCCGCTCGCGCTCGGCGATCTCCTCGCCGCCGGCGAGATGGAATCGCACTCGGTCGGCGAGGTCGGCCGCATCGGCAGTACGCCGGGCTGCCTCGACCGACGGTGCATCCACGTCGAAACCTTCGACGGATGCCTCGGGGTACGCGCGCGCGAGCGCGACCGACGACCATCCGTACCCGCAGCCGACATCGGCGAAGCGGGCTCCCGGACGCGCGAGCATCCGGTCGAGGTCCGGCACGGAGGCGAGCGCCTCGCCGAGCCGCTGCTCGAACCAGGGCCGGTTGATGTCGGCCTGCGCCTCGCGCCCGTCGTCGCCGAAGTCGTTCCACGAGATGCCGTCGCCCGTGCGATACACCGCCGCGAGCTCGGGAAGGCGCACAGCGCCGATCATGCGCGCGAGCGGGGCGAGGAAGTTCAGCGATCCGGAGTCGGTGAGTACCTCGGCGTGCGCCGCGGGCAGCTCGTATCGGCGTCGCTCGCCGTCGTCCGCGTCGCGCTCGACGCTCAGGATTCCGCTCGTCGCCTGCTGCTCGAGCCATTCGCGCGCGTATCGCGCATCCGTGCCCGTACGCCGAGCGAGTTCCGCGGCCGTCGCGGGACCATCCGTGGCGAGCGAGCGGTACCAGCCGAGCCGCTCGCCCAGATACACGCTCGCCATCTCGAACGCTCCGAGCGTCGAGGCGAACAGCCGGCCGGCGAACGCCTGCGCGTCCGTGGCGTCGAACTGCGTGGTCATGATCGCGCCCTCCCGCGGGGCGACCCGCTCGGCGACCCCGCCCACTCGTGACCCCCGCCCACTGGTGACACTATGCCCGCCGACGACACGGCGGAACCCCTTCGCGCCACGAACCGAGCACACACACACCTCGCCGGGAGGGCGGGCCGGCGTGAGGAGGCGGGTCAGTCGCCGAGCAGCAGCGCGGTCGAGTGGGCGAGGTGCTCGTGCACGGCGTCCGCACCCCGCTGCTGCACGTCGGTCAGCAGCGCGCGGTGCTCGTCGACCAGCTCGGTGAGGCTGTAGTGCGGCCGCACGTGCAGCAGGAACAGCAGGAGCTCGCTCTTCAGCGCCTCATGCGCCTCGACGATGCGCGCATTCCCGGAGGCCGAGACGAGCGCCGCATGGAAGTCGGCGTGCGCGCGTTCGACGGCGAGCCAGTCGTCCGAATCCGCGGCGGCGAGCCGGGCGAGGCGGGTGAGCGCCTGCTTGGCCGGCGCCGTCACCGCGGGGGGCCACCCGGAGCCGAACCGCGCATTGGCGATGCGCACCGCCTCGGACTCGAGGGCCGCGCGCAGCTGCTGCATCTCGAGGATCTGCGCGGGGTCGAGTTCGGCGACGCGGACACCACGGTAGGGCAGCGCGACGAGGATGCGCTCGGCCGCGAGCCGATTGAACGCCGTACGCACGGTGTGCCGCGAAGCTCCCACCCCGTCTGCGATCTGTTCCTCGCGCAAGGCCACACCGAGCGGTATCCGCCCGCTCAGGATCTCGTCCCGCAGCAGATCGGCGACCCGATCGACGACGGTGAGCCGGACCAACGGGGTCGCCTGCACCATGATGCGCTCCGCTCTCTCGGCCAGGACGCGCTATGGCCTGGTGACGTTCCGGACGATGAGCCAGACGACGCCGCCGACCGCGATCGCGACGCCCGCGGCAGCCGCAGCGGCCGCGACCGGTTGCTCTTTGGCGAACCGTCTGAGCTTGACCTTCGTGCGCGCGCTCGCGCGCGACACCTGCTTGGGCACGTTGAGCTTGTCCTCGAGGGCGTTCAGCGTCGACGCGAACTCGGCACGCGCGCGCTCGGAGTTGATGCGCGCCTGCACGCGCGACACATTGCGCTCATGCGTCTTCTGATCGCGCTTCGACCGAGGGGCGGCGGGGCGGGGGGCGTCAGTCGCGGTCATAGTCGCCGGTTCCCTTCACGACATCGAGGTCTTTGCGCAGACTGTCGATCGACTCGAGCGGTGCCGCGCCGCGCTTGAAGTTGAGGATCGCGACCCCGACCATGATCGCGATGATGAGCAGCAGCACACCCGACACGGTCAGCGCGGCCGCCCAGGCCGGCATGACCAGCGCGAGCGCGAGGATCCCGGTGGCGATGAGGGTGCCCAGGAGGAACACGCCGACGAACGCCGCAGCCGCGATCAGCCCCGCACCGATGCCGAAGTGCTTGAGCTTGTAGGAGATCTCGGCCTTGATCTGATCGATCTCGGCGCGCACGAGCGTCGAGACCCGGTCGGGGAGCTCACCGATCAGGGTGAAGAGGGAGCGTTCGTCGTTGGTGGGATCGGCCATGACCGATCGCCTCCTCTCGGGGTCAGGAGTCGGATGCGGCGGACGTGCCCGAGCTCGACGACGAGCCGTTGGCCTTGGACCCGGTGGCCTTGGAGCCGTTGGCCTTCGCCCCGTTGGCCTTCGCACCGTTCGAGCCGTTCGACTTCGCAGCCGTCGACTTCGCAGTCGTCGACGCCGTTCCGTTGGACTTCGACGTCGTCGACGCCGTCGCGCCGGCTCGTGCCGGAGCCGGCTTCGCGGCCCGGTTCTTCGAGGTCTGGTTGCCGATGAGCTGCTTGACACCGTCGAGCACGGTCTCCGATACGTCGCCGAGCTTCGAGGCGGCGAAGTCCTTCACCGTGTCGACACCCTGCTGGACCGCCGGCTGGTTCCAGACCCGGTCGGCCGCTCGCGCGATCTGCTCATAGCGTTCGCGACCGGCGCGGGTGCCGAGTACGTAGCCGACGCCGAGCCCGACGACGAAGAGAAGCTTGCCCTTCATGTCCTCCCCAATCCTGCCGTGCACGCGGCACGACACCTCCCAGAGTAGACCCCGGCTCGGGCCGTGCAAGGGGGTTGCGCAGAAGTATTCCGCTCCGGCTATGCGTCGGGGTCGCCCTCGGCCGCCGCGCGGTCGCGCACGGCGAGATGACGGATGCGCGAGGCGGCCTCCATCGCGTGCGGCACGACCGACGCCAACCCCGTTCCCGAGAGCCACGACCCGGTGACCTCGAGGCCGGGCACCGCGGCCACGGCCTCCTCGGCCGCCCGGACTCGGTCGAGCTGCCCGAGCGCCGCATGCGAGAGCGCATCCCGCCACGGCGTACGGCCCGAGTCCACCAGCATCGACCCGTCGAGCGGCACGCCGGTCAGTGCCGACGCATCCGCGATCGCCAGCTCGGCGACCTCGGCGTCGCTGCGGCCGTCGAGCGGGTTCGGGCTGCCCGCGCGGCCGTAGGAGAGCCGCACGACCTGGTGCGGCGCGGCCGCCTCGGCCACCCACGCCCACTTCGCACTCGAGTGGGTGAGTGCCTTCGCCGCAACGCCCGGCGTGTCCGCCGCGACGAGCACGCCGGTTCCGCGCGGCGCGGCGGCGAGGGCGGGCGCGTCGAGCACGAGGGTCACGAGTTCGACGGATGTCGCGCCAGGGGCTTCGGATACCTCGGCCCAGCCGTCGACCGTGGTGGCGAGCAGCGGACGAGCGGCGTGTGCGGGCGTCGCGACGATCGCATAGGCGGCCTCGACGGTCAGGTCAGCTGCGCCGGGTTCACCGGTGCCCGGTTCACCGACGCCCGGTCCACCGACGCCCGGTTCACCGGTGCCGACACGGGCCGTCGCTCGCCAGCGCGGATGCTCCGCGGCCTCACCGTCGCGGGCGAGCGCGACGACCTCGGCCGACGTGATCACCGTCACGTCGAATCGGGCGAGCTCGGCGAGCAGGGCGTCGACGAGGCGGTGCATGCCGCCCCGCAGCCCGAGGACTGCGCTCCCGGCACGGCGCGTCTCCACCAGCTCGCCGACCCCGCCCGACAGCGAGCCTGCCCGCGTCATCGCCTCGTTGAGCCCCGGGGCGACGACGTCGAGGTCGAGGTCGTCGGGGTTCGCCGAGTACACGCCCGAGCTGATCGGCGTCACGAGCCGGTCGAGGACCTTCCGGCCCATCCGCTTGCGCACGAGCGCCCCGAGGCTCCTCGCCCGGCCGATGCGCAGGATCGGCATCAGCCGATCGAGGTAGGCGCGGCTCGCGCCGCCCCAGCCGATGATGCGACGCACGTCGTCGCCGAGCGGATTCGCGGGGATGCCGAGCATGCCGGTCTTCGGCAGCGGCGCGGCCGCGACGGCGCCGTTCTGTCCCGGCATGGCGAGCCACGCGCCGGCCGGATTCGGCGTCACGATCTCCGACTCGAGGCCCAGCTGCCCGATCAGCTCGGCGACGCTGCCGCCGCGCGTGGCGAACGACTCGGCGCCCGAGTCGAGCGTGAGCCCCGCGAGCTCGATCCGGCCGACGCAGCCGCCCGGGTTCGCGGCACGTTCGAGCACGGTGACCGACAGGCCCAGCCGCCCGCACTCGAGGGCAGCCACCAGCCCCGCCACTCCGCCACCGATGACGACGACCTCCGACCGCACCTCGTTCACGCGGCCGCCTCGTGCACGAGCTCGACGATGCGCGTGAGCGCGGTCGGGTCGGTCGCGGGCGGCACGCCGTGGCCGAGGTTGAAGACGTGGCCGGGTGCGACCGCTCCGCGCGCGAGCACGTCGCGCACGGCCCGATCGAGCACCGGCCAGGGGGCCGCGAGCAGTGCCGGATCGAGGTTGCCCTGCAGCGGAACCCCGGCACCGACGCGCTCGGCGGCGACATCGAGCGGTACGCGGTAGTCGACGCCGACCGCATCGGCGCCCACCCCGCGCATGGCGCCGAGCAGCTCGCCGGTGCCGACTCCGAAGTGCACCACGGGCACCGACCGGGTCGCCGCTCCGGTGCCGTTCGAGACATCCGTCGCGGCGTCCGTCGCCCCGGCGTCCGTCGCCCCGGTATCCGTCGAGTACGCGAGGTCGTGCACGAACGACAGTGCCCTGGCCGACGCCGGCGCGACCAGCTGCTCATAGTCGGCGAGCGAGAGTGCGCCGGCCCAGGAGTCGAAGAGCTGCGCGGCCGATGCGCCGGCGAGCACCTGCGTGCGCAGGAACCGACCGGTGAGCTCGGCCGTCCAGTGCATCAGCGCCCGCCAGGCGCCCGGGTCGGCGTGCATGAGGGTCCGGGCGGCGAGGTGGTCCTTGGACGGCCCGCCCTCCGTGAGGTAGGCGGCGAGCGTGAACGGCGCGCCCGCGAACCCGATGAGCGGCGTGGCGGTGCCCGAACCGTTGTCGATCGCGTTCAGTTCGGCGACCGTGCGCCGCACGGCCTCGGCGATCGGCGCGGCCGCCTCGTCGAGGTCTGCGGGATCGATCGCGGTGAGCTCGGCGACGGCCGAGGCATCCGCATAGGCCTTGCCGAAGACGGGGCCGCGGCCCGGCTGGATCTCGAC
This sequence comes from Agromyces protaetiae, assembly GCF_030866785.1. Taxonomy (NCBI): domain Bacteria; kingdom Bacillati; phylum Actinomycetota; class Actinomycetes; order Micrococcales; family Microbacteriaceae; genus Agromyces; species Agromyces silvae. The sequence continues at coordinate 325,939 of NZ_CP133018.1, read as the reverse complement.
GTCGACGCCGACGAGCTTCAGCGGCACCACGATGTCGCTGAAGAAGATGCCCGCGTCGACGCCGTGGCGGCGCACCGGCTGCAGGGTGATCTCGGCCGCCATCGCCGGGTCGAGGCACGCGTCGAGCATGCGGGTGCCCACGCGGAGCTCGCGGTACTCGGGGAGCGACCGGCCGGCCTGCCGCATGAACCAGACGGGCGTCGTGTCGCTGCGCTCGCCGCGGTAGGCCCGCACGAGTCGGGAGTCGCTGGTGCGGCCGGCGGCGAGCGGGTGCTGCGGGGGAAGGATCACCCGTCCATTCTTTCAGTGTGCACGTCCTCCCAGGTGAGGGGAGCCTGACTGGACGGCGTTTTTACCCCGGGTAGAATCGATGCGTGCTCATTTGCCTCACTGCGAGCCACAAGAACGCCGGCTTCGACATGCTCGAGCGTCTTTCGACGACCGCGGGCGGAGCGGGCCCCCGCATCCTCGCCGGTCACGACGCCGTGCACGGCGCCGTCGTGGTCTCGACGTGCAACCGCTTCGAGGCCTACCTCGACCTCGCGACGCCCGACGGGGAATCTCCGGTCGATGCCGTGCACGGCGCGATCCGCTCGGTCGGCGAGGTCGCCGGCCTCGAACCCGACGAGCTGCGCAGCACGTTCGACTTCGCGCACGGCAATGCCGTCGCCGCACATCTGTTCGCGGTCGCCTCAGGCCTCGAGTCCGTGGTCGTAGGCGAGGGCGAGATCGCGGGTCAGGTGCGCCGGTCGCTCGAGCACGCCCGCAGCGAGGGCACCACGTCGCCCGAGCTCGAGCGCCTCTTCCAGCGCGCGTCGCAGACCTCGCGGTCGGTGAAGAACCACACCGGCATCGGCAGCGAGGGCCGTTCACTCGTGCGCCTCGCGCTCGACCTCGCGGAGAGCCGCATCACCGACTGGTCCGGCACGCGGGTGCTGCTCGTCGGCACCGGCCGCTACGCCGGCGCGTCGCTCGCCGCGCTCCGCGATCGCGGCGCGAGCGACATCGCGGTCTACTCGCCGTCGGGTCGGGGATCGAAGTTCGCCGCCTCACACGACGTGCCCTCGATCGACCGGGCCGACTACGCACGGTCCGCAGCCGAGGCCGACGTCATCATCACGTGCACCCTCGCCGAGCACTTCGTCGTCGACCGTGCGGTACTCGCGTCCGGACGCGAGCAGCTCGCGGTCGAGACCGCACCCGTGCGCACGCTCGGCGGCGCGGTCGTGCCCGAGCCCGAGGCGGAGCGCCGCCAGCTCGTCATCGATCTCGGACTGCCGCGCAACGTCGCCCCCGACATCGCCGAGATCACCGGCGTCGAGCTGCTCGATCTCGAGACCATCAAGATCCACGCTCCCCTCGAGGAGTTCGCCGCGACCGACGCCGCCCGCGATCTCATCCGCGCCGCCGCGCGCGACTTCGGCGACGCCGGGGAAGAGCTCGACCTCGCGCCCACCGTGGTCGCGCTGCGGAAGCACGTGTACGACGTGCTCGATGCCGAGATCGCGCGCGCTCGCGGCCGCGGCGACGACGGCGTCACCGAGGCCGCCCTCCGCCACATGGCCGGCGTGCTGCTGCACACGCCGATGGTCCGTTCACGCCACGCGGCACGCGCCGGTGAGCAGCGTGCCTTCATCGACGCCGTCGAGACGCTCTTCGGCGTCACGGCCGAGGCGCCGGCTGTGAGGGATGCCTCGGCGGAACCGCGCGCGGCGACGGCGATGCCTGAGGCGGATGGCTCGGATCGCCGTGCGGGCTGATCCGCCCGCCCTCACGCTCCCCTACGACGCCACCCCGCTGGACACGGCGCCGATCACGACCGAGCGGCTCGTGCTCCGCCCGCTGCGCGAGGACGACGCCGAAGACGTGTGGCGGTACCAGCAGCTTCCCGAGGTGCTGCGGTACATCCCGTGGCCGGCGTGGTCGAAGCACGAGGGCCTGGCGCACACGCGCAAGCGCGCCGCCTGGCGCCGGCTCGAAGCCGACGGCGACGCGGTCATCTTCGCCATGCAACTGCCGGACGACTCGACCGAGCCGGGCCGGGTGATCGGCGACGTGATGCTGCGGGTCGATCGCGCCGAGCACGCGGGGCTCGAGATCGGCTGGGTCGTGCACCCCGCGTTCCACGGCCTGGGCCTCGCGCGCGAGGCGGCGAGCGCGGTGCTGTCGTTCGCGTTCGCCGAGCTCGGCGCGCACCGCGTCCAGGCCACGCTCGACGCCCGCAACGAGGCATCCGCCCGCCTCTGCGAGCGCCTTGGCATGCGACTCGAGGCGACCTTCATCCAGGACTGGTGGATGCGCGGCGAATGGACCGACACCGCGATCTACGCGACCCGCACCCCTCCCGCCGCCGACTGAAGCGGAGGGTACTACTCAACGAAGTTGCGAGTGTCCTGAGCGTGCGATTCGCTGAGGGCGCCTGGGGGGAGATGGCGTGCAATGCCGCCGCGTGCCCCTGGGCGTACCCCCGCCCACCGAAAGGTCACGCATGCTCAAGAAACGACTATTGGGTGCTGCGGCCGTCGCGGTCGCCGCCCTGCTCGCCACCTCGTCTGCGCTTCCCGCCGCCGCGGACGAGGCACCCGCCGGAATCCAGACGTACAAGGTCGTCGCGCTCGGCGACTCCTACACCGCCGGCAACGGCGCCGGTGCCTACTACGGACCGGGCGACGCCCGCCGCAGCCACAACAACTACGCGTCGAAGTACGTCGACTGGCTGAACCACCAGCCCAACATGCACGTCCGGTACGACTCGTACGCGTGGAGCGGCAACGAGACGAAGGACGTCCTGTCCACCCAGATCAACCAGGTGCCGACCGACACCAACCTCGTCATGCTGACCATCGGCGGCAACGACGTCAACTTCCAGAACATCGTGCGCTACTGCTTCGTCGTCGGCTCGCGCGCGTCCTCGGACTGCCGCGACTACGTGAACGCCGCGAACCGTGCGATCCCGACCGTCAAGTCGCAGACGCTGAAGATCTTCAAGGCGCTGTCGGACCGGCTCGGACCGCAGGCCGAGATCATCCTCGTCGGCTACCCGCACCTGAGCCCCGACACCGACTACTCGCTGTGCGACTACACGTTCCTCTGCTGGGGCAGCTACTCGTACGACGCCGCGAAGGGCGTCCGCGACCTCGGCAACGCCGCCAACGCCATGCAGGCATCGGCGGTCTCCGAGTGGAACCAGCAGAACGGCGTGGCGAAGGCCTACCACGCGGGCAACGTGTCGCAGCGGTTCCAGGGGCACGAGCCCGAGCCGCACGCCGGCTGGAACAACCTGAACACGTGGGTCAACGAGTTCTGGCAGACCGAGGGCATCCAGAACCCGCTGTACTCCGACACGGTGTGGTCGACCAGCTGGGACAAGATGAACTGGTACCACCCGAACATCACCGGTCACGACCAGGTCGCCTACGTGGTGAAGCGCGATATCGGCATGACGCCGGGTGCGACCGCCGTGCAGAGCCACAACTACCAGGTTCGCGGAGGGAACGTCGCGTTCCGCGCCGCCGTCGCCGATGACACCGACGACGAGCTCGTCGCGACGCTCGATGTCGACGACGCCGAAGCGCCGTCGGCATGGCTGCACGGACCGTACGTGCAGAAGGTCGGCACGTCGATCACGTTCGACGCGCGCGGCTCGGTGCCGGGTGCCGGCTCCGACGCCATCACCGGCTACGAGTGGGATCTCGACGGCGACCTCGAGTTCGAGGTGCAGACCGCCGAGGCGATCTACACGCACGAGTTCACCGACCTCTTCACGGGCGACGTGTCGGTGCGGGTCACCCAGGCGGGCGGACTCGAAGACGTCGCGTCGACCCGCGTGGCCATCACCGAGGACGGCGACGACATCCCGGTCGAGCTCGACAACTGCCCGGACATCGCGAACCCCGCCCAGAGCGACGAGGACGGCGACGGCGTCGGCGACGACTGCGACCCGACCCACGGCCACCCCACCGAGGACCAGCCGGGCGTGGGCGCCCTCGACCGCCTCGGTGAGATCCAGCGTGCGGGCGAGGACACCCTCGACCCGACCGTCGTTCCCGAGAACAGCGACGGCACCCAGGTCACGCTCGGCTCCGCCACGGTGCAGGCGGGCTCCGCCATCACCTTCAGCGCGACCGGGTTCGTCGCGGGCGATGAGGCCGAGCTGCGGCTGTTCAGCGGCACCGACTCGGTGCACGTCAGCGAGGGCGTCGTGGCCGAGGACGGCACGTTCACCGGCAGCGTCACGGTTCCGGCCGCGACCGCGGCCGGCGAGTACCG